>DASTWO010000128.1:0-12351 GCA_035776675.1 Caryophanales bacterium
ACTTACAACGGGGGCGCGACTTTTTGTTTCGGAAGAGGGTTTGCCGCTTGGAAATCTCGGCTCTGAATTTCTCAATGATCTGGCAGAGCAAACGGCGACGATTAAATTAGGCAAGTTGCATCCAAAGTCTGAGAGCCATTCAGTGGAGTTGCCGGAAGGTGGAGAAGCGAGTCTTTTCATAGATGTGAATATTCCCCCGCCGGAACTGATGATATTCGGGGCGGGTCATGATGCGATTCCTGTCGCAAAATTTGCTGGAGATCTGGGAATTCGGACGGTGGTGGTGGATCCCCGTTCGGCATTTGCCACTGAAGAGAATTTCCCTGGGGCGGAGATTGTTTTGGCTCGGTCGGAAGAATTGGAGGACAAGGTCTGGCCGGGGAAGAGGACTTTCACGGTCATCATGAATCATCATCTGGAACGCGATCAGGCTTGTTTGCGCTTTGCGCTGGAATCTAATGCTCCCTATATTGGTGTTCTCGGACCGCGAAAACGTCGGAAATGGTTGCTCGACGGCCTTGAAGAACAAGGAATCACTTTTTCAGAAGAACAGCTTTCGCGCATGTATAATCCGATTGGCCTTGATATTGGTGCTGAAACCTCAGAGGAAGTCGCGATCAGCATTCTTTCTGAGATTCTGGCCGTCCGAAACGGTCACACAGGGGAGTTTCTGAGAATGAAAGGTAGGATTCATCAGCCTGTGGGTGAGTAGATTGAAAGAGAGGACGAATAAGAATGGTGACGGCTATAATTTTGGCTGCGGGTAAATCGAGCCGGATGGGGACGACCAAGCAGTTGATGAAGCTAGGGGGCGAACCCCTTCTTCAACATGTGATCGAAAAGGTTCTGACCGTTGATTTCTCCGAAATCATCGCTGTTATTGGGCATGAAGCCGAACAGATCCGGCAGTCTGTTCCAGTCGAGGATAACCGTTTCCGGTGGCTGATCAATCCTGATTATGCTACAGGGCAAAGCACTTCTTTGCGTCACGGAATCGCAAATTGCAACAATTCGGGGATCATGGTTTTCCTTGGTGATGAACCGCTGATTTCTGAGCAAACGATTCAAATGATTTATCGATCTGGTCTGGCCAAGCAATCTGCTTCATCAGAGCCCTTTGTTGTACGCCCCAGTCATCATTCTGTTTCCGGGCACCCGGTATTTTTCGGAAACGCGACCAAGATGGATTTTACCGATTTAGCGGGAGACAGCGGAGCGAAGAAAATGATAAAGAACCTTGCGGCCAAAGAACTTATCCCTGTCAGCGATCCGGGAATATTGCTTGATGTGGACACATCGGAAGACTATGAAAAAGTAAAACAAATCTGGCAACATCTATAATCTCAATACAAACAAACACACTGCGAAATTCTGTGAGAATTCCTGTGTGTTTGTTTTTTCCTGGAGGTTAATACCAAGTTGGCTTTTGTGCATATTTTCTTTTTTCGGTGCATATCCGCTAGAATCAACCGTCACAATCCCGAAATGTACCTGCCGAAATAGCCGTTTTGTCCTGAATCTATCAAATTTCCGGCAAAAAGCTTCACTCAAATCGAAAAACCAGCCTCATTTTTAAGATTTTGGACCGCCATCATCCCGAATGGCTAGAGGTTTCGGCTTCTCTTACAGCTCTTCGGAGAATCTTGCCGACTGCCGATTTGGGCAGGTCGTCTCGGAATTCTACCTTTTTCGGTACTTTGTAGGCCGCCATATACTTCTGGCAATGCGCGATAACACTGTCAGCATCAGGAGTTGCTCCTTCTTTCAAAACCACGACAGCTTTAACGGTTTCCCCACGATATTGATCAGGTGCGCCGATGACTGCGGCCTCGACAACGTCAGGGTGGAGGTAAAGAACTTCTTCGACTTCTCGCGGATAAATGTTGTAGCCGCTGGCGATGATCATATCTTTTTTTCGGTCGACGATATAAGCGTAGCCGTCCTCATCCATTCGAGCAATGTCTCCGGTGAATAACCATCCGTCCCGTAAAGTTTTATCGGTTTCTTCCGGCATATTCCAATAACCTTTCATCACTTGCGGGCCGCGAATAACGATTTCTCCTTCTTCTCCTGTTGCTACTTCCTCTTTCCCTGTCGCAAGGTCCATAATTTTGTATTCGGTAGACGGAAGCGGAATCCCGATACTTCCGGGTTTACGTTCGGCAAATGCAGGGTTGGCATGGGTAACAGGTGAGGTTTCCGACAATCCGTAGCCTTCAAGGACTTGCGCGCCGGTTTTCGCCTCGTATTTCTTCATGACTTCTAACGGCATCGCCGATCCGCCGCTGTTACAGGTTCGAATGCTGTCTATGTTATAGCTTTCCGCTTCAGGATAATTGGTGATCGCAACGTACATCGTCGGGACGCCGGGGAAAAAGGAAGGTTGTTCATTTTTGATGGTGTTCAACACTTCGTCGACTTCAAAACGCGGAAGCAATATTAATTTCGCCCCTAAATGTAGCCCGTAGTTCATACAAGAGGTCATCCCGAATACATGGAATAGCGGGAGCACAGTCAGGATGCTTTCTTTCCCGAATTCCGAACTGTACTTGAAGAATTCAGTTACTTGCAAGGTATTCGCCACAATATTCCGATGGGTCAGCATTGCGCCTTTCGAGCGTCCCGTTGTGCCTCCGGTATACTGCAGAATAGCGACATCGTCAGCGGGATTGATCCCAGGATTAACAATCTCGCTTGTACCGGATGCAAGCACATCATCAAATTTATGATCGGGTTCAAATGTTTTCTTGCTCGGTAATGGGCTAGTCACGATAACCCTGTGAACTTCGGTGTTTTTCTGGATCTTTTTCAATAACGGATAGATGGCATCATAAATAATGATCGTTTCAGAGCCGGAATCGTTCAATAAGGCTTGTAATTCACGTTCGACAAGCATTGGATTCACCTGAGTGACAATGGCCCCGATTTTCAAAATCGCGTAATAGGCTATCACGTATTGAGGGCAGTTTGGTAACATGACAGCGACCCTATCTCCTTTTCGGACACCGTCCCGTTGAAGGGCCGAGGCAAATCGGTCAATCTGGTCGGAAAGTTCCCGGTAGCGGGTTGTCAGTCCATAGAAAGACAAAGCATCATGCTTTGGAAATCGCTCCACTGTTTGCTCAAATAGTTCATTCAATGTAATGTCCGGGACATGAACTTCCGTATTTACATCTTCGGGATAGTGCTTGAACCACGGCTTTGCGGGACTGCTCATTGTTCTTCCTCCCCTTGAATAGATTAGATGATTACCTTGCCTGGGCTCCACCGTCGACAACCAGAATATGTCCTGATACATAATCAGAAGCGGGTGTGGCCAGGAACAGTGCGGCTCCTTTAATATCATTGTCTTCTCCAAAACGACTCATTGGGGTTCCGGAAAGAATGTTTTCCCCATTAACGGCCAGTACCCCTTTTGACATTTTGGTAGGGAAGAAGCCCGGGGCGATCGCATTTACATTAATATTCGGCGCCAGTTTCACAGCAAGATCCTTCGTGAAAGAGATGATAGCACCTTTGCTGGCACTGTAGCCGATAGCGTCAAGCACGTCTGAAGGCGCACCGCCGAGACCGGCAACGGAAGCCATGTTAATGATCTTGCCGGACTTTTGCCTTTTCATTTCTTTGCCGACCGTCTTCGACATAAGAAATGTGCCGGTCGCATTGACATTCATCACTTTCTCCCATTTGTCGAGCGGCATGTCCAACGCCGGCGCTCCCCATGATGCCCCGCTATTGTTGACCAGAATATCAATCTGGCCGAACCGTTCTTTGGTTTCGGCCACAACCCGTTCAACATCTTCCGGATTGGTCACATCACACGCCAGCGCCAGAGATTCAACGTTGTTATCCCGCAACTTCTCGGCCGTTTCACGGCAAGTTTCAAGTTTTCGCGAACAGACCACCACATTGGCTCCGGCTTCCGCAAAGGCAACAGCGATTTGTTCCCCCAGCCCGCGTCCTCCTCCGGTTACCATCGCGGTTTTGCCCTTTAAACTGAACAGTTCTTGTACATGCATCTATTTTCCTCTCCTTTCTATTGGGTTACACTTTCAGCATTCGTTGAATTCTATGACAGGTTCAGCAATCCCATCACGGTTCGGGGCAGAAAGAGCCAAGCATTGTGAATGCGCTTACAAATTATCCTGTAGGGTCAAGTACGACAACAGTAGGAATAGGCAAGATTGTTCATATTTTAACCGACTGGTTGGTATGTTTAATTCTATTTTATGAGTCATTTAATAAAAATTCAACAATTTTGAAAAACTTCTATTAAAGTCAAAAAAAGACGCAGGCTTTTTGGAACCTGCGTCTTCCAACTAATCCCTTTCGGCTAATTGAGTGGCTCTTTCTGTATTGGCGAAATGAAATTTAGCAACTTGGCGCAAATACCCGACACCTTTCTCGCGAATCAATCGGGCGGCAGCTTCATCCACATGAGCACCGGCTCCCTTCGGCAGTTCGCAACCGGCTTCTTCACTCAATCGGTCCATTTCATCGACGAATGCCTGTCGCGCAATGATTGAGGCGGCGGCCACGGATAGGTGAATGCCCTCCGCTTTGGTTTGGAACCAGGCTCGCTCTTTTACAATTTCGGGTTGGCCTTTAAGATATTTATAATACAACTCAGGTGCGGCGAATTGGTCGATCAGAATACCATCGTAAGGAGTCTCATCCAGTCTGCGAATCACGTTGCGAAGCGCTTGATTATGTAACATGGCCTTCATCTTCCCCTGTGTCATGCCTTCTTTGTCTCGAAGCTCATTGTATTTCGGATTAGGCAGCGTAAGTAGCTTGTACGTGACTTTCGGCTTAATGGTTTCCGCAAGGTCGTAGATTTGCCGGTCGTTCAGCAACTTGGAATCTTTCAATCCGACCTTTTGAAGCTCTTCGATTTGTTCACTTGAAATAAATACGGCTGCGACAGTAATCGGCCCGAAATAATCCCCGGTTCCCACTTCATCGGATCCGATCACCGACAGTGAACCAACGTTTTCCGGTGGGGACCAAGCTGTTTTTTGCGGGGTTTTTTTGGTCGATTTAGTCTTCGGTTGGTTTCCCTGCCATTGGCCGGCTTCCTCCTCCGCCGATTTCCCTTGAAACAGAACCTTTCCGGACTGATAGGCTGTCACGGCGCAGCCGGGTACCTTAGCAAAGAACGCGCTCGCCCCCGGCTTTTTCACCTGAAGGTACGGGCGGTAGAAGTTTTTCATTTTCTCAATGGTGGTGCGAGAACACTTCAGTACAGTTTGCCCCATGTGGCATCTCCTTTCCTGCGGCGAATTTCATTATAACGAAACCTCAGTGTTTTTTCGACTTTATCGGCGAATTTTTGTTATACTTATGCAAAGTGTGTGTTTCTTTAAGAGAAATGGAGGTTTATTGTTGGGTGAGAATCGTAAGAACCGGGTAACCGTTAACATATATGGAGAACCTTACACGATTGTCGGCGATGAATCGAAAAGCCATGTTCGCAAGGTCGCAAATATGGTCGACGATCAAATCCGTGAAATCAAGGATCAAAATCCTTACTTGGATACAAAGCAGCTGGCGGTCCTGACTTCCGTGAATATTGTGAGCGACTATTTAAAGCTCAAGGAACGGGTTGAAGAGCTGGAAGAAAAAAACAGGAAAGAAGAGGAATAAAACGATGCTGACGTTGATTATTGTTTTGATTTTAATAGGCGGGTTTCTGCTTGGGCTCAAGCGCGGGCTGATTTTCGAAGTGGTTCACCTGACCGGATTTATCGCCTCGTTTGTCGTGGCTTACTTATATTTTGATGAAATTGCGCCTCGTCTGCGGTTATGGATTCCTTACCCTGCAGTACATAGCGATACCAATATGACCTTTCTGATGGACGCCCTCAGTTTGGAAGATGCTTATTATCGGGCCATTGCCTTTGGCATGCTGTTCTTCGGTACGAAGATATTGCTTCACATTGTCGGTTCGATGCTCGACTTTCTGGCGGATTTGCCCTTGCTTAAGACGGTGAACCGTTGGCTCGGGGGGGCATTTGGTTTCATTGAAGTGTATTTAATCATGTTTCTGTTTCTGTATTTCGCTGCGCTCGTACCTGTTGGTTTTGTTCAGCAGGCGGTATCGGATTCGGGCCTTGCGCAGGCGATTGTACACGATACTCCTGTGTTTTCCGCGCAGATTAAGAATCTGTGGATGTCAGGCGGAGGCGGCGCTTAAACTTGTGATTTGAAGGTGGAGCCTGTGAATAAAAAAGACATCGTCAAAACCCTGGAAACCATCGCGGTATATCTTGAAATCAAGGGAGAAAATTCGTTCAAGGTCAGTGCTTACCGGAAGGCGGCGCAAGCGCTTGAGACGGATGAGCGAAGCATGGCTGAAATTGGCAACGTCGCTGAGTTGAAAGGAATCGGGAAGGCGACCGCCGAGGTGATTGATGAACTTGCGGAGACCGGTGGTTCGTCATTATTGGAAGAATTGAAAGAGCAGATTCCCGACGGATTGATTCCGTTGCTCGGGTTGCCCGGGCTTGGCGGTAAGAAGATCGCACGGCTGTACGATGAGCTTGGTGTGACAGACGTGGCTTCATTGGAGAAGGCGTGCCGGGCTCACCGGGTTCAAGGGCTTGACGGCTTCGGAAAGAAAACTGAAGAGAAAATGCTGACGGCGATTCAGGAAGCCGGCACCCGCCCGGAGCGTTTGCCGGTTGCTTTTATGTTGGCGGTGGCCGATGATATTGATCGTCAGCTTGCGACGGTTCCATCAGTGAAACGGTTCTCCAGGGCGGGAAGTTTACGGCGGTTGGCCGAAACCGTGAAAGATCTCGATTACGTGATCGCCACGACGGCGCCAAGAGATACGGCAGAGGCGTTGTTCAATTTGAATGGCGTTTCGGGAATTGTTAATAAAGGCGAGACGAAGGTGACCGTTGAGTTTGCCTATAACTATACGGTGCAAGCTGATTTCCGACTGGTCGAGCCTGAGGCATTCGCGACGGCATTGCACCACTTCACTGGCTCAAGCGATCACAACGTAAGGATGCGACAGCTTGCGAAGGAACGCAGTGAAAAGATTAGCGAATACGGAATTGAGGTTGCCGAGACAGGTGAAGTGCTGACATTCGAGGACGAGGCGTCGTTCTTCGGGCACTTCGGGCTGAATGAAATTCCGCCGGAATTGCGAAAGGGCGAAGAAGAGCTGGAAGCCTTCCGGGAGGAAGTTCGGTTGATTGGATCGGAAGATGTGAAAGCTGATTTGCATATGCACTCGACCTGGAGCGACGGGTCGCACACGATAGAAGAGATGGCGGAGGCGGCGAGAGCGAAAGGTTACAGCCATATCGCGATCACAGATCACTCGAAGTCGCTCGTTGTGGCAAAAGGGCTGAGTGAAGAGAAATTGGCTCGGCAACGAGAGGAAATCGAGCGACTGAATGCAAAGTACAAGGATTTAACGATTCTGGCGGGCGTGGAAATGGATATTTTGGCTGACGGTATGCTGGATTATACGGATGAGGTTCTCGCTGGATTGGATTTCGTGATCGCTTCCATTCATTCAGCGTTTTCGCAAAATCGAGCTTCCATATTGCGCCGGCTTAAGGCTGCCTTAGAAAATCCTCATGTCGATCTGATCGCCCACCCGACAGGGCGGCTGATTGGGCGCCGCGAGGGGTACGATGTAGATGTTAAGGCGTTGATCGAGATGGCGAAGGAAACGGGGACCGCTCTGGAACTGAATGCGAATCCGAATCGTCTGGACCTGTCGGCTGAGTGGTTGCGCATGGCTCAAGATATGGGTGTACCGTTGTCGATCAATACGGACGCACATTATATGAAAAATCTTGATTATATGCCGATAGGATTGTCCGCGGCAAAGAAGGCCTGGTTGCGGCCGGAATCGGTGATCAATACATGGACTTTGCCGGAACTTCGGCGATTCCTATCTTCGAAATGAGATGAGAGAAGTGCGCGCGGAATAAGTTGATCAAATGTTTCGCGAGGCTATGATCCCCGAAACCGGGCAGAAGGAAGCGCTACGGGGATCATAGAACTTTTTTGGCGGGGGTCTTTTTTGAAAGTCATGGTGCCTTTGGTTTATTACAAATTTCATCATCTCCCACCACTCATTTCTAAACTGGAGGTTCTATCTTGAAACGGGCACTGAAAGTATTGGAATTTGATAAGATCATTGAGCAATTGCAGCGTCATGCTTCCTCTTCGCTCGGAGCGGAGAAGATTGAAGCTCTTCGCCCGTCGACCGACCTCGCAGAGGTCAATCGTTGGCAAGCGGAAACGGATGAAGGCGCAAAGGTAATAAGGCTTAAGGGGAATGTGCCGCTTGGCGGTATACATGATATACGACCTTCTTTGAAAAGGTCGAAGATCGGCGGTCATTTGAATGCAGCTGAGCTTCTCGACATCGCGGAAACAATTCGCGGAGGGCGACGTCTTCAGAAGTTCATTGACAACATGGTTGAAGATGAAATTGAGCTTCCTTTGTTGCATGATTTCGTGATTCAGCTGGCTCCGGCGGGAGAATTGGAACAGGCCGTCCGTCGTTGTATAGATGAATATGGAGAAATCCTTGATACAGCGAGTGAAACGCTTAACGGCATTCGCCGGAAAATCCGCAGCAACGAAGCGAAGGTCCGTGAGAAGCTTGAACAAATCACACGATCCGGAAACGCGAAGAAAATGCTTTCGGACGCTGTCGTGACGATTCGAAATGACCGTTACGTGATTCCGGTCAAGCAAGAATATCGAGGCAGTTTCGGCGGAATGGTTCATGATCAGTCCGCTTCGGGAGCAACGTTGTTTATTGAACCGGCATCGGTGGTGGAGATCAACAATAAGCTTCATGAAGCGAAAGGGCAGGAAGCGCGCGAAATTGAAAAAATTCTTGCAGCCTTGACTGCTCAGGTGGCCGAGCAGGCGGATGCGTTGCTTCATAATGTGAAAGTGCTTCAGGAAGTCGAATTTATTTTTGCAAAGGCGCATTACGCCCGCGATCTGAAAGCATCTAGGCCGACAATCAACACAGACAGAGAATTGTCATTAAAAGAAGCGCGTCATCCCTTGATTCCAAAAAATGAAGTGGTTCCGATTAATGCCGAATTGGGTGGCGATTATTCTTCGTTGATCATTACCGGTCCGAACACGGGCGGGAAAACCGTAACGTTGAAAACGATTGGTTTGCTATCGATGATGGCTCAGGCGGGACTTCAGATCCCGGCGCAGGATGGTTCTCATGCAGCGTTGTTCCAAACGATTTTTGCGGATATTGGAGACGAACAGTCTATTGAACAAAACTTGAGTACCTTTTCTTCGCATATGACGAACATTATCGATATTTTGAAACATGTTGATGATAATAGCCTCGTCCTGTTTGATGAATTGGGAGCGGGCACCGATCCACAAGAAGGGGCGGCCTTGGCGATAGCGATCCTGGATCATGTTTATAATATTGGCGCCCGTGTTGTCGCTACCACTCATTATAGTGAGCTGAAGGCTTATGCCTATGACCGTGACGGCATCTTGAACGCCAGTGTTGAATTTGACGTTGAAACCTTAAGGCCGACTTACCGATTATTACTTGGTGTGCCCGGCCGGAGTAACGCTTTTGACATATCCAAGCGTCTTGGCATGAATCATGAACTGATTCAGGCTGCGCGTGAGCAGGTTTCAAGCGATACCAACAAAGTTGACAATATGATTGCTTCGCTCGAGAAGAACCAAAGGCAGGCGGAGAAAGATCGGCATGAAGCGGAAAATATCCTTCGTGAAACGGAACAATTGCGCGCTGATCTGGAGAAAAAGATCGGCGCGTTGGCAAATGAACGTGACCGCGTCTTGAAAGATGCGGAAAGAAAAGCGAAAGAAGCGGTGGCTGCGGCCAAAGTGCAGGCGGAAGAAATTATCGAAGAGCTGAGGGAGTCGCAGAAACGTGAAGGCAAGGTGAAGGAGCATGAATTCATCGATGCCCGTAAACGACTCGAGGGAGCCGAACCGCAATTAACAAATGTGAAACCTTCTTCTCGCTCCAAACGTAGGAAAACATATGACTTTCGCCCCGGCGACGAGGTGAAAGTCGAGAGTTTCGATCAGAAAGGCCATATCGTCGAAAAGTTGGAAGAAGGAGAGTACCTTGTACAATTGGGCATTTTGAAAATGAATGTCAAAGAGGACGACCTTCATCCAGTAAAACCTGCCAAGCAGGAACCGGTCCATACAGTGGTGTCTGTAAAAGGAAGTGGCGGACATGTTAAGACCGAACTGGATCTCCGCGGTAAGCGGTACGAAGAGGCGATGGCCGAGGTTGAGAAATATTTGGACGATGCGTTGTTGGCAGGTTATCATCAAGTGTCGATTATTCATGGGAAAGGGACAGGAGCCTTGCGTAAAGGGGTTTCCAAGTTGTTAAAGACCCATTCTCACGTGAAGGGAACCCGGATGGGGACACAGGGTGAGGGAGGCAGCGGCGTAACTGTCGTTCAGTTGAAATAACGGAGGAGTAGAAGATGCAGGTGGACACTTTCTGGGGGAATATTTATATCCGTGATGCCGCTAACTATAGTGTGGTGGTTCTTTGCCTCGTCGTTTTTCTGGCGGTTTTCGAATTGTTAACCCGCTATCGCAATTGGGATGAAATCAAGAAAGGCAATCTCGCGGTCGCGATGGCTACCGGTGGAAAAATCTTTGGGATTGCTAATATTTTTCGTTTTTCGATCCGTCATAACGATTCTCTATTGACGATGATCGGGTGGGGAGCCTTCGGTTTCGCCCTGCTTATGATCGGTTATTTTATCTTCGAATTTCTGACCCCGACGTTTCGTGTTGATGATGAAATCGCCAATGATAACCGGGCTGTAGGATTTACAGCTATGATGATTTCCATCGGCCTTTCGTTTGTTATCGGCGCGGGAATCGGATAAGGTTTGCCCGAAGAATCTTTCCGTCCCGCGACTAAATAATGGGATAAAGAAAACAAGAGAACTATGGGAGGCTTTAACGTGGAGACGTTGGCGAAGGTATTGATAGGCTGTTGTGCAGTTTTCTTCCTGGCTGGCATCATCTATCTCATGTTTTTTTCTTAAAAAGTTTTGTCAATCTGATATAATCAAAGGTATAGAGGAATGAAATGGGCCGGAAGCGATTGGAAAATGAAAGTTTGGCGCGAAACTTATAAAAAAAAGAGAAGAGTCGCTAAACAAAGCCAAAAGGATGACAAAGGAGGAACGACGATGCAGGAAGCTGAACGTAAGCCGTGGCTGAATCGCTATCCACAAGACATTCCGGCCGGAATCGATTATGATGAAAGACCGCTTTTCTATTATTTGCAGCAGGGGGCTGTCAACCACCCTGACAAAAAGGCGATCCATTTTCTCGGGAAAACCTTGACTTATGCCGAATTATATGAAAGCGCTTTAAAAGTAGCTGCCCGCCTTCATGCACTTGGTCTTGAGAAGGGAGAACGTGTTTCCATCATGCTCCCCAATAGCCCGCAAGGGGTTATTAGTTACTATGGGGTATTGTTGGCTGGCGGTATTGTTGTTCAGACAAACCCTCTTTATACGGAACGAGAATTGAAGCACCAACTGAACGATTCGGGAGCTAAATTTATCATTTGTCTAGATCTTGTCTATCCAAAGGTATTGAAACTTAAGGAGAAGACAGATCTGGTTCATGTTATTGTGACGGGTGTTCAGGATTTTCTTCCTTTTCCTAAGAACGTCCTTTATCCACTCGTTCAGAGGAAGCAAAAGAAGGGTCTGGTTGTTGATATCAATTATAATGAGCCGTTCATGCATTCTTTTACAGAAATTCTGAAGAACGAACAAGCCGTAATACCGGAAGTCGATATTGATCCGAAAGATGATCTTGCCCTCATTCAGTATACTGGGGGTACGACAGGTCCCGCGAAGGGTGTCATGTTGTCTCATTTCAATCTTGTCGCTAATACGATGCAATGTAATTCATGGATGCATAAGACTAAGTATGGACAAGAAAGGATTCTAGGGATTCTTCCGTTTTTTCATGTGTACGGCATGACAACTGTTATGAATCTAGCGATTATGTATGCAGCTGAAATGATTATCTTGCCGAATTTCGATGTCAAACAGGCTTTGAAGACGATTCAGAAACAAAAACCAACCATGTTTCCCGGCGCGCCGACCATGTACATCGGACTGTTAAATCACCCGGATGTCGGGAAATACGATCTTTCTTCCATCAATGCCTGTATCAGTGGTTCTGCTCCGCTCCCCGCGGAAGTTCAAGAACAATTCGAAAAGAAAACAAGGGGAAACCTTGTCGAAGGATACGGCCTGTCAGAAGCTTCTCCGGTTACTCACGCCAACTTGATTTGGGGAAATCGGG
>DASTWO010000129.1:0-17400 GCA_035776675.1 Caryophanales bacterium
AAGCTTCTTACAGCTTTGAAACAATTACAGAAAGGCACCGAAATGCCAAAATCTGATTCTGCAGAAGCTGAACAAATGTCGCAGTGGTTGAAAGAGATTATTGCGAGCCTGAATAAGAAAGAGGCAGTTGTCCATGTGGAAAATCACAGTCTTGACCCAATTCTGCTGACTGTGAATCAATTGCAACACTTGCTTGTCTCTCCGGTAGATGGAAAAGAAGGACGAAGCAGGCGGGATGTGGAAATGGGCAAATTGACAGATCAGCTTGTAGCCACTATCAAACGTTTGCTTGGGAAGGTCCAGCTATCTAATGGGAAACTTCAAGGATTCGCTGAAACTCAATTCGGGCGGGGTCAGACCAATCAACTTCAGCCTGGTGTATCCAGTGAAATACATGAAAGAATCGGACAAGCTAGGGTGATGACGGCCGCAAAGCGAGGATCATCTCAACAGCAACAATCCCAAATTCACCTGGGGCCGACGGCTGGACAGTTATCGGGATTAACGTCTGATTCCAAAGAAATGGCCGCTTCGACATTTCGACGATCTGCAATGTCGATGGATAAGGCCGGAGTTCCGGGGCAGGTACAAACCTTTGATTCAGGACCGATGCATCGACTTCAACAGTTTGTTTTGCACGTCCGACAGAATGGCGGTACTTCGGGACAACAGCAGTTTGTTCGAGATTTTCAACAAATCCTTGCACAAAGTAAGCTAACGATGTTCGGCGGTAAACAACAGTTAACGTTAAAGTTACATCCGCAACATTTAGGGAAGTTAAATATTCAACTCATTCATGAAAACGGGCAATTAACAGCACGGCTGGTTGCTTCAACAACTGCTGCCAAGAATCTGGTCGAAGCTCATTTACCGCAACTTCAAGGGGCTTTTGCCAATCAAAATTTAAATGTGCAAAAACTCCAGGTTCTTTTACCTTATGCGCAACCCTCGACGCAACAAGGTTATGAACAAGACAGTGGTTACAATGAAGCACGTGATCAACACCAGGAAGCCGATTCTCAATCAGAAGAGGGTGACGAAAATACCGATACAAGTTTCTTTGAGTGGCTTGAGCATTTACATCTCAATGAAATACCGGGGGTGAAACTATGATCGAACGAACAAGCGAATCACTATATTTGCAACAAGCGAACGCCAGTGGAGCAACCCAACAACGTTTGCTGGGTAAGGATGATTTCTTGAGGCTGTTGATTACTCAATTGAAACATCAAAGCCCGCTGCAACCAATGAAAAATCGTGAATTTATTTCTCAGATGGCCAAATTTTCTACGCTTGAACAGATGACAAATTTGAATAATCGATTGGATCGGTTTCTGACTCAACAGAATGAGAATCCCTGGTTAACCAACGCAGAGTTGATTGGAAAAGAAGTCACATGGTTGAAGAACGATGGAGAAACGGGTGAGGGTATTATTCATTCAATAAGAATGAAAGACGGTCAAATCTGGTTTGAAACGAAAGAAGGAACCTTGATCGGAAAAAATCAAATCACCGAAATTGGGCTTTCTTCAGTTGATGGGGAGGAGGCGTGACAGTGAATCATCGGATTCAGCCTCATTTAATGCCGACTGGCCATCCTCAACCGAAGATTCCACGAAAAGGACCTGAGCACAAAGAAGCTTTCGATCGAGTGTTGCAACAGGAGATTGGCCGTTCAGAAGAATTAAAGATTAGTAAACATGCGCAACAACGGATGAACGAAAGGAACATTTCGATTGATGCCACACAATGGCAGTCGATTCAATCTCGAATGACCGAGGCTGGGAGAAAAGGGATTACCGATTCTTTGGTGGTAACGAAAAATGCGGCGCTTGTTGTGAGTATGACAAATAACACGGTTGTAACAGCAATGAACCGACAAGAGGCAAGCTCTCATATCTTCACGAACATTAACGGAACGATTTTGATGGATTAACGGCTGGACCGAAACGGAGGCCGAGGATTTGCGGACCGATAGAAGCAAATTCAATCAAGTAAAACAAATCATTCATAAAAACGAGAGGAGTTCGTCTATATGCTGCGTTCAATGTATGCGGGAATCAGTGGAATGAAGAATTTCCAGACCAAACTTGATGTGATTGGGAACAATATCGCGAATGTGAATACGTACGGTTACAAGAAAAGCCGAGTGACCTTTAAGGACCTTGTCAGCCAGGAAATTGCAGGTGCGAGCAGTCCGACTTTTGAAAGAGGAGGAACAAACCCGAAGCAGGTTGGCCTTGGATCTACAATAGGTTCCGTCGACACGGTCCACACTCAGGGAAGTCTTCAAACCACGGGACGTCCCCTGGACATTGCGATTTCAGGCGACGGTTTTTTCATTGTCAACGAAGGGGCCCAGAATTATTACACACGAGCAGGCAATTTCTATATTGATCAGAGCGGAATGCTTGTTAATTCAGAGGGGATGCGAGTACTTGGTTACGGTGTTGATAACAACGGCAGAATTGCTGAAGGGCAATTGTCTGTATTGAATATCAGCGACGAAATCATTCAACAACCTGAGACAGATTCAGTTACGGTCGTCGGGAATTTGGATGCCAATACCTTCATTGATCCGACTACAGCTGGTTCTGAGACAACGAACACCCAATCATTGGATTTCACGATTTTTGACGCGAATGGAGTTGGACATCCCGCCACAATCACCTTTAATAATCCGGCTGAAAGTACCAACCCGAACGATGATGGAAGCTACTACGTTAAAACACTTGATTTTACCATTGACGGGGGGACTGGTGGAACATCGCCGAGTGGAACGATTACCTTCAATCCGGACGGAACCATAAATAATTTCACTTTACCATCTGATCCGGCAACATTTAACTACGGCGGAAACCCTGTTGAAATCAACAAAACGGCTATTGATTTCACTGCTTTAACAGTACATGATAACGCGGGAACTGCAGATGTTGTTGGTGATGTAGCTGAATTAACGGGCTACCAAATTGGAAGCTCCGGTGAAATTTCCGCGATTTTATCGACCGGGGATGTGCAATTGCTTGGCCAAATCGCTCTTGCAGGTTTCAATAATCCTGGTGGACTTGAAAAAGCAGGAAGTAACCTTTATATGGTTACGAACAATTCCGGTGAAGCTGAAATAGCTGTTCCGGGTGATGGTGTTGGATCACTTCAAGGTGGAACTTTGGAGATGTCGAACGTGGATCTCGCAACCGCCTTCACAGAAATGATAGTTGCTGAACGTGGTTTTCAGGCCAATACGAGAATTATTACGACATCCGATGAAATTCTGCAGGAGCTTGTGAATCTCAAACGATAGGGGGCCTAAGTGCGGGCCCTGAGCCCGCACTTTTCTCAATATGATTCAGTTAACCCGTTTGAATGGACATCCATTTACGCTGAACGCTTTCTTTATCGAACAGGTTGAAACCTTCCCGGACACAACAATTACACTGACGAACGGGAAGAAGTTGGTTGTGAAGGAAACGGAAAAAGAAGTACGACAAACCGCTTTAAGTTTCTACCAACAAGTCGGCGCCGTCGGAACTGTCCAAGTAGAAAAAACATTTGATACCGATTAGATCTTGCAACAAGGGTGGAAAGGGGGGAGTCCATTGGCGGATGTCTTATCACAAAATGAAATTGATGCTTTATTGTCGGCCATATCCACAGGAGAAATGAATGCGGATGAACTCCGGGAACCAAAACAAGAAAAAGTCAGAGTCTATGATTTCAAGCGGGCGATGCGGTTTTCGAAAGACCAGATTCGCAGTCTTACACGGATTCATGAAAATTTCGCGAGGTTGTTAACTACTTATTTCTCGGCACAACTTCGTACATATGTCCAGGTTGGCGTCGCTTCGGTGGATCAGTTACCATACGATGAATTTATCCGGTCGATTCCGAAGATGACCATCTTGAACAGCTTCGAAGCTTCACCGCTTGAGGGACGTTTGTTAATTGAAATCAATCCTCATATCGCCTACGCGATGATGGATCGTGTTCTGGGGGGACAAGGAACCAGCGTCAACAAAGTTGAGAATTTGACTGAAATTGAAATGAATCTTATGACGCAAATATTCACAGGAGCTCTTCAAACTTTCAAGGAGGCGTGGCATTCAGTAATTGAATTAGACATTGGTGAACAGGAACTTGAAGTCAATCCGCAATTCTTGCAAATGGTTTCCCCAAATGAAACCGTTGTGGTCATTTCTTTGACAGCGACAGTCGGAGAGACCAGCGGCATGATGAATATTTGCCTTCCTCATGTCGTGTTGGAACCGGTCATTCAGAAATTATCGATTCACTATTGGATGCAGGAGAAGAAACAGAAGCGGAAGCCGGGTGAGTTGGAAGAACTTAAGGATAAGCTCCAGGATGCAAGGATTCCTCTCAAGGCGGAATTGGGTCAATCGGAAATATCAGTGCAGGAGTTTCTGCAGCTTGATTTGGGAGACGTTATCGAATTAAATCAGGCGATCGATCATCCTTTAATCATCCGTGCTGGTGAAGTCCCGAAGTTCATGGCCCAGCCTGGGAAGAAAGGCAGGCGGGTAGCCGCCCAAATCATCGAGGCGATAAAGGAAGGAGAGGAAGAAGATGAGCGATGATCATATGTTGTCTCAGGAAGAAATAGACGCTTTGCTGAATGGACAAGATGATGGAGGCGAAAATGATGAGATCAACAATTATCTGTCCACAGTAGAAATGGATGCCATTGGAGAGATCGGTAATATTTCATTTGGAAGTGCGGCAACCGCTCTTTCTGAATTATTGAATCAAAAGGTAGAAATAACAACGCCGACTCTCTCTATTGTGAAGAGAAGTGGTTTGGATAATGAGTTTCCCCATCCCCATGTGGCAATCTTTGTTAAATATACAGAAGGATTTAAAGGATCGAATGTGCTTGTGATCAAGACAAAGGATGCCAGCACAATTGCCAATTTAATGATGGGAGGAGACGGTACTGCTCCAACTGAGGAAATCGGTGAGATGGAAATGAGTGCAGTTCAAGAGGCAATGAATCAAATGATGGGTTCGGCTTCAACCTCGATGTCCACCGTTTTTAATATGAAAATTGACATTTCTCCTCCGAAAGTAGAGATGATGGATTTCACCGAGAATGAAGAGATTGACTCTTTGCCGGTAGACGATGAAATGATGTTAAAAGTTTCTTTCCATCTGAAGGTAGGGGACTTGATCGATTCCAACATTATGCATTTGTTGCCGATTGGATTTACTAAAGATATGGTGGCTCAACTCATGCAATCCAGCCAAGATGAAGAAGTTGAGGAAAATGTTGAAGCTGCGAGTATAAATACTATGTCTGAAGAACAGGCGCCGAGATCGAGAGAAGTGGAACCGGAAGTCGAAAAGCAGTCTCAGCCGCTACCGCAACAGTCGAAATCTTCCGAGAGTCAGTACCTCGGGTCTTCATCCTTGCGGTCGCGTGATGTTCAGTCGGCGGTCTTTTCCGATTTTGAGGAAACCGGTGACGTTCAAAGTGAGACGAAGAATCTGAACATGTTATTCGATATTCCTTTACAGGTAACAGTGGAACTCGGAAGAACTCAACGCACGGTTAAAGACATTCTTCGGCTCTCGCCCGGCTCGGTTATCGAACTGGATAAGTTGGCGGGAGAACCGGTGGATATATATGTAAACAATAAGATGATTGCCAAGGGTGAAGTTGTCGTAATTGATGAGAATTTTGGTGTGCGAGTAACGGAAATTGCCAGTCAGAAAGACCGCATCCAAAAACTACAGTAACGGTATGGAGGAGAAACAATGGCTCAAAGAATTTTGATTGTTGATGATGCTGCTTTCATGAGAATGATGATTAAGGACATTTTGACGAAAAACGGATTTGAAATTGCCGGAGAAGCTGGAGATGGAAATGAAGCTGTTGAGCAATTTAAAGAAACATCACCGGATCTGGTTACCTTGGATATTACTATGCCTGAAGTAGACGGCCTGACCGCGTTGAAGGAAATTAAAAAACTGGATGCCAACGCAAAGGTGATTATGTGTTCAGCGATGGGACAGCAGGCCATGGTTATAGATGCCATTCAAGCAGGAGCTAAAGATTTTATTGTCAAACCGTTCCAGGCAGACAGGGTGATTGAAGCCATTCAGAAGGCATTGGACTAAGGAAATGCGCGTAATGCGAAACCAAACGATTCTATTGCTGATGGCGGCATTTGTGGTGATGATGGTTTCTGCAGGAATTGCAGAAGCGGCCGAAGGCGACGGTGGATCAGTGGCGGATCATTTTCAGAAAGATTCTCCGGACGACAGCGGAAGCCATCAGAATCAGTCTCAAAAAGAAAAACCACCAGTTACCAAAACATCAGGCACAGTCTGGATGTTTGTAAAAGTTCTATTGGTCCTTACCGTCGTCATTGCTTTGATCTATCTATTGTTGCGTTTTGTCAATGCGAGGACAAAGTCATATACCCAGGGAAGAACCATTCAAAATGTTGGCGGAGTCAGCGTTGGATCTAATCGGTCAGTACAGCTTGTCAAAGTAGGAGAAAGAGTATTTGTTGTCGGAGTAGGTGATTCAGTGTCATTGTTGAAAGAAATTGATGATGCCACTGAAGTTGCCGGACTGTTGGATGAAAATCGCCATGAGGATGTCATTGACCATTCGATTTGGAAATTCCGAGACTGGATGAAAAAATCTCAAGGGGCAGAAAGCCACGGCACCAATTTCAAAAAGATGCTGGAAGGCAGATTGAAACAAATGAAGCAAGACCGTAAGGAAGCAGCGGAACAATTACATAAGAAAGGCTCTGACAAATGAACGGGCCGGTCCCAGGTGTCGATTTTGATTTTCTAAGCAGCCAGCCCGCGGATGTTGCGACGACAGTGCAATTATTCCTGCTGCTCACTGTCCTTTCACTGGCTCCCGCGATCCTGGTGCTTATGACTTCGTTTACTCGTATTGTTATTATTTTATCTTTTGTTCGAACAGCTCTTGCCACTAGGCAGATGCCTCCGAATCAAGTATTAATCGGGCTTTCTTTGTTTCTTACGTTCTTTATCATGGCCCCAGTCTTTGGAGAAATTAACGAAAATGCCTTGCAGCCTTTTCTTGAAGGAGAATTGACACAACAAGAAGCTTTTGACCAGGCAGCCGAACCTCTAAAGGAATTTATGGCGAAAAATACCAGACAACAAGACTTGCAATTATTCATGAGTTACGGTGACTATGAGAAACCGGAATCCATAGGGGAAATTCCGCTTGCGGCGCTAGTACCGGCATTTACAATCAGCGAGTTGAAAACGGCGTTCGAAATCGGGTTTATGATTTATGTTCCTTTTCTGGTTATTGACATGGTTGTGGCAAGTGTCCTGATGTCAATGGGAATGATGATGCTTCCGCCTGTCATTATTTCATTACCGTTCAAAATTCTTTTGTTTGTGCTGGTCGACGGTTGGTATCTTGTTGTGAAATCGATTCTATTAAGCTATCAATAGTGTCGGGTAAGAAGAGCTTTTCAAATCCAGAATGAAGGTGATATTGTGAGTCCCGAATTTGTCATTTCCATTGCCAGACAAGGCGTCTATACGACACTGTTGATTGCTGCGCCGCTTTTGATTATTGCTCTTGTTGTCGGCTTGCTTGTGAGCATATTCCAGGCAACAACGCAGATCCAGGAACAAACGCTTGCTTTCATTCCTAAGATCGCGGCGGTCCTAATTTCGCTTATTCTTTTCGGGCCGTGGATGCTGTCGCAGATGCTTAGTTTCACGCATAACATCTTCACCCATCTGAATCAGTTCGGCGGATGATGCTGACGGATATTCTGCAAGGAATGCCGGCTTTCTTGTTGCTTTTCATTCGGGTTGTTTCTTTTTTCGTGACGGTGCCGTTTTTTTCGTATCGCAATATCCCTTCGACGGCCAAGATCGGATTGGCGTTCTTTCTCGCCTGGATCATGTATTTTACAGTTCACCCCGATCCCATTGAGATCGATATGATGTTCTTCCTGCTTGCGGGTAAGGAGGCATTTGTCGGGTTGGCGATTGGGCTTATTGCCATGATTTTGATTTACGCCGTGCAAGTGGCCGGATCCTTTATAGATTTGCAAATGGGGTTTGCGATCGCAAATGTTTTCGATCCGCAAACAGGAATCCAGAGTCCGTTGATTGGGAAATTTCTTTACACCTTTGCGATTTTGTTCATGTTGTCAGTGAACGCTCATTATTTGTTGATTGATGGGATTTTTTACAGTTATCAGTTTATCCCTTTAGAATCGTTGGACATCCACTTTGGCAGCGGTTCGCTGGCGGAGTTGGCTACAGAGACGTTCACCAAGATGTTTGTGATTGCTTTTCAAATGGCGGTACCGGTTGTCGGTTCTCTCTTTCTCGTTGATATCGCGCTTGGCATCGTAGCTCGCACCGTCCCGCAGGTAAATGTTTTTATCGTCGGGTTGCCGCTTAAGATTCTGGTCAGTTTTGCGGTTTTGATCATCGTGTTGCCGCTGTTTATGGGGCTGGTTCATGAGCTTGTGGGAGATGTTGTTTCAGCGATGCGAGGATTGATGCGGATACTGGGGGGTGGAGGATAAATGGCTGCCGGGGAGAAGACGGAAAAAGCGACACCGAAAAAACGGCAGGACAGCCGGAAAAAAGGCCAAGTTGCTAAGAGCGCCGATGTCAATACTGCACTCATCTTATTAGCCGTGTTTCTGTTCTTGTTGTTTTTCGGTGCTTCATTTGTTCAGCACTTACTGACGCTTTTCCGGTATTCTTTCTCGGAATTTATGCTGATGGATGTGACGGAACAATCGATCCAAATGATGTTTGTCGAGATGACTGTCAATGCGGCCAGGGCCGCGGTTCCCATTGCGATTGTAGCTTTTCTTGCCGCCATTGCGACCAACTATTTGCAAATCGGATTTCTTTTCTCGACGGAAGCTGTCCAGTTTAAGTTGGAACGATTGAATCCGCTTCAGGGGGCCAAAAAGATTTTTGCACTTAGGGCCCTAGTAGAGCTTGTCAAATCGGTGTTGAAGATTTCTTTTGTCGGAGGTGTGGCCTTTGGCGTTCTTTGGCTGGAGAAGGACAAGATGTTTTCGCTCGGCCAACTCAGCCCCGGTGAGGCTGCAGTTGTATTGGGGCATTTGCTTACGGAAATGGGGCTTGCAGTTGCTATCGTTCTGATTTTCGTTTCTATTATTGATTTTGTTTATCAACGGTTTGATTATGAGAAGAATTTGCGGATGTCCAAGCAAGATGTGAAAGATGAGAACAAGAACATGGAAGGCGACCCGAAAATCAAGCAGAAAATCAAGGAACGGCAGCAGCAAATGGCGATGAGGCGAATGATGCAAGAGGTGCCGGAAGCGGATGTCATTATTACGAATCCGACTCATTATGCGATCGCATTGAAATATGACGGACAAAATATGGATGCTCCGGTTGTAACCGCAAAAGGCGCCGATTTCGTCGCTCAGAAAATCAAAGAAATCGCGAAGCAAAATAACATTGTAACGATGGAGAACCGGCCTCTGGCGAGAGCTCTGTACCAACAGGCCGAAATCGGCAAGGCGATTCCGGAAGATTTCTTCAAGGCTGTGGCGGAAATATTGGCTTATGTGTATCGATTGAAAAATAAAGTGTGACCCTTTATGGGCGATTAAGGATGAAAGATGAATTTGCGGATATCCCGCAGTCCCGGAGGTCCCGGAAAGGAGAAAAACGATGCATGCTCGTGATGTGACTGTATTAGCCGGAGTTATATTAATTATTACAATGTTGATCATCCCTATGCCGAATATCGTGTTATCGGTGTTGATCATCACGAACATCGCACTGGCGCTGCTCATCATTTTGGTATCGATGAATATGACAGAGCCGCTGCAATTTTCAATTTTTCCGTCTTTATTGCTTCTGGCCACATTGTTTCGACTAGGATTGAATGTGTCGACGACCCGGGCGATTTTGAGTAAAGGGGACGCGGGGAATGTCATTCACACTTTCGGTGAATTTGTTATTGGCGGCAATGCCATTGTTGGTTTCGTGATCTTTCTGATTCTGATTATTATTCAATTCGTTGTCATAACGAAAGGTTCCGAACGTGTGTCAGAGGTAGCGGCAAGATTTACGCTTGATGCGATGCCCGGAAAACAAATGAGCATTGACGCTGATCTGAATGCCGGAATGATCTCTGATCAGGAGGCGAAAAAACGGCGCGAAGATATCGAAAATGAAGCCGATTTCTATGGGGCTATGGATGGTGCGAGCAAATTTGTCAAAGGGGATGCCATCGCCGGAATTGTTATTGTCATTATTAATATGATTTTCGGTATGATTATCGGTGTTTTGCAAATGGATATGAGCCTTTCAGAAGCGGCGCATACCTATACAATCTTAACCGTTGGCGATGGACTGGTCAGCCAGATCCCCGCATTAATTATTTCGACAGCAACAGGTATTGTCGTTACAAGAGCCGCTTCGGAAGGAAATCTCAGCCAAAATATTACGGAACAAATTCTCGCTTTTCCAAAGTTACTGTATGCAGCGGCTGCCACGATCGCCGCACTCGGACTATTCACTCCCATTAATGACCTCTTGACCTTGCCGATTGCCGGAATTCTTGCCGCAGGAGGATATATGTTAGGCCGTAAGGAAACTGACGGTAAGCAACCTGAGGAGCAACCGGAAGAAGAAGCAGAAGAAGATATGAAAAGTCCGGAAAACGTCATTCAGCTATTATCAATGGATCCCATTGAATTTGAATTCGGATACGGATTGATCCCGCTGGCCGATGTTAACCAGGGTGGCGACTTACTGGATCGAGTGGTGATGATTCGCCGCCAACTCGCGTTAGAGCTTGGGCTTGTCATTCCTGTTGTGAGAATACGTGACAACATCCAACTTGAGCCAAATGAATACCGGATTAAGGTTAAAGGAAATGACGTGGCAAAGGGAGAGTTGTTGCTGGACCACTTTATGGCCATGAGCCCCGGGGTTGAAGATGATGATATTGAAGGCGTTCAAACAGTAGAGCCCGCCTTTGGGTTGCCGGCATTGTGGATTAATGAAAATACCAAAGAACGTGCCGAACTCTCGGGCTATACTGTTGTGGATCCGCCTTCTGTTGTTTCGACCCATCTGACGGAAGTGATTAAGAAACATGCGCATGAATTACTTGGACGTCAGGAAACCAAGCAATTAATCGATCACTTGAAAGAATCAAATCCGACCCTTGTTGAAGAAGTCACACCGGAACCTCTGACAGTCGGAGAGGTACAGAAAGTGCTCTCCAATCTGTTAAGGGAAAACGTGTCGATTCGGAATTTACCGGTTATTTTCGAAGCGCTTGCCGATTATGGAAAAATGACAAGAGACAGCGACTTATTGACAGAGTATGTTCGACAGTCTTTGGCCAGGCAAATCTCAGGGCAGTTTGTCCTGGAAAATGAATCCTTAAAGGTCATAACGGTTTCGGGCGGAACCGAGAAGAAGTTCGCAGACGCCATTCAGCAAACGGAACATGGAAACTTTCTGGCTCTTGATCCGGATGATACACAGGCATTCTTTGATTCAGCCGCCAAAGAGCTGCAACAGTTGAAAACAACCAATCAGCCACCTGTTATTCTTTGTTCGCCAACAGTCAGAATGTATGTCCGCCAATTGCTGGAACGTTATCTTCCTGAAGTAGCTGTTTTGTCATACAACGAATTAGAACCGAGCATTGAGGTTCAAAGCCTAGGGGTGGTGAATATCGCATGAAGGTAAAAAAGTTTACCGCGCCTTCGATGCCGGAGGCTATGAAGCAGATCCGCCATGATTTGGGAGAAGAGGCCGTCATCTTGAATTCAAAAGAGGTGGAAACAGGGGGATTTCTCGGATTCTTTGCAAAAAAACAATTGGAAGTGATCGCGGCCGTTGATCCTGAAGCCGTCCCTGTTAAAGCTCCATCTCCCGTTTCAACTTCTTTCGCACCGGTGAGCAAAAGAGAAGAAAATCATTGGTTAAATGAATCTGATGATCTTATTGGCTTGCGTAATGATATTCGAAGAATGAAAGTTGGGAGGGACTATCCGGGCCCGTTAGCCGATGTTCGCGATAGGCTGGATGCTCAGGAAGTGGAAGAACAACTCACTGAAGGAATTATGAAGCCGCTTGTCAGAGAGTGGTATAAAAGCGATGAGTCGATGGAGAAAGAAAGAGTGTTTCAGTCGTTGCACGAAACATTGAATCATCGCTTATTGGAAAAAGCGGAAAAACCGTTTGATTACGAAAAACAATATTTATTGCTTGCGGGACCAACAGGGGTAGGCAAAACCACGACACTTGCGAAAATCGCGGCCAAAGCTCAATTGGAAGATCAAAAGGAGATAGCATTTATTACCGCGGACACATATCGGATCGCTGCTGTCGATCAATTAAAGGCTTACGCGGATATATTGAGTGTTCCGTTAGAGGTCGCCTATACGAAAGAAGACTTTCTTAAGGCAAAAGAGAAATTTGCCGATCGGGATCTCGTACTGGTTGATTCGGCTGGACGTAACTTCCGCGAGGGCTCTTATATTGAGGAATTAAAACGCCTGATTCCCTTCGGATCCGATATGGAAACGTGGCTTGTACTCTCGTTGACTTCAAAATATCAAGATATGCTCGCCATTTTTCAAAAGTTTGCCGGTCTATCTCCGGACCGATGCGTCTTGACGAAGGTCGATGAAACTCAATCTTATGGGGCAGTGCTTAACTTTTGGTTAAGAAACGGTATTCCTCCGGCATTTCTGACAAACGGGCAGAATGTGCCGGACGACCTCATCCGGGCAACGCCTGAAAGGATAGCCGGAATGCTTTCGGGGGTGAAGAACCATGCTTGATCAAGCGAACAATTTACGCAGGAAAATGAAAACTCCTCGTGTCGTTTCCGTGGTCAGCGGGAAAGGCGGTGTCGGGAAATCGAATCTTTCTTTAAATTTCGCACTGGCTCTAAAGAAACTCGGCAAAAAGGTGATTTTGTTTGATTTGGATATCGGCATGGCGAATCTCGATATTTTGATGGGCCTGTTGCCTTCTCGCACAATAGTGGACATGGTTGAAGAAAACCTATCAATCTGGGAAATCATTGAACACGGAACGGGAGGGTTATCATATATCGCGGGAGGCAGCGGTCTTTCCGAGGTTTTCCGATTGGATGAACGGAAAACGGAGCATTTTCTGCGCGAACTTGGCTGTCTGCAAAAGGAATATGACACGGTCATTTTTGATATGGGGGCCGGAGTATCGGATGATTTATTAAAATTCGTCCTTGCAAGTGATGAAGCGATTGTTGTGACCACTCCTGAACCAACAGCAATGACAGATGCCTACGCCGCGATGAAATTTATTTGCCGCGCGGGAGTACAACTTCCTGTACGAATTGTAGTAAATCGTTCTCGGTCAGAAAAAGAAGGTCGAGAGACAGCTGTTCGATTGCAACAGGTGGCAGACCGCTTTTTGAATCAGAAAATTCGGGCATTCAGTGTATTACCTGATGACAACACAGTCCCAAATGCGGTAAGGGCGGGGATTCCTTTTTTGTTATATGCACCAAGGGCACCGGTGACCAAAGCTGTTCTGGACGCCGCACAAGCATGGAGCGGACTGCCGTCGTCTGGTGGAGGATTCTTGCGGAAACTAAGAAACTACTTTCACCCTGGTAAGGAGAGAATCCTTTGAAGCTCTTTCAGACAGTGATCTGCATTGGAACTTCTACAGGGGGGCCTGGTGCTCTTGAACGTGTTCTGACCAGGCTGCCTGAAGATTTCCCGGCCCCGTTGTTTATCGTCCAACATATGCCGAAAACCTTTACGAAAGCGTTGGCCGATCGACTTGATGCCATTTCGGCTATAAGGGTCAAGGAAGCCGAGGAAGGGGACAAGGCAGAGCCGGGAGCAGCCTATATCGCCCCTGGAGGAAAGCATATGAAAGTAGGCCCAACCGATTCCGGAGTAATCATAAAGCTGGACTCCCCAAACTCGGTGAAGGGGCATTGCCCATCGGTTAATGAGTTGTTTAAATCCGCGACCACATTAAAGGATTACAGGAAAGTTGCCGTTATTATGACTGGGATGGGTTCGGATGGAACTGAGGGCTTGCGACTGTTAAAGGCTGCAGGGAAAACGTTGGCTATCACCGAATCTGAAATCTCCTCTGTCGTGTTCGGCATGCCGAAATCCGCCGGCGCGACCGGAATGGTAGACATTGTGCTTCATGTCGACCACATTGCCGAACATTTGATGAAGATAGTCATGCCGACCAGAAGGAGTTGAATGAAAATTGGAAATGGATCAGTATTTGGACGTATTTCTTGATGAAAGCCGGGATCATCTGCAAACAATGAATGACGGACTGCTGGCTTTGGAAAACCAGCCCAGTGAAATCAACGTTGTTCAGGAAATCTTTCGAGGCGCTCATACATTAAAGGGCATGTCTGCCACCATGGGCTATACGGACATGGCGGAGTTAACCCATAAGTTGGAGAATGTTTTGGACGCTATACGGAATAATGAGTTGCCGGTAACAACTCAAGCAATTGACGTCCTTCTGCAGGGCGCAGATGAATTAGAGGCGATGATCGAAAATATTTCCGACGGAGAGGACGGCAGTCGGGATGTCAGCAGAATTGTCTCAGCGCTTATCAGCCTCTTGAATGGAGAGGATGCTGGAGTTGCCCATGAGTCAGGACAGTCAACGGATATCGAGCAGTTAAATGAGTATGAGAAGACCATTGTTAGGCAGGCGTTGGAGCAGGGATATTCCTCTTTTCGAATTCGGGTGGTCTTGCGCGAGGATTGTCTGTTAAAAGCCGCCCGTGTATTCATGGTATTTGAGGTATTGGAAGCAACGGGCGAAGTGATTAAGACATTGCCGAGTGTCGAAAAGCTTGAAGAGGAAGAATTCGACTCGGAGTTCTCCATTGTAATGATCACGCAGGAAGAAAAGAATGGGATCCAAGAACGAATCATGAAAGTTTCTGAGATTGAAACGGTGGAAATCGAAGAAGTCAGTTCCGATACTGAAAGCTCCTCAATGTCTTCAGAAGAGGAAAAAGAAAAGAGAAATGAAAAGCCTGATCGGCCTGTTTCCACCCGAAAGGGTTCGCAAACAATTCGTGTTAACATTGAGCGCCTTGATAAGTTAATGAATTTGTTTGAGGAACTCGTGATTGATAAAGGCCGGCTTGAAAGAATATCCCGTGAAACGGGGAACAGTGAACTGACGGAAACAGTAGAAAAGATCTCAAGGGTTTCCGGAGATATGCAAGAAATGATATTGACATTACGGATGGTTCCGATCGAGCAGGTTTTCGGGAGATTTCCGAAGATGGTCCGCGATCTGTCAAAGGATCTTCAAAAAAGGGTGAAGTTGAATATCTCCGGAGGCGATACCGAATTGGATCGTACGGTCGTTGATGAAATCGGTGATCCGCTTGTTCACCTGCTGCGAAACTCGTTGGATCACGGAATCGAGTCACCGGAGTTGCGTGAATCAAAGGAAAAACCCCTTGAAGGGACTGTAAATCTGAGAGCCTTTTACAGCGGTAATCATGTTCTTATTGAGATCGAGGATGACGGTGCCGGTATTGAGCGGGATGGTGTTTTGAAGAAAGCTTTAGAAAATAAGGTAGTGACGGAGGCGGAAGCTGACACATTATCAGATCAAGAAGTTTATGAGCTTTTGTTTGCATCGGGTTTTAGTACGGCTGAAGAAATATCGGATATTTCCGGTCGGGGTGTCGGCCTTGATGTTGTAAAGAACAAAATCGAATCGTTAGGCGGCCGTGTGCAAGTTGGTTCCGTCCTTGGAAAAGGTACAACTTTCACCATTCAATTACCGCTTACTCTGTCAATTATTGCGGCAATGTTAGTCGAGGTGGGCAAGGAGACATACGCTGTTCCTTTATCCTCGATCGTTGAAATTGCCATCATTCCCGAAGAGGAAATTTTCGCCCCTCATAAGCAACAGATGATTGATTTTCGTGGAAAGATGGTTCCGTTGATTTCCTTGCGCGAGGTTTTCAAAGTGCCGATTCAGGAAAATAGGTTCAGGTCTTATCCGGTTGTCATTATTCGGAAAGGCGATAAACTTGCGGGACTTGTGGTAGATGCTTTTATCGGTCATCAGGAAGTTGTCATGAAGTCACTTGGGAGTTATTTACCGGAAATTTTCGGGATTTCAGGCGCGACCATTTTAGGGGATGGGCGAGTGGCTTTAATTATTGATTGTAATACATTGATTCATTAATCACGAATTTGCCTGGGAGGGATTCTGTTGGAAACGGAAATGAAAGCGATTGTGTTTCAATTGAATAAGGAGGAGTACGGTGTAGACATCCTTCAAGTCCGTTCGATTGAGAAATTGCAGGCGATCACGAGGGTACCGAAGGCTCCGCACTTTGTCAACGGGGTAATCAATTTGCGAGGGATTATTACACCTGTAATTGATTTACGTAAGAGATTCGCGTTGGAAGAAGGCGACGAAACGGAAGAAACGAGAATAATCATTGTTCATGTGGCGGAAAGTGATGTCGGGTTGATTGTGGACAGCGCTACAGATGTCCTCGATATTCCGGAAGACGCCATTGAACCGCCGGCTGATATTGTCGGAGGCGTGAAAGCCGAATATTTACGTGGAGTGGCCAAACTGGAGAATCGGTTACTCATCATGTTAAATCTCGAGAAGGTTCTCAATCCGGAAGAAATTGAGGAATTGAAAGGATTCGAGGAAAACGAAAATGGAGCCCTATAACGACCTGAATTCTTTTCAGCTTGATATTCTCAGGGAAGCAGGAAATATTGGAGCGGGACATGCCGCGACATCTTTGTCACAGCTATTGGGCAGGAAAATCGAAATGGAAGTTCCGGGAGCAAGAATCGCTTCATTGACGGAGGTCACGGAATGGATTGGCGGCGCGGATCAATTGGTAGCGGCTGTGTTTTTGAGAGTTGGAGGCGATGTGACCGGGGGCATGTTCCTGGTGGTTACGATTGAGGAAGCGAGCAGCTTGATTCAATATCTTACAGGGGATTCTGAAGTTACCCTTGAAAATGAACCGGGTCTGTCCGCCCTCCAGGAAGCCGGAAATATTCTTGCCGGTTCTTATCTGTCATCGCTTTCCGATTTTACAGGGCTGGGCATGAAGGCGTCTCCCCCGGAGGTTATCATGGATATGGCGGGTGCAATTCTCGGCAGCGGGCTAACAGAAACTTCTCGTTTCGGAGAACATGCGATTTTGATTGAAACCTCTTTCAGTGAATGGGATGAAATCAAAGGCCGGTTTCTATTCTTGCCAGACCCTGACGCTGTTCCTACTGTTTTTAAAGCTCTGGGAGTTTCTGCAGATGAGTAGGATCCAAAGTGTTGTGAAAGTGGGGATTGCGGAAATGGGTGTTGCTGTATATC
>DASTWO010000130.1:0-8632 GCA_035776675.1 Caryophanales bacterium
AAATTCTCAGTTCTGAGGAAAGATTAATTGAGACGGCAGCGGCTCTTCATCTCCTGACAGAAAAAGAACAATCTTATTCTGATGAGGTTGTACAGGTTTCTTTTAAGGCTTTGACCGATCGATGGACGGCTTATGAGCAAAAGCTGAAGAACTTTGCCGCGGCGGCTGAAAGCAAAATTCATTACTCCCCTTTTGAACTTTCGTTGCTTTCCGGGTTTCAAGAGATGATGAAGGCACTCGATACGGCTAAGGATTGCTTGGGTGATTGGTTGCAGAGAAGTGAAAGAAACCGGCAATTTCGGATTGTGTTATGCCACGGGAAATTGTCGACGAATCATTTTATCAATGATAAGTTATTGAATTTAGAACACACCGTTTTGGATTCCCCCGTATGTGATCTTGCTTTTCTAATCCGTAGTTCGGTCATGCGTGGTGTTTCTGAGGCGGAAGATCCGTATGATTGGCTACAAACATACGAGGAGCGATTTCCGTTGAGGAAAGAAGAAAGAATCTTGCTTGCAGCCTATTTAATTTGTCCTGAACCCATATACCGATCCGTTCGTGAATATGAAGACATGACACCTGGAGATAGTGAAGAAGTCAGCACGGAGAAGCTTGAAAAGAGAATACTTAGATGTCGTGAACTTCGCGGGTTGGCGGAGCGTCTCTTGGACAAAGAATAATGCAGAAAGACGATCTTATGTGTCTAAATCCATTTTTTCATAAAACAGAGGTACAGCCCGAACAAAATCGCAAGCAAGACGACATCAAATAGTGTGGGGTAAAAGACCGTTCGAATCAGCTGAAAGCACGCAATCGGAAGACAAAACGGCTCGAATCCGTCACGCAATCTCCTTAATTTCGGCGGCATCCTATATTTATTGAAACCTCGCCTCATTGTAAATCCCTCCAACTTTTTGCTGAACCTGTTCAGTCATGATATGCCCATTCGTTAAGTGGTGTGACAAAGCGGAGTTGACGAATGAATGCGAAATGAGTAGAATAAGGAAAAAGCAGATAAATGTAATGACAGGGAGGAGTACATCACCCGTCTTTGAAGAGAGGGAAATTCGCCGGCTGAAAGATTTCCCAGGATCCGTGTGATGGAAGGTCGCCCTTGAACAGCTTTCTTGAATGGAGTAAAGAAAGCCGGCAAGATACGCCGTTACCGCACATGAGTGTACAGAAATCGGCCACGCATCCGGATTTTATATTCGAATTGAGGTTGAAACTGTGAATTAAGGTGGTACCGCGAAACTTCTTTCGTCCTTTTTGGATGGGGAAGTTTTTTTATTTTGATCAAAAAGTTGATTGGAGGAAAACCATATGGAAATCCCAACAAAGTATGACCCTAAGAAAACGGAAAGCAGGTTGTATCAGTATTGGCAAGACGGTAAGTTCTTTCATGCTGCCGATGATGAAAGCAAGGAAACCTATACGATTGTTATTCCGCCTCCAAATGTAACGGGTAAGTTGCATTTGGGGCATGCCTGGGATGGAACTCTGCAGGATTTGTTAACACGATTTAAACGCATGCAAGGGTATGACGTGTTGTATTTGCCTGGAATGGATCATGCCGGCATTGCGACGCAGACAAAGGTAGAGGCTAAATTGCGCGAAGAAGAAGGAATCAGCCGCCATGATCTTGGCCGGGAGAAGTTTCTGAAACAGGTATGGGACTGGAAAGGCGAGTATGCTGATTTCATTCGACAGCAATGGGCGAAGTTAGGTCTCGGAGTGGATTATTCGCGTGAGCGGTTTACATTGGATGAAGGGTTGTCCAATGCCGTGCGGGAAGTGTTTGTCCGATTGTATGAAAAAGATTTGATTTACCGGGGCCAATACATTATTAATTGGGATCCGGCCGCGAAAACGGCCTTGTCCGACATTGAGGTCATTTATAAAGAGGTCAATGGCGCTTTCTATCATATGGAATATCCACTTGCCGACGGTTCGGGGAGCATTGAGATCGCGACGACAAGACCGGAAACGATGCTGGGAGATACAGCGATTGCTGTCCATCCTGATGATGAGCGATACAAAGACTTCATTGGAAAGAAAGCTATTTTGCCGATCATTGGCCGTGAGTTGGAGATTGTCGCCGATGAATATGTCGATATCGAATTCGGTTCGGGAGCGGTTAAGATCACTCCGGCCCATGACCCGAATGACTTTGAAATTGGCAATCGTCATAACTTAAAGCGCGTAGTGGTAATGAACGAAGACGGCACAATGAACGAAAATGCCGGAAAATATCAAGGACTCGACCGCTTTGAATGCCGTAAACAACTGGTAAGCGATCTCCAACAAGATGGCGTATTGACTCGTGTCGAAGAGCATGTTCATTCAGTTGGTCATTCCGAACGGACAGATGCCGTCGTAGAGCCGTATTTGTCTACACAGTGGTTTGTGAAAATGGGGCCGCTTGCCGAGGCGTCAGTGGATCTGCAAAAATCCGACGAAAAAGTCCGCTTTATTCCGCCTCGGTTTGAAAATACGTATTTGCATTGGATGGAAAACATCCGCGATTGGTGTATTTCACGACAGCTGTGGTGGGGACATCGAATTCCGGCGTGGTACCATAAGGAAACAGGCGAAGTTTATGTTGGAATCGATGCGCCCAAAGACGAAGATAACTGGCGGCAAGATGAGGATGTTCTTGACACCTGGTTTAGTTCCGCGCTTTGGCCGTTTTCGACACTTGGATGGCCGAATGAAGACGCAGAAGATTATAAACGCTACTATCCGACAGATGTTCTTGCGACTGGTTATGACATCATCTTTTTCTGGGTAGCAAGGATGATTTTTCAGGGACTTGAATTTACCGGTGAGCGCCCGTTCCGAGATGTTCTGATTCACGGGCTCGTTCGTGACTCGGAAGGTCGTAAAATGAGCAAGTCGCTTGGAAACGGCGTCGATCCTATGGAGGTCATCGATCAATATGGCGCAGATGCCCTTCGTTACGTCCTTGCGACGGGAGCATCACCTGGCAACGATATGCGTTTTAACTGGGAAAAGGTCGAAGCCGCCTGGAATTTCGGCAACAAGATTTGGAACGCTTCCCGTTTTGCGATGATGAACATGGATGGGATCACATATGACGAAATTGATCTCTCCGGCAAAAAAACATTGGCTGACCGTTGGATTTTGTCACGCCTTAATGAAACTGTACGTGAGGTTACACGCTTTTTCGATGCTTATGATTTCGGTGAAGCGGGTCGACACTTGTATTCATTCATTTGGGACGATTTATGTGACTGGTATATCGAGATGGCGAAGCTTCCGTTGTATGGAGATGATGAGGAAGCGAAGAAAACCACACGCTCGGTTCTGGCTTACGTGTTGGATCGCACAATGAGGCTTCTTCATCCGGTTATGCCATTTATCACGGAAGAAATTTGGCAGCATTTGCCGCATGAGGGTGAATCAATTACTCATGCAGAATGGCCGAAGTTTCATCCGGAGTTCGAAGCAACGGATGCTGTGAAAGATATGGATCTTTTGAAAGACGTGATAAAGAGTGTCCGAAATATTAGGGCAGAGGTAAATGTTCCTCTCAGTAAAGAGGTTGATCTGCAAATTAAGGCGGCGAGCGATAGCGTTCGAAAGCAACTTGAGGACAACCGTGATTATCTTGAGAACTTTTGCAGACCGGGTAATCTTGAGATTGCTACAGACCTTACCGTGCCAGAAAAGTCGATGTCGGCAGTGGTAACTGGAGCGGAGCTGTATTTGCCACTGGCGGGCTTGATTGACATTGATGAAGAAATCAAGCGGCTTGAAAAAGAAAAAGAAAAGCTCAATAATGAAGTAGATCGCGTGCAAAAGAAACTCGGGAACAAAAACTTTGTCGACAGGGCGCCTGAACATATTGTGAATGTCGAGAAAGACAAGGAAAAGGATTATTTAGAGAAGCGCGGAAAAGTCGAAGAACGCATAGCGGAACTAAAAGCATAAGGAATTTTCGATGGCGGACCATAAGGTTCGCCATCTTTCAGACAGGAAATCGTGAGCTAGCGGATCATGGAAACTTAACGTGCAAAGCTATTGGAGGGAATCTTATGTTTACAACATACGAAGAGACGCTGGAATGGATCCACGGGTTGTTGCCGCATGGTGTGAAACCAGGTACAAAGCGGGTTGAATGGATGTTACGGGAATTAGGGAATCCCGAGCGGCGTTTGCGGTCGTTACATATCGGTGGCACGAATGGCAAAGGTTCCACAGTCAATTTCATACGCCATATGATTCAAGAAGGAGGCTACAGTGTTGGAACTTTCACTTCCCCCTACATTGTCCGGTTCAATGAGCGGATTTCAATCAACGGTGAAGCGATCTCAGATCAGGAATTAGTAGAAGTCGCCAATCGGGTGAAACCGCTGGTAGAGGAACTTTCGGAAAGCGACCTCGGCCAACCTACTGAATTTGAAACGATTACCGTCATGGCAATGCTCTATTTTGCGGAAATCGCAGTCCCTGATTTCGTCCTAATTGAAGTAGGACTTGGCGGTCGGTTGGATTCGACCAATGTCATCTTTCCACTACTAACTGTGATTACCAACGTTGGTTATGACCATACGGAGATCCTCGGAGATCAAATCGAGTCTATCGCAATGGAAAAAGCAGGCATTATCAAGTCAGGAACTCCCGTTATAACAGCAGCTGAGAAATCTGATGCCCTTCAGGTGATTCGCAATAAATCCAATGAGAAAACGGCGAAGTTATATGTACTAGGGGAGAATTTCTATTGCAACCATGAAGGCTCGGCTTCGACCGGCGAATCTTTCTCCTATCGTTCATTGTTTAAAGAACGTCAAGGATTATTTATAGGCATGAAGGGCCGGCATCAAGTAAAGAATGCTTCACTTGCGCTTATGGCGGTCGATTATTTAAAGCAATATTACGCGCTTGTCCTTGATGAAGAGGAAATTTATGAAGGGTTGAAAAAGGCATCTTGGCCAGGAAGGTTCGAAGAAGTATCCCGCCAGCCGCATATTGTACTGGATGGCGCACACAATCCCGAGGGAATCCGATGTCTTGTAGAAACACTGCGGAACTATTATTCAGATAAAGAAATCCGTGTTGTATTCGCAGCCATGGGGAATAAGAATGTTTCAGAGATGCTGCAACCACTTGAGAATCTGACAAGCCATCTCTATTTCACCACCTTTTCATTTGAGCGTTCTGCTACAGTCGAACAACTTTCTGAATGGGCGGACTTCCAGGCGGAAAAGATGGATTCGAACTGGAAGACAGCATTGGATTCCGCGATCTCCGATGGGGGTCCAAATGCAATGATTGTTGTAACAGGCTCGCTTTATTTTATTTCAGAGGTTCGAAAGACCTATATGAATATTGAGTAACGTTTCGGATGAAATGGTTGAAATTGGTCAAATTTTTTTTGAGAAACTATTAAAAAATCTTGATTTCTTTCCGATACTTTAGTCAAATGGAACTAGGAGAATAGCTTCAATCGGGAGGTGACCGGGGTGGGGAAAAGGAAGAAAGCCGCAATTTGGTTGATATGGCTTGTAGCTTGGCCGGCAGGATTGTGGTGGGTCTATGAAGCGTTTGGGATCAAGATCGATGGTCATCTGATCGATTACTTGTTGTTTATTGTCCTTGCTGTGATTGTCGCCTTTTTCCCTATCCAGGTGAAGGGCACGGATCTTGTTTTGACTCACGGTGTTTTGCTTGTGATCTTTCTGGAATTTGGTCTTTTCGCGGAAGTCATCGCTCAACAAATTGCCACTTTGGCTTTTTTAGCGTTTCTTCGAGTGGGGCGAAGTGATCATGAAAGATACCCGATGAACTTGTTGATGTTTTTTGCTATTTCCTTAATTTCCGGTTTGGTGTATTTTGCTGCGGGTGGAGAAATCGGTAAATCTTTAATGGATTCTTTCATTGAGTTTATCCCGGTCTTTGTCTATATTTCCTCAATTTTCGTCAGCAATCAGATCTTGTTATATGGAATTCGCAGGTTGATCGGGCAGCACCGTAAACAAAACAAGAATTTCTTCGGCAAGGATTTGTTGTGGGAAGCCATTACAACATTGCTGATGATCCCCATTGCGATCGCATTATATTTGTTGTACATGCAATTGGGAACAGCGGCGATTCTTTTTGTAGGCATTCCTTTTGTCAGTTTATCAGCCACGTTGCGACTCTATCATTCGAGTGAGAAGATCAATAACTTGTTGCAGAAGACAAACGGCATTGGCCGCCAGTTATCGGAACGGCTAGAGGTGAAAGGGACACTTGATTTCTTTATAGATAAGATCACTGAAATTTTCCCAGTGGATGTCGCTTATATCCTGGATCCTGATACGGATGACCCGAATCAATTGAAATTACTTCGGGTTTTTGAGAGGGAAAAAGGAAGGCTCCCTGAACGTACAAGTCTGAAAAGGAATGATGGCGTCAGCGGCAGAGTTTGGTTGACGGCGACCGGGGTTCATTATTTCAGCCGAAAGCAATGGTATCATCTCTCACAGGGGTTTCTTCCAGCCAAGATGCAGTCTGTTATGTCAGTTCCGATGCGTCGCAATCAAGAGGTCATCGGCATTATTACTTTGGCTTCCCGTAAGAAACACGCGTTTGAGCGCCACCATATGATGGTGCTTGAAATTCTGGCGAACTTTCTCGCTGTTGCACTTGAAAACGCAAGGAATTACGAGAAAACGAAACATCTCAGTGAACGCGATCCTTTAACCGATCTCTATAACTATCGGTATTTTTCTGATTTATTGGAATCCATGTTTGATTCGTCTAAGGAAACTTTCCCATTGAGTATCATCTTATTGGATCTGGATCATTTCAAGAAAATCAATGACACATATGGTCATGAAACCGGTAATGAAGTATTGGTACAACTGGGTCGCAGACTTGTCAATTTGATCGGCGATCTTGGTATCGTAGCAAGATACGGCGGTGAGGAATTTGTTGTTGTGTTGAAGAATACCGATATGCGAGCCTGTTCAGATATAGCTGAAGAGTTGCGCAAGGAGATTTGCAACCGGCCTTTTTCGTGTGGTGCACAAGAAGGGCAGATGGAACAGGACATTCAGGTTACCGCCAGTATTGGAATCGCTACGGCACCGAAACACGGCGAAGATCCTATGTCGCTTATACGAAACGCTGACCGTGCCATGTACACAGGAGCGAAACAGAAAGGGAAAAATCGAGTGGCTTCATATGTGGGCTAAAAAGCATGATCTTAAGATAAGCCGGGCTTCTTTCTTAATCGAGGTCCGGATTTTTAATGGGTCTTTTGCATGGGATACTATGGATAGTAACCCATTAAAGAAATAGAGTCTAAAATCAACTGGGAGCAATGATCGTTCTTTAAAGCTAGTGTTCTTTATGGTATATTTATGAAAATCGGTAATGGTCAGATTTCTCTTCTCAAAAGAAATGATGAAAGCGTCCCTGAAAAGAGACGCTTCACAACGATATTATTCCGGTTTTTCGTGGGTGACGTATGTGCCCGCTATGAAATCGTGAATAGCGCGTTTGTCTTTGCGTAACCCGACCATAAAGGCGCTGACAATAACAGCAATCCCAAGGGTGATGCCGTCCACGATTCCGGCGACAATAACACGCAAAAGCATTGTGCCTACACTTGGATTGCTGCCGTCCATCTTGACGATCCGGATCCCGCAAATTCTCTTTCCGATCGTATACCCACTCCATATTATAGGGAGTATGATGGAATACAATAAACTTATCGCATCCGAGACAAGGGTTTGATTATGATCTCCCCAACCTGCTATTGTGCCGATGATGATCATTGGAATTCCTACAATAATGCCGTCCAGAATCAAAGCGCCAAGGCGAATCCAAAAGCCTGCCGGTGATTGAACCAATCGAGCGCCTCCTTCCTCATATTGATTTTGTTCCCTTATCAAGATATTCAGGTCTCAAGCCAAGTATCCATTTCAACTTAACTGAAGCCAACTTTACTTTGTTAAGTATATCGAAAGTTGAATGGCAATGAAATCATTTAATATTCCGTAGTTTTCTTACATATATGCCAATCCTTAACAAGGGGTGAGAGTATTTTTCCAGGGAGTCTTTCTTTAATATTGGGTCTTGTATTGGGGTCTTTTTATAACGTTGTTGGTTTGCGGGTTCCGAAGCATCAATCTATTCTTCATCCGCCTTCCCATTGTATGAGTTGCGGGCACAATCTATCAGGCAGCGATCTCATTCCTGTTCTTTCTTATTTCCTTTCGAAAGGGAGATGTCGATATTGTCATGTCAAAGTGTCTGCGTTATATCCGATGATTGAGGCGTCAACAGCCATTTTGTTTTGGGCGGCTTATTCAGCTATAGGTTGGTCATGGGAATTAATTGCGGCTTGGGCCATCATTTCGTTATTGGTGATTATTTTCGTGAGTGATGTTCATTACATGTTGATCCCTGATAGAGTGTTAGTGTTTTTTATGCCGTTGTTTCTTGTTTTAAGGTTGTGGGCGTCTCCTTTTGAATTCTGGTGGCAGCCATTTCTTGGAGGAGCAGTAGGATTCATTATTCCTTTTGCGGTCGCGGTTGTTAGTCGTGGAAATATGGGTGGCGGCGATATCAAACTTTTTCTGTTGCTTGGGCTCCTATTAGGGTGGAAAGGTGTGTT
>DASTWO010000131.1:0-47189 GCA_035776675.1 Caryophanales bacterium
GCATATAAATACTTCTTTCTCGGTGAAACGTTTTAGATCGTCAATAAAATAATGAAGGTTTTGTCCTTCGTATTGTTCCGTATTGTCCAACTTCAAACGCCGCGGTTGAAAAGCGCCGACACCCGCCGTGATTAAGATGGCTTTGGAATAATGGACCTCTTCATTAGTTGAAAGGGTGAAATGGCCGTCCTCGTTTTTGACTACATTTTGTACGGTTTGATTTAAGGCGATGTCAGGATTAAATAAATCCGCTTGTTCTTGTAGTCGGTCGACGAGTTCCTGGCCGCTTACTTTCGGAAAGCCCGCTACGTCGTAAATATCTTTCTCGGGGTATAGGGCGGAAAGCTGCCCTCCGAGCTGAGGCATGCTCTCAATGACTTTGACTTTCAGATTTCGCATTCCACCATAAAAAGCGGCAAACAACCCGGTAGGGCCGCCGCCGATAATGGTCACGTCATAAACGTTTCGTTCAGACATATACTCACACTCCTTTTGTGGAGGGATTCTATTTGAACCAACCAATTGGTTGTGGCTTCGTGTTTCGATAAATGTGCTTGGTTTCGGTATATTCTTCAAGGCCCTGGTTCCCGAGTTCACGGCCAATTCCGGATTGTTTGTATCCGCCCCAGGGGGCTTGTGCGAAGTAGGGGTGGAAGTCATTAATCCAGACAGTGCCCATTCGAAGTTTCGAAGCCATGCGTTCCGCTTTTGCGATATCCTGCGTCCAAACAGCACCGGCCAGGCCATAAATTGTATCATTGGCGAGGCGGACAGCTTCATGTTCATCTTTGAACCTTTCAACGGTCAGGACCGGTCCGAATACTTCTTCCTGAATGATTCGCATATCCGATCGGCATTCAGTGAAGAGGGTGGGCAAGTAGAAAAAGCCGTTTTGCAATTCCGGTTCGTCCGGACGTGCGCCGCCGATAACCAGTTTTGCTCCTTCATTTTGGGCGATCTCGACATATTTTTCAACCTTTTCGCGGTGTTCCGCAGAAATTAACGGCCCGGACTGGGTTTCTTCGTTAAACCCGTTACCGAGCTTGATTCGCTTAATGCGTTCAACCAAGGCTTCAACAAATTCGTCATGAACTGAATCTTCCACCAACAGACGCGCACCAGCCGAACAAACTTGACCGGCATGGAAATACACCGCGTTTAAAGCTTGATCGACACTTGTTTCAAAATCACTGTCAGCGAAGACGATGTTTGGATTCTTCCCGCCAAGTTCCAGGGCGATCTTCTTCACATTCCGGCTGGCGGTTTGCATGATTTTCTTTCCGGTAGCAATTCCACCGGTGAAAGAAATCAGGTCGACATCTGTGTTTTCCGCCAATTCATTACCGACAGTCGAACCGGCGCCGAGTACAAGATTGACAACGCCAGCAGGGAAACCGGCTTCTTCCATAAGCTCTGTAACTTTCACCGTAGTCAGCGGCGTGATTTCGCTCGGTTTCATGACAATCGTGTTCCCGACGGCCAAAGCGGGAGCGATTTTCCAAGCAGCCTGCAGAAGCGGGTAATTCCATGGAGTGATTTGGCCGCAAACACCGACCGGCTCCCGAACAACCTTGCTCTGGCTATCCGGAATCGGCGATTCGATGATTTCACCGCCATCCTTGTCAGCCAGACCGGCGAAATAACGGAAAACGCCGGCAATGTCGTCCATATCTGCGCGGCTTTCGGTCAAAGTTTTTCCGGTATCGAGCGTTTCCAGCTCCGCGAGTTCTTCTCGATCCCTCTCAATGAACTCGCCAACCTTGAGTACAAGGCGTCCACGTTCACTTGCAGGCGTGTCACGCCAATCCCCGCGATCAAAAGCCTTTCTTGCGGCGGCAATTGCCGAACGCGCATCTTGTTCATTTCCCTCTGCTGCAGTGGCGACTATTTCTTGATTGTAAGGGTTGATAATCTTTCTGGTTTGATCAGAATCGGCTTCAAGCCACTCGCCGTTGATATACATTTTTTTCAGATTCATTTAATATCCCACCTGCTGTCACTTATTTTGAGACGACAACTTTATCTTCTTCAATGGACACATTGAAGCTTGGGAGGCGGCGGCTGGGGTCAACCAACATACGACCTTCGTTTTTGATGTCGTACTCCCGACCGTGCCAGGGGCAGCGAAGAATTTCTCCCTCTTTCTCATATCGGTAATCTCCCGGAGTATCGGTCGGAGCGGTGGCGCCGCATATCGCTCCTTCCGACATGGGCGCTCCCTGATGAATGCAGCTGTTTGAAAAGGCATAGAACTCGCCATCAAGGGTTCGGCATACTACAACAGGAATTCGTCCCAGATTGGTTCTCATTTTCTCGCCGGGTTGAAGCTCTGCTTTTTTGCAAACGACTTGTTTCATCATGCATGCCCTCCTTTGATATCCGGGATTTTCGGATAGAAGGTGTTCGCGTTTTCAAAAAATATTTTTTGTTTTAACGGTTCCTCAAGAGAAGGAAGTGCCCGTGTCGGGGAATCATAATCCCAATGCGGGTAATCCGTTGAAAAGCAAATCATATCCTCCGAACCCATTTGGTCAACGTATTGCATGAAATCTTTTTTCGACATTTCTTCCATGGGTTGGGTTGTGAAACAAATGTGTTCCCGGGCGATGCGGCTTGGCATTCTCTTGACCCACGGAACTTCATGACGCAAATCTTTGTACTGTTGATCCATCTTTCGCATCAGATGGGGGGCGTACGTAAATCCGCCTTCGATCATCATTAATTTCAGATTCGGAAACCTATCAAATACACCGTTGAAAATCAGGTTGCTGACCTGAATCATGTGTGAGGTTGGAATCATGGTATGCCACTCGATAAAATACCGAGGCCATTTCCCGAAGTGTGTCGGCGGTTCGTTATGGTGCATGCCAATCATCAAGTTATTACGTTCAGCTGCTTCAAAAATCGGATGGTAGTAAGGATCTCCCCACAAAATGTCGTCGATCGGCAGCAGAACTTGTGCCATTTTCGGATGAGAACCGACACGATCAATTTCACGAGCGGCTCCTTGCGGATCCTGGCCCGCGATTTGGACAGAACCGTAAAGGCGGTCATCTTTCTCCAGCCAGTTTTCGATTTGCCAATTGTTATACGCTGTGGAAAGAGCAGTCGCCATCTCGTACCAACCGTGCATCGACGATGGGGAAGGATCGAGCGCTCCCGTCAGGATGCCGTAATTGTGCCCAATTTCATCGAGCAATTGTTTTTGCATGAACTCAAGGTCACTTCCCGCAGGACGTCCGTCCGGGACCCGGGCATCCGCCCGATCCACACCTGCAATGGAAGGTTGAGTATAAGGCATGTGTTTCTCCTGGAGCCAATGGCAATCGGTGATATACCTTTTCCACGGATTATCCAGGTAAGGAATCAAATCGTCATAAACGGCGCGTTCATGAATGTCGGTATCGATCAATCGACTTTCTTTTTGTCGTTTTTGTTTTTGTTCAACCATTGTTAGACCTCCTTGGCGATCAGATAGGTCAATGCGCATTTGACGAAGAATAGTATAACAAGTGCCATTTTCATCCGACAAATCCGCTCTGCGGCGCTGAGTTCGTTCAGTGTTCGTCAGTAACGCTCAGTGAGCGTCAGTGAAGCTCAGTGATAGAAATGGATTTTTTTCGTATTTTGGGAAGTGAGAAAAAGCTTTTATTGTAAATTCATCAGTGTTTATTGGTTGTTGTCTAAGGTCCTGATTTTTCAAAATGGTATTGTTTTTATACAGAATTCTTACTATAATGAAATCAACTGGTCCTACCGGTTGGACAAATAGCGATTTTAAAGGAAACCTCTAATTGAAAGCGCTGTCAAAGGCATATGATTTAGAAAGCACAACGGGAGGGTTGCGAAATGTTTATTAACGGGGAATGGATCACGACGGATGAGAAGTTGGAAGTAACGAATCCAGCGACGGGCAAGATTGCTTACGAGGTACATATGGGCGGTCGCTCTGAGGTGAATCAGGCGATTGAAGCGGCGGTTGGCGCCTTTGGACCATGGGCTGACTTGCCGGCTCTGCAGCGTGCGGATTTGTTGCTTGAGGTTGTCGGATTGCTGAAGGCAGAAAAAGAACGGCTGGCGAAAGTGATTACAACGGAAATGGGGAAGCCGATCCGGGATTCGCGCAGTGAAGTGAACATGGCGATTGATTATTTCCGTTGGTTTGCTGAGGAAGCAAGGCGTGTATACGGGGAAACCGTGCCGCACAGCGCGAGTGATAAAAGATTGATGGTGATCCGCCAACCCGTAGGTGTTGTGGGAGCGATCACGCCGTGGAATTATCCGATTGCGATGATGGCTCGGAAGCTGGCGCCGGCATTGGCGGCTGGATGTACGGCCGTTGTGAAGCCGGCACCCGAAACGCCGCAGTCGGCGATCGAAATGATGAAGTTGTTTGAGCGGGTCGGGCTACCCGCCGGTGTCGTCAACCTTGTTGTTGCGCCGGCTGAGGTGGTTGGCGTTGCATTTATGGAGAGCTCGGATGTCCGGAAAATCACCTTTACCGGTTCGACGGAGGTTGGCAAGAAATTGTACGCCGGGGCGGCGAATACGGTGAAGCGGGTTTCGATGGAACTCGGCGGGCATGCGCCGTTTGTGGTGTTTGAGGATGCCGATCTCGATCTGGCCGCAGAAGATCTGTTAAAGACGAAATTCCGTTGTTCCGGAGAAATGTGCACGGCGACGAATCGAGTTTACGTGCATGAAAGTATTGTTGATTCGTTCTCTGAGAAACTCGTAGAGAAGGTAAAAGAAGTAAAGGTCGGCAACGGAATGGATGACGATACAGTTGTCGGGCCGCTCGTGAATCGGGCGGGGTTGGAGAAGGTCGCCAGACATGTTGAGGATGCAGCGCGCCAGGGTGCTGATGTTCTTGTGGGCGGGGAAGTTTTATTAGAAGGCGATTTTGCCAACGGAAATTACTATTCTCCTACTGTGCTGAAAAATGTATCGAAAGAAATGCAGCTTTACAATGAGGAAACGTTCGGTCCGGTCGCGCCGATTATCAGTTTCTCGTCCGAAGAGGAATTGATTTCCGAGGTCAATCATGATCAGTATGGCCTGGCTTCCTACGTTTACACGGAGGATATGTCAAGGACGATTCGCGTAATGGAGAAATTGGAATACGGGATGGTAGGGATCAACGATCCGTTGCCTTTTGTCGTCCAAGGGCCGTTCGGCGGCATGAAGGAAAGCGGTCTTGGCAAAGAAGGCAGCCGCCACGGAATCGATGATTATCTTGAAAAGAAACTGGTGTCGATTCGGTTCAGAAAAGGGTGAAGCCGATGCTTCTTGTAACGATAGACGAATTCTCCGATCAGCAGTTTCGGAGATTGATTGATTTGAGTCGGCCGCGTTTGGTTCATTTGGAGCGTGATTTGAAAAATAGTCGTTTGGATTTGAATCAGACGGAAATTTGGATCACGTATGGATTCGATGTGACAAAGGAAAATCTTGATCGCATGCCGGGCTTGAAGTGGATTCAGGTCTTTCAGGCGGGAATTGAGCATATTCCGCTTGAAGAATTGAACCGGCGGGGGATTCGGCTGACGAATGTGAAAGGGATTCACGGCATTCCGATGTCGGAATACGTGATGAGCATGGTTCTTTATGTGGCGAGAGATCTGGCGAGGTTCATTAGGGAGCAGAAGCTGCATGCCTGGAACCGTGAAGACCTTGTCGATGAAGCGTTTGGCAAGACGATGGCGGTTTTCGGAGCCGGCACTATCGGGACGATGGTGGCGGAAAAAGCGAAAATGTTCGATATGCGGGTAATCGGGGTTAACACAAGCGGCGAGAGTCGGTCGCCTTTCGACGAAATGTACACACTGGATGATAAATTGGAAGTTTTACGGCAGAGTGATTTTATTGTGTTGCTTTTGCCGGTCACCGAAGCTACTTATCATTGTATCGGGCGGGAAGAGTTGAAGCAGATGAAGCCGGGTGCTTATCTCATCAATACCGGCCGTGGTGCATTGGTCGATACGGAGGCATTGGTGTCGGAGTTGCGTGCAGGGAAAATCCGCGGGGTTGCACTAGATGTATTTGAAGAGGATCCTTTGCCGAAAGATCATCCACTGTGGGATATGGAGAATGTTTTTATTACGCCGCACCTATCTGCGAAAACCGTTCGGTATCTGGATCGCTGTATCGATAAGTTCGAGCCGAACTTTGAGTGTTTTGAAAACGGTGATCCGATGGTCAATCAAGTCGATGTCGCAAAGGGGTATTAGGATGAAGGCGGATTTGATATTGAAAAGCGGCCAGATTGTTTCGATGGATGAGGATGACCGTCAACATGAAGCTTTGGCGGTTTACGATGGGAAAATCATTGCGCTTGGCAGTGATCGTGAGGTTGTCTCGTATGAAGGTCACAGGACGGAAGTTGTTGATCTGAATGGCAAAACGGTGTTACCCGGGTTCATCGATGCCCACCAACACATGATATCCACCGGATTTAACCTGCGCAATGTCGATTGCCGGGTCGGTTCGATTAAAGAATTGGTAGATAAAATAACAACTCGTGCTGAAACGTGCGCTCCCGGTGAGTGGGTGATTGGTTGGGGGTATGATGAATCCCGTTTTGCTCAAAAGCGTCATCCATCGAAGGCTGATTTCGCAGGAATTGATCGTCCAGTTTTCGTAACGCATTATTCGTTGCACAGCGCTGTTGCGAATGATGCGGCTTTGGAAGCTGCCGGGATATCAGCTGAAACGACAGTGGAACACGGTATGATTGAAAAAGACGAACACGGCGAGTTGACGGGGCGTCTGACCGAAGACGGATTAGCAATGGTTAAGAACTCTATTCCTTACACAATTGAGCAAATGAAAGAAGCATTGAAACTGGCAAACGATCATTATGTAAAACAAGGTGTTACATCGGTACACGAAGCGGGGATGGGTTTTTTTACAGGATCTTTTGATGAGTTTCGGGCTTTTCAAGAAACCTCACGGGATGGATCACGCAAGGTTCGGGTTTACGGCATGGTTTTGGATGATTTTTTCGAGCAGGCTCTTGAAGCGAGGTTAACTCACGGATTCGGGAATGATCGATTGAAAATCGGAGCTATGAAGACCTTTGCTGATGGGACGGTAAGCGGGAAATCCGCGGCGGTGACCGAGCCATATACCGGAGAAGATGGCAGTTATGGAGAATTGATGCAAACGGATGAAGAAATCGGTGGGAAAATTGTTCATGCACACCGGAACGGCTATCAAATTGCCGTTCATGCGATTGGTGATGCGGCGGTGGAGCAGGTGTTGAATGCTTATGAGCATGCGATGAATGAGTTTCCCCGTTCCGATTGCCGGCACCGGATCGAGCATGCCAGTGTGACGCGGCCAGATCTGATAGAGAAAATGCGGCGGCTCGGGATCGTGGCAGTTCCTCAGCCAGGCCTTGTTCATTTTGCCGGGGAAGTCCATATGGAACATTTGCATCCGAGATTGCGAGATTACGTGTTTGCCAGTCGTTCTTTTATGGATTCGGATTTGAAGGTAGCAGGCAGCTCGGATTCCCCAATCACGCCTTGTGAGCCGTTGCTTGGTATTTATACCTCCATTAGCCGGAAAACAGCGAATGGCAATACCATTCTATCTGATCAAAAGGTAACAATTCGTGAAGCGCTGGAAATGTACACGAAAAATGCGGCTTACGCTTCTTTTGACGAAGCTACAAAAGGTACGCTTGAGGCGGGGAAACTGGCGGATCTTACAGTGTTGCCAGAAGAATTTCTTGATTTTTCGGCTGATCAAATCAAGGAAACTAAAGTTGAAATGACTATTATCGGCGGTGAAGTTGTTTTCAAGAAAGGGGAGGAATAGCGTGAGAAACGATTTGATTGCATTGGACAAAAAACATTTTATTCACCCGACATCTTCGATCAAACAGCAGCAGGAAGACGGCGCAAAGTTTATATTTGAAGAGGGTGACGGGATTTATTTAAAGGATATTGAGGGCAGGACGTTCATTGATGCCATGTCCTCGCTCTGGAATGTTAACCTTGGCCATGGGCGAAAGGAATTGGCCGATGCTGCGCATGAACAAATGATGAAAATGGCTTTCAGCTCGGCTTTTTCAACGTTTAGCCACGAACCAGCGATACGATTGGCGGAGAAGGTTGCGGAGCTGACTCCCGGTGACTTAAATGCGGTCTTTTTTACATCGGGCGGCTCGGAATCAAATGATTCGGCCTTTAAATTGGCGCGCCACTATTGGAAGCTAAAGGGTGAGCCGGAGCGCAGGAAAATCATTTCCCGCAAAAAGGCCTACCACGGTGTAGCCGCAGCTGCGACAAGCGCTACCGGAATCCCTGAGTTTTGGGATATGGCCGGACTGCTTTCTGACGATTTTCACCATGCCGAAGCTCCTTATGAAATCAGCACAGGTGAAGCGATCAATTCCATTCGCAAGGTTATCGAGCGGGAAGGGCCTGAAACGATTGCTGCTTTTTTGGCTGAACCTATACAGGGAGCCGGCGGTGTGATCGTTCCGCCTGATGATTATTTTGCCGAGGTTCGTAAGCTTTGTGACGAGTACGGGATTCTTTTTATTGCCGATGAGGTCATTACAGGCTTTGGCCGCACCGGAACAATGTTTGGCCTGGAGCACTGGAATGTTGTTCCCGATATGTTGACGTTTGCAAAGGGTGTTTCGAGCGGCTATATTCCGCTCGGTGGCGTGGCTGTTTCGAATGAAATTCATGAATTGCTCAAGGAACGTTCGACCACTACGCTGTTCCATGGATTCACGTACAGCGGCCATCCGGCAGCGTGCATGGTGGGGTTGAAAACCATTGAAATCATTGAAAAAGAAAATCTGGTGGAGAATTCCCGAAAAATGGGAGAGGAACTGCTGGCAGGATTTCGACGATTGAAAAATGAAATCAATATCATTGGAGATGTCCGATCGGTCGGACTGCTTGGAGCAGTGGAGCTCGTTCAGGAGCCCGCAACCAACAAGCGTTTTCCGGCCAACATGAAAGTGGCCCCGAAGGTTATTGAAGCTCTGTACGACCGGGGTGTGATTTGCCGACCTGTAACGTATGATGGAACCGCAATTATTACGTTCGCACCGCCACTTAACGTGAATACGGACCAAATAGGCGAAATTGTGGAGAAGCTACATGACGCCTTATTGGCGGTTCGGGAGGAGCTTTCGATATGAAAAAGCTGAAAACGGCGAAAGAGGCGGTTAAGTCCATTCAGGACGGAGATCGGGTTCTCGTCGGCGGTTTTGGCTTGTGCGGTACGCCTTTTACCATGATTGATGTGATATCCGAGCAGGATCTGGCCCGAAATTTAACCGTCGTCAGCAATAATCTTGGTGAAGCGGGTAAGGGGCTAGGAAAATTGTTGTTAAGCGGTCATTTGAAAAAGGCGGTTGGTTCGTATTTTACATCAAACCGGGATGCCGTAGCGGCGTGGCAGCGGGGTGAATTGGAAATTGAATTGGTGCCGCAAGGGACGCTGGCGGAAGCGATTCGGGCTGGCGGTGCCGGGATCGCAGGGTTTTATACGCGTACAGCGGTCGGTACCCGGCTGGCTGAAGGCAAGGAAGAACGGGAATTTGACGGGGAGCGGTATATTCTGATTGAAGGCATTCGCGCTGAAGTTGCGGTAATTAAGGCGTGGAAAGCTGATACAATGGGCAATTTAATGTATTCGGATACGGCGTGTAATTTCAACCCTCTGATGGCGACAGCGGCGGATTTCGTGATCGCAGAAGTCGAGGAGGTTGTTGAAGCCGGAAAGATTAGGCCAGAACAGATCGTGACTCCCCATAATTACGTCGATGTTGTGGTTCGCAATGAAAGATACGAGAAACGCGGAGGTGTCTATGTTGAAAAAGAAACATCCGCATAGGATCAGAATCGCTAATCGGATCGCCAAAGAACTAGAGTCTGGGGACGTGATTAACCTTGGCGTCGGGATTCCGACGCTCATCCCCGATTACGTGGATCCGGGAAAGAAGTTGTATCTGCAATCGGAAAACGGCGTGCTGGGCATGGGACCGACTCCGCCGGATGAAGAAATCGATATGGATTTGATCAGCGCCAGCAAAAAGCCGATCACCTATGACGCAGGAGCGGCCTTGTTTCACAGCGCGGATTCCTTCGCAATGATACGTGGCGGCCATGTGAATGTAGCAGTACTCGGCGCTTTACAGGTGAGCGAAACCGGGGAAATCGCAAATTGGGCGATCCCTGGAGAGACGATTCTCGGTGTCGGCGGTGCCATGGATCTAGTCGCCGGGGCCAGGAGATTGATTATCGCGCTGACACACATCTCCAAAAACGGTGAACCGAAGCTTGTGGAGGAGTTAAGCTTTCCGACAAGCGGCGTTCGCAAGGCTCAAATGGCTGTGACTGAAAAAGGTGTGTTTACGTTTGAGGACGGGGTGATGACCTTGACAGAAATCGCTCCGGATGTGTCGGTGGAAGAGGTTTATAAAACGACGAAGGCGAATTTTACAGTGGCTTCCGACCTGAAAATCATGGAGACTGAATCAGAGCAAACAATCAATTAAGGGGATGGAGAGGGTTACCTTGGATTTTACATTTTCCAAAGATATTGAAATGCTTCGCAAGAATGTCCGCCGGTTTGTTCAGGAAGAAGTTGAGGCCGTTGCGATGGATATTGAGAGGAACAACGAGATTCCGAAAAAGATCGTGGAAATGTCGAAGGAAATGGGCCTGTTCGGCATCAGCATTCCGGAGGAGTACGGAGGGCTCGGTCTTGACATGGTGGGGAAGTGCGCGATTTATGAAGAGCTGGGAAAGACGCATAATGGCTACACAACGCTGCTTGGTGCACACACAGGAATAGGGACAGTCGGGATTGTGGAGCTTGGTACTGAAGAGCAGAAGCAAAAGTATTTGCCGAACCTCGCGAGCGGTCAATGGATTGGGGCTTTCGCACTGACAGAGCCGAGTGCTGGATCGAATGCGGCGAATTTGAAAACCCGCGCCGAGAAGAAAGGCGACCGGTATATTTTAAACGGGTCAAAGCACTATATTACGAATGCAGTGGACGGCCATGTGTTTACCGTTATGGCGGTTACTGATCCGGAAAAGGGCGCGAAAGGCATTACTTCTTTTATTGTTGAAAAAGATTTTCCCGGTTTCCAGGTCGGCAAGGTGGAAGACAAAATGGGGCTGCGCGGTTCTCATTCAGCGGAATTATTCTTTGAAGACTGCGAGGTTCCCGCAGAGAATGTGCTTGGTGAAGAAAATCGGGGTTATGTCAATGCCCTGAAGATTCTTGCGAATGGCAGGGCCGGATTGGCTGCGCGAAATCTTGGTTCGTGTGAAAAGCTTTTGGAGATGTCGCTTGATCACGCGATGACACGTGAACAGTTCGGAAAACCGATTTTTGAACAGCAAGCCATCCAGCATATGCTTTCCGATATGGCGACGGATATAGAATTATTGCGAGGGGTGACGTACAGGTCTGCATGGATGGCGGACACAGGTCAGCGTGTCGTAAAGGATGCGGCAATTGCTAAATTGTCAGGCTCTGAGATTTACAATCGTGTTGCGGATTTAGCTGTGCAGATTCACGGGGGTATCGGCTATATGAAAGACTTTCCGATTGAGCGGTTTTACCGTGATGCGCGCATCACGAAAATTTATGAAGGCACGAGCCAGATTCAGAAAAATATCATTGCAAGTGAGCTGAAGCGTGCTTATTCGAAGTAGAGTTGGGTTAGACGCAAAAAATCCATTTTTGACGCATATCTTTGAGATTTGACGCAATTCTTTCGGGATTCGACGCAAATCATCTGATTTTGACGCATAAATTTTGTTTCCGACGCAAACCAGCCAGAAACGGTTGCCCAGGTAGGCCGTTTCGGAATGAAAAAATCGATTTGACTGGATCTTGTCTGCATAAAGCAAAGAGGAAGGGCGATTCATGTGAAAAACGTAGTGATTATTGACGGTGTCCGTACCGCAGTGGGACGCATGGGAGGTGCGTTGAAGGATGTGGAGGTTGATCATCTGTCGGCGCACGTGATGAAAGAAGCTTTGACGCGAAGCGGCGTGAGCGGGAGCGACATAGAAGAAGTGGTGTGGGGGCAGGCCAAGCAAAGTTCGGATACTTCCAATCTTGCGCACGTGGCGGGACTTCGGGCCGGTTTGCCGGTCGAGGTGCCAGGCTACACGGTGCATCGGCAGTGCGGTTCAGGCTTGCAGGCAATGAACAGCGCCTGGCAGGAAATTCAGTGCGGCCAGATTGACGTCGCGCTTGCGGGCGGCGGAGAGAGCATGAGCACGGCCCCGTATTATTTACGAAATGCCCGTTACGGCTATGAAGCGGGAAATGCGGAACTCGTCGACCCCAATACGGAAAGTCAGCCGCGATCGCAGCCGATTGAAGTGTACGGGAATTTGACGATGGGATTGACAGCTGAGAATTTGGCGGAAAAATATGGAGTGAGTCGCGAGGAGCAAGATGAATTTGCCCTTGAAAGCCAGAGAAAAGCGTGGAACGCGATTGAATCAGGTCTTTTCAAGGATGAAATTCTGCCATATGAGGTGAAAAGGAAAAAAGAAACCGTGACCGTGGACACCGACGAGCATCCGCGGAAAACCTCAATAGAGAAACTGGCGAAATTGCCGGCGGTGTTCAAGGAGGGAGGCACGGTTACGCCAGGAAATGCAAGCGGACGCAATGATGGTGCAGCGGCAGTTGTGATGATGACAGAGGAAGAGGCGAAGAAACGCGGGCTCCAACCGCGTGTAAGGTTGGTATCACAGGCTGTAGCAGGAGTTGATCCTGCTTATATGGGAATTGGGCCGGTTCCTGCGACTAGGAAGGCGTTGAAGCAGGCAGATCTGAAAATTGACGATATTGATCTGATCGAGCTGAATGAAGCTTTCGCTGCACAGTCCATTCCGGTTATTCGAGAACTCGGGATAGACAAGAATAAATTAAATCCGAATGGTGGGGCGATTGCGCTTGGCCATCCAATCGGGGCTACAGGTGCGATCTTGATGACAAAATTGATGTATGAAATGGAACGCCGAGGCAGCAGATATGGTCTGGTGACATTATGCATTGGCGGCGGACAGGGCATCGCTGCGATTGTAGAAAATTTACGCGTATAGAAAAGTAGGGGCGACTATGAATCGATTGCTATATGAGGAGATTGTGCAAAAAATAGAAGAGCAAATTTACAAAGGGAGCTTGGAAGATGGGGATAAGCTCCCTTCTGAGAGGGAATTAGCTGAGGAGTTTGCCGTCAGCCGAAATGTTATCCGCGAGGCGATCGGTACACTTCGTGAAAAAGGTTTTATTGTCGTGAGGCAGGGAAAAGGCGCATACGTGACGAAACAGAATAATGGAGTCGTTACGGAAACGTTGAGTCGGATGTTGCGTGGTGACGATTCCACGGGAGAAGACATTCTTGAAGTGCGAGAAGCGTTGGAAATTGCCATTATCCGTAAAGCCGTTCACAAGGCGAGTCCAGCAAATATTGAGATGTTAAAATCCATTTATGGAAAAATGGAAGACAAGAAACAATATGTCAACCAATTCATTGAGGAAGACGCCGGTTTTCACAGAACACTTGCGGAGGCGACCCAGAACCGAATCTTTCCACTGTTGATAGATTCATTTTATGAGTTGACTGAAGGTTCAATTTTTTCTCTGACCCAATTAACGCCATACAGTGTAGACGACGCGCAGAATCATCATTGGGATTTAATTAAAGCTATTGAGGGGGGTGACGAAGAGTCGGCGGTATCAACCATTCAAGGACATATCGAACTGTTGCGAAAGGAAGTAGCGGTATTAAAAAAAGGGAGGAAAGTTCCGTGATCGAACGTACACGCCGACAAACGATCGGCGACACACTGCGGCGAAGCCGAAAGCGGTACCCGAACAAGTTGGCTCTTAAGTGGAAGGACAATGTGTTGACTTTTCGTCAGTTCGATGAAAAGGTCAATCAGCTGGCACATCGTTTGTTGGCGGCCAAGGTGAAAAAAGGGGAACGGATTGCCATTCTCGCTACAAATTGTTTAGATATTGCCATAGTTCATTATGCATCTGCGAGGATCGGTGCCATTACTGTTCCGATTAATTTCATGCTTAAGCCGGAGGAAGTCCACTACATATTAAATCATAGTGAACCGGTCGTTTTGTTCGCCACCCTGAACCGATTGACTACGGCTGAAGCTGCCATAGCCGAGTATTCAGGTTTAAGGACGAAAGTTTTACTCGATACCAATGAGTCACAGTCCGGGTGGGAGGAGCTTTCCGGCTGGATTGAAGAAGAGTCTGTGGACGACCCTGACGTGGAAGTTGATGATCAAGATGTCGTGAATATTCTCTATACGAGTGGAACCGAATCCAAACCAAAAGGCGTTATGTTGACTCACCAGAATCTGATTACAGAATACGTAAGCTGCATTGTTGATTTTCATTTTAATGTGGAAGATACATTGATTCATGCGCTTCCGTTGTTTCACAGTGCCCAACTTCACGCTTTTCTTGGACCGTCTGTTTATCTCGGTTCTTCCGGTGTCATTCTTGAATCTCCACAGCCGGAAATCTTGATGGAAACTTTGTCACGGGAGAAGGTGACACAGTTTTTTTGCCCGCCAACCGTTTGGATTGCCATGATCCGTCACTCCGATTTCCGACCCGAATATTTGTCAGCGTTAAGAAAATGTTATTTCGGGGCTTCCGCCACCCCGATGGAGGTCTTGAAAGAAGCGGGGGAAATGCTGCCGCAGGTGCGGTTTTGGAATACATATGGTCAGACTGAGGTAGCACCGTTCGCAACGGTTCTGCAGCCGGAAGAACAACTTAACAAGATCGGAACAGTTGGCCGGCCGTGTTTAAATATGGAGACGAAAGTCGTTAATGATCTGGACCAGGAAGTTTCCCCAGGAACCCTGGGTGAAATTGTTCATCGTTCCCCGCATGTAATGGCAGGCTACTATCGCGATGAAGAAAAAACAAAAGCGGTTTTTCAAAATGAATGGTTCCATACAGGTGATCTCGGTTTCTTCGATAAGGATGGATATCTGACTGTAGTCGACCGAAAGAAAGATATGATTAAGACTGGTGGAGAGAACGTGGCCAGCCTGGAGGTTGAAGAAATCTTGTATCAGCACCCTACTGTGAATGAGGTTTCTGTAATCGGGGTGCCCCATCCTTATTGGATAGAGGCAATCGTGGCCGTGATTGTTGCCAAACCAGGCCAAACGGTTGACGAAATCGAACTGCAATCGTTCTGCAAGGAGAATTTGGCAGATTTCAAAGTGCCTAAATTCTTTGTGGTGGCTGATGATTTGCCCAGAAATCCGAGTGGAAAAATACTCAAACGGGAACTACGAGAACAATATAAGGACTTTGCAGAGGAAATTGAATTGTAAGTCTCACAACAAGTTGCCTTCAAGGCTGCTTGTTTTTTATGAAAATCCATTATTTCCGAGAAAAATTCAAGAAAAGGGGTTGACGTGGGAAATAACTATAGCTAATATTAAGATAATTAATCGAAAGCGGTTTCGAAATTAAAAACCAATAAACACTGATATTCAATAAGAATATTCAAAAGTGTATTTTGCCCTGGATGGTGGCTGAATACGTCTAATACCTTTATAAATCAATGTTTTTTTGTTTATTTATAAAGTTAGGTTCAAACCAGTATGTACTAAAAGGAAACTAATACCGCGGGAAACTTCGGCATTTTATTATTCAAAAACTTAAGCGGTTTCGAAATAAGTGATGAAAACCAAAATGGAAAGCAAGGGAGCAGAAAATGATTACAATCTATGATATTGCAAAAAGAGCAGGTGTTTCGACTGCGACTGTTTCGAAGGTATTAAACGGACGCAAAGATGTAAGCCCTAAGACCGTCCAAAAGGTGAAACAAATCACAGAGGAACTTGGCTATCATCCCAGTGCCAATGCGAGAGGACTTGCTACCAAAAAAACGAAATCAATCGGGGTCTTTTTTCAAGATCATTTGAATACGGGGTTTCGACACACCTTTTTGCAAGATATTTTGGCAAGTTTCAAAGATGTAGTTGGCTCAGAAGGATATGACCTTGTCTTCTTTGCCAATAATCAACCGGACAATGGTTTGGAGAGCTTTGAGGCTCGTGCCAGGCAAAGAAATGTAGATGGTGTTTTGCTTCTGGGCGTACCTCGAACAGATCCTGATTTATTAGATTTGGCACAGAGTCGGATCCCATGTATGTCTATTGACCTGGATTTGCTTGGTCCAACTGCCGGTTATCTGACCTCTGACAATATTGGAGGGGCCATTAAGGCGATAGACCATCTGGTTGAAATGGGCCATCGGGACATTGCCTACATTTCAGAATTTCTCGGTACCAAACCAGGGCACGATCGACTGATAGGGTATCAAACGGCCTTACAAAATCACGGTATTCCAATCAGATCCGAGTGGATCGAATCCGGAAACTTCACAGAAGAAAGCGGCCATTTGGCAACCATTAAATTGCTTGAAAAAAAGGAGCGGCCGACGGCGATATTTTGCGCAGGCGATATGATGGCCATCGGTGCAATGAATGCTTTAAAAGAACACCGTATAAAAGTTGGAAAGGATATTTCAATTATTGGATTTGATGACATTTCGTTGCTGAAATATGTCACCCCACGGCTGACTACCATTCGTCAACAAAAGGATATTATGGGGGAGAAAGCAGCTGATGAATTGCTTAAATTGATCAACAATCCCAATTATTTTCCGTCTACGTTTACGATTGAAACGGAACTTGTCGTTCGTGAAACAGTCTCCCAAATCAAGGTTCAGGAAAAACTGAATTGATAGATTAAATTGATTTTCAAGGAGGTGGTTTATTTAGCTGCTCATAGAAAATTCCGCATTATTGAAAGCGTTTTAATTCAGAGGGAAATCAGACCATTTTAGAAGGAGAATGGACAGCTTGTTTCATAAGTGTCTGAACTCTCAAAATTATACTTTAGGAGGGTGATTGAAAAGTGAAAAGGAGATCAAAATTATCTTTCTTAGTGATGCTGGTATTATGTTTGGCTATGTTTCTGGCGGCGTGTAACAGCGGCTCAAAACAATCTTCAGGAACCCAGACAGGATCAGACGGCCCGGAAGGTGAATCAAGTGGTCAAGATGATTCATCAGGGGATCAACCAACAACCGGGGAACCCCTTGTAATGGTGCCTTCCCCGAAAGGGTCTTTTGAAAAGAATTTCAACCCGTTTAACACCACGTCACTTGATGGAACAAACGGGTTGATCTATGAACCATTGGCTTACCTTGATTCCGTAAGTGGCAAAACGTATCATTTCCTTGCCCAGGATATAGAATGGAGCAACGGAAACAAGACTCTCACTGTTACATTAAAAGACAATGTAAAGTGGTCAGACGGCAAACCGTTTAGTGCGGATGATGTAGTGTTCACCTTCAACTTATTGAAAAAACACGATGCGGCTGATACATCAGGAATATGGAGTCATCTGTCTTCCGTGGAGAAAAAAGGAGACAATCAGGTCGCTTTTCATTTCAAAGAGGCCAATGTTCCTTTTCAGTCTTACATTCTGGGAACTTTGATTGTTCCGAAGCATATTTGGAAGGATATTGACGCGCCTACCAAAGAACAAGTTACCACCCCCGTAGGAACCGGACCGTATACTGTTAAGTCCTTCAGCCCATCCGTTTATGTCCTGGAAGCAAGAAAGGACTATTATGGAGGAGATCTGCCGGTACCCGTGATTAAGTTTCCTTCTTATAAAGGCAACCAGAGTGTGACGTTGGCATTGACACAAGGGGAAATTGATTGGGCAGGCATTTTCATTAATAATGCGGACGAAGTCTATGCGGCAAAGAGTGAACACAACAAATATTGGTTTCCTCCGAAAAACAATTTCACCCTTTATACGAATTTAAAGAAACCTTTACTTAAGGATCTAGCTGTCCGGAAAGCTATGAGTTTGGCCATTAATCGTGAGCAAATATCGGCCAAAGCCGAATCCGGCTTCGCCCCACCTTCCAATCCGACGGGCTGGATTTCCGGTCACGACAATTGGGCTAATCCGAATTTGGCGGAAAATCACAAGTCATTTGAGTACAATCCGGACAAAGCCATGCAGGTATTGGAAGATGCCGGGTATAAGAAAAACGGCGACGGTATTTTTGCAAAAGAGGGTAAACCGCTTTCGTTCAAATTGTATACAGTATCAGGTTGGACGGATTGGGCAACCATGACTCAATTAATCAAGCAAGATTTGGCAAAGGTGGGCATCGATGTTCAGGTGCAACAGCTTCAATACGGTGCCTATGCCAATAACGTTACAAATGGGAAATATCAATTGGCGATTTCCTGGACGAACGCAGGCTTCACGCCTTATAAACAATACAAGGATTTCCTAGGTTCCGAAGGGGCCTGGAATCTTGAGCAGTGGAGTGATTCGAAAACGGATCAGGCCCTTGAAACTTTCTCAAGCACGACAGATAAGGAAAAACAAAAGCAAGCGATCTTCACTTTACAAAAGATTGTTGCCGAAAATTTGCCTTCCATTCCTCTCGTCCAGGGACCGATCTGGTATGAATACAACGATTCCAAATATACCAACTGGCCGACTGAAGAAAATCCTTATGTAGATCCGGCTCCGCATGACTGGCCAGCACCCGCAGTGGTTCTTAAGCATCTGAAACCGGTTCAATAAAACCGAATGACCAAGGGGGAGGGAATACAGCCTTTCCCCTTGTATATTTTCTAAAGGCAACAGAATTTCAGTTTCATTCTTTGAGCGGAGTCGTTCTGATAGCAGACACCTGGGTAAATTAACACATTTATATAGAGAGGTCTTCTTATGCTAAAGGAGGAATATGGGTGCGTTATCTTATCAATCGTCTCATTTTTTTCGTTTTATCATTGTGGGCAGCCGTAACTATTAATTTTATTTTGCCTCGCTTAATGCCGGGCAATCCTGCGCAGGCGATGTTCGCCAAGTTCCAGGGACAATTGAAGCCTGAAGCCATGGCCGCAATGAAACAGCAATTTGGCCTTACAGATGAGCCTATCTGGGATAAATACCTTTCATATTTGCAAGGATTGGTTACGGGAGATTGGGGCCTTTCTTTTGCGAGTTTCCCTGTTCCCGTTTCATCCATTATTGAACACAGCATACCATGGACGATATTTTTGGTAGGCGGGGCAACAGTGATTTCGGTTTTTATCGGGACAGCACTCGGTATTTACGTGTCATTTAAACGCCAGGGCTTGTTGGACTCTACTTTGCCTATTTCTTCAATGGCCCTACAGGCGATGCCGCACTTTTTTGTCGCCATGGTCCTCATTTTTGTTTTTGCTTTTCAACTTGGGTGGTTTCCGCTTGGAAAAGGATTTTCAATTGATGTGATGCCGGGCTTTCATTGGGATTTCATCAAAAGTGCTCTCTTTCATAGTATTCTGCCGGGAATTACCTTATTTTTCGGCGGACTGAGCGGATGGCTGATTGGCATGCGCAATAACATGATTTACACGCTTGGGGAAGATTATGTCGTATTTGCTGAAGCAAAAGGCGTTCGGCCTACTCGGTTAATGTTTTCTTACGCGGCTCGGAATGCATTTTTGCCCCAATTGACAAGCTTTGCTCTTGCTATCGGGCACGTTGTCAGCGGTGCGATTTTGGTGGAAGTGGTCTTTTCCTATCCTGGAATTGGCAGTCAACTGAACGACGCGGTTCTGTCACAGGATTATCCCATGATACAGGCTTCATTCTTGTTGATCGCCGTTGCAGTCCTCACCGCTAATTTGATTGTTGATTTGCTTTACGCTCGCCTGGATCCGCGGATCCGTACCGGAGGTGCCGATTCATGAATGTTGAACTAGAGAAAACGAGTCAACCCATTGAAAAAAATCTGGGCTTTTTTGACCGGATTTACAACTTCCTTTTGCCGCTCTTTTCCAATAAAAAAGCGACGGTCGGATTAATCATCTTTCTGATTTTTGCACTTGTCGCTATTTTTGAACCATGGGTTGCACCGTATGATCCTAACGCCGCTGTTTTTCCACCGTCTCAGGCTCCAACGACCGAGCATATTTTCGGGACGACGAATACCGGCAAAGATGTTTTTTCACAATTTGTATACGGAACGCGCTCAACTATTGTAGTTGGCTTCGGCGCCGGGATTCTGACTACATTAATTGGGCTTACTATAGGGTTAATCAGCGGGTTTGCGGGGCGGATCGTTGATTCCATTCTGGGGTTTATCACCAATCTTTTTCTAGTAGTACCGGGGTTGGCCTTACTGATTGTCATCCAGGCTTATTTGGAAAATGCTTCGCCTTACATGAATGGCCTTATCATTGCATTAACCGGTTGGGCATGGGGGGCACGGGTATTTCGTTCGATGACCTTTTCACTCGGAAGTCGGGATTATGTAACGGCGGCTAAATTATCGGGTGAATCAAATTTCAGAGTGATGTTTACACAGATCGCGCCGAATATGGTGTCTGTTATTGCATCGAATATTATGTACGCCTCTTTGGCGGCCATCTTGGCCGATTCAGGTCTCGCCTTCTTGGGATTGGAGAGTGTTACGTCTGTTAGCTGGGGAACCATGCTGTATTGGGCCAAGGGAAGCGGAGCGCTGTTAAATGGATCCTGGTGGTGGTTTCTTCCTCCTGGAATTGGCATTGCACTTGTCGGGATGAGTCTTGTGCTGATGAACTTTGCTGTAGATCAAATTACGAATCCGCGCCTTCGTCAACAAATAAGGAGGAAACATAATGGATAAACACGAACCTGTTCTTGAATTAGATGACGTATCTGTAAGTTATGATTCTCCTGCGGGCGCTGTTCAGGCGGTCAATCACGTGTCGATGAAGATTTATCCGAATACGATTGTCGGTCTTGTGGGGGAATCGGGATCGGGAAAGTCAACGCTGGCCAATGCCACCATGCATCTCTTAAAAGGGAATGCACAACTGACTTCGGGAACCGTAAAAGTGATGGGAAAAGATATCTACAAAATGACGAAAAAAGAGTTAAGGCAGTTTCGTTGGAATCGGATGTCAATGGTTTTCCAAAGTGCGATGAATGCTTTAAACCCCGTTTTAAATATAGAGGCTCAAATGATTGACACATTGCGGAGCCATCGCAAAGGGATGAGCTACAAAGAGGCCCGCAGACGTTCTCATGAATTGTTGGATCTGGTCAGTATCGATTCAAAGTATTTGCGGGCTTATCCCCATGAATTGTCCGGAGGAATGCGTCAAAGAATTGTCATTGCCATAGCTGTGGCGCTTGAACCGGATCTCGTAATTATGGATGAACCGACGACCGCTCTTGATGTTGTCGTTCAGCGTTCCATCTTGGATAAAATCAAGGTCCTGCAAAAAGACCAGAAGTTCGCCATTTTGTTGATCAGCCACGATTTCAGCCTGGTTTCGGAACTTTGTTCAAATGTCGCTATTATGTATGCGGGTCGTCTGATTGAAAAAGCGGATAGTGAAACATTGGGTTCAGAAGATTCCCACCACCCTTATACGCAAGGGCTTATGAGAGCGATTCCAAAATTAACTGCAGAGGATGTTCTGATTGAAGGTATACCAGGACACCCGCCTGATTTAGTCGACCTTCCGGCCGGATGCGCTTATCACCCGCGCTGTCCGTTCGCGTATGAGGACTGTCTAAAGATACGGCCAGAATTGCATGAGGTTCGAGACGGTCTCGTTGAATGCCATCTTTACGAGAAGTCAGGGAGCTGAGGTGTTGAATATGGAAAATCCATTAGTAGAAGTAGACCAATTGAAAATTCGCTTTCGTGTTCGTGATGGAAAGCGAAAGAGCTATATTACTCCTGTAGATAATGTCAGTTTTGCCATTCGGAAAGGAGAGGTTTTGGCCCTTGTCGGAGAATCCGGCAGCGGGAAATCAACAATTGGCAGAACACTGGTCCGAATTCTGGAACCGACAGAAGGAAAGATTGCAGTGGAGGGCAAAACCATAAACCGTATTAAAGGGCGAGAATTAAGAAAATACCGCGGGAAGGCGCAGATGATCTTTCAGGATCCTTTTGGGTCATTAAATCCGGTAAGGACAGTTGAAAAGCACGTTACGTTTCCTCTCAGAACGTATCGTGGTTGTCGTGGTGCGGAACTGGATAAGGAGATTGATACCCTGTTTAAGAAAGTAGGATTGACACCGGTTTCGGAAATGAGAAGAAAATATCCCCACGAACTGTCAGGCGGTCAACGGCAAAGATTGGCGATTGCCCGGACTCTTGCAGCCAATCCGAAATTTATGGTCGCTGATGAACCAACTTCGATGCTTGATGTGTCCATCCGGGCGGGGATCCTGGAATTGTTGAATGAGTTGAAACGCGATCTGTCACTCTCTTATTTATATATCACCCATGATCTTGCTTCTGCTCGGTATTTCGGTGATAGGATCATGGTTATGTATGGTGGAAAGGTGATGGAAATAGCGGAATCTAGAACGCTTATCCAAAAACCACTTCATCCTTATACCCAATTGCTCTTGGCCGCTACGCCGGGAAGTTCATCAGAGCTCGAGTTGTCCTCGCTCAGTAACGAAGCACCGGATTTATCTGAGGGCAGGCAAGGTTGTCCTTTTGCCCACCGTTGTCCGCTTGCAACTGCGATTTGCAAAGAAGAAATGCCTCCTTTGGAAGGGACAGAGGAATCCGAACATTTTGTTGCGTGCCACCATGCGGGTGGAGATTTTGGCGGCGCATTTATTTCATAATCTATAAAACATAGAAAGCGTGGGTAATGAAATGACAGATTTTCCGAAGGATTTCATATGGGGGACGGCGACTGCATCGTACCAGGTGGAAGGCGCTTTTAATGTAGATGGGCGGAGTGAATCGATATGGGACCGCTTTACACGAACACCTGGCAAAGTGTTTGAAGGCCATAATGGCGATGTCGCCTGCGACCATTATCATCGATTTAAAGAAGATGTGAAATTGATGGCCGATCTGGGCATTCAGTCTTACCGTTTTTCCATTTCGTGGCCGCGAATATTTCCTGAACCGAACCGTTTGAATCCGAAAGGGATCGACTTTTACAAAAGATTGTTGGAAGAATTGCATCGTTATCATATTCAACCCGTTGCCACGATTTATCATTGGGATTTGCCCCAATGGCTTCAAGAACAGGGCGGTTGGGTGAATCGTGATACAGTGAATCATTTTACCCACTATGCAGAATCATTGTTTAAGGAGCTAGGTGATCAGGTTTCAATGTGGATTACGCATAATGAACCGTGGTGTGCAGCGTTTCTGGGGCATGCGTTTGGCGTTCATGCTCCGGGACATCATGATTTGAAAGAGGCATTAACGGTGTCCCATCATTTAATGTTGTCGCATGGGAAAACCGTTCAAGCCTTTCGACGCTCCAAGAGAACAGGAGAGATTGGTATCACATTGAATTTGACACCGGCAATTGCTGCAACGGATGAAAAAGAAGACATCGAGGCGGCGAAACGAAGTGATGGATTCGGGAATCGATGGTTTTTGGACCCGATTTTCAAAGGATATTATCCTTCCGACATGGTTAAGGTTTTCACAGAAAAGGAAGGGGACCTTGATTTTATTCAAACAGGCGATTTTGAAGCCATCTCTGAACCGATCGATTTCCTGGGTGTCAACTATTATTTTCATAATATTGTTGAAGAAGATTCGGACGACCCGTTGTTAGGCTCTAGGAGTCTGCCGGTCGAGGGGAAGCAAACAGAGATGGGTTGGGGGATTCATCCTGAGTCCCTTTACAAGCTGCTACACCGTTTGAAGGAAGAATATACGGAGCTTCCTTTATATATTACGGAAAATGGAGCAGCTTTCCCTGATCAGATCATTAAAGGAGAAATCGAGGATTTGGATCGGATTGATTATTTAAAAAGACATTTTGACGCAGCGGCCCGTTTTTTACATGAAGGCGGCAATCTAAAAGGGTATTACGTATGGTCATTACTCGATAACTTCGAATGGGCTTACGGCTATGAAAAAAGATTTGGCATTGTTTATGTCGATTATGAAACGCTGGAACGAATTCCGAAAGCCAGTGCCAAATGGTATAAAGATCTGATAGAAATGCAGGCTCCTATACGGTAACAAAAAAGCCAAGAAGAAAAGGATCTGCCGTACAGTGCTTGCATTGTACGGCTATTTGGCATACAGTAAATTTATTAAACTTTGAGACAAAGGAGGCGTAACGTGAAATATCGTCAATTAGGCAATACCGATTTGAAGGTAAGTGAAGTGAGTTTTGGAACCTGGGCGATTGGCGGTGCGTGGGGCAAAACAAACGATGCTGAAGCCATTAAAGGTTTGGAACGGGCGATGGATGACGGAGTCAACTTCTTTGATACTGCTGATGTGTACGGTGACGGTCATAGTGAAGAGTTGTTGGCAAAGGCAACGAAAGGAAAAGAAGACGATATACATATCGCTACGAAATTTTGCAGGGCCGGAGATATTTATGATCTGGAAAATTACTCAGAAAAATCGGTACGAACTTATTGTGAAGATAGTTTGAAACATTTAAACCGTGAGAGAATTGATCTTTACCAGATTCATTGCCCTCCTCTTGAAATTTTAAAGGATGGAAAGGTATTTGAGGTGCTGGATAAACTCCAGCAAGAAGGAAAAATCCGTTACTATGGCGTTAGTGTGGAAACTGTAGAAGAAGGGCTTTTCTGTTTGGAAAATTCAAATGTACGTGCGTTGCAGGTCATCTTTAACCTGTTTCGACAGAAACCTTTGGACAAATTATTTCCGGAAGCAAAAGACAAAGGTGTAGGAATCCTGGCAAGGGTTCCTTTAGCTAGTGGTTTGTTGACTGGAAAGTTCCATAAAAATACGAGTTTTGAAGAAGACGACCATCGAAGTTTTAATCGCAATGGTGAGGCTTTTAATATCGGTGAAACGTTTGCCGGGCTTGATTTTGCTAAAGGTGTGGAACTCAGTGAACAATTGAGCTGGATTGCTGAGAAAAGAGAAAACATTACTAGGGCCGCCTTAAGATGGATTCTGGATCAGAAAGCGGTATCTTGCATCATTCCAGGATTTCGCAATGTTAAACAGGTTGAAGATAATTTACGTGCTTCAGAGATTCCATCGTATAATCATGCAGAGTTACAACAGCTAAGGGAATTTTACAGAGATAAAGTTCATCAATCCATACGAGGAGCTTATTAGTTCGTCGTCAATAATACTGTTAAACGGGTGATTTCAATGTTCAATTTTGGAGATAAAGTATTGTTTCAAGGTGACAGTATCACAGACGTGGGAAGGGATTACGGTGACGGAAACCACATGGGGGCTGGATATGCGATGATGGCTGCTGCCAGGTTTTCCGCGCAATATCCGGAGAAACAAGTGACGTTTTATAACCGGGGAATTAGCGGAAATCGGGTGAAAGATTTGCGGGAACGATGGCAGCCGGACTGCCTGGATCTGAAGCCGGATTGGGTTTCAATCTTGATCGGCATAAATGACTGCTGGAAAAGGTATTCTCAGAATGATCCAACTCCGGTAGGACAATTTGAGTCGGATTATCGATTTTTATTAGAGGTCGTGCGGGAAAAGTTAGGTGCGAATCTCATTTTGTGTGAACCTTTCGTTCTTCCATTTCCGGAGGACAGGGAACTATGGCGAGAGGATCTTGATCCGAAAATTCAGGTTGTCAGGAAATTGGCCAGAGAGTTCGACGCCGTACTTGTTCCGTTTGACGGGGTTTTTGCACAGGCTGCCGCTAAACGACATCCTGAATTTTGGACTGGCGACGGAGTTCATCCAACTAAAGCCGGGCATGCGTTAATGGCGCAAAACTGGTTAGACGCAGTGGTTCGTTAAGATAAAATCAGGGGAGTGGTTCTTACAAGAATCACTCCCAACTTAACATTTGGTCAATCCGGTAAGCCATTACGGCAAGGTGAAGTTGGATTCTCTCGTTCGCCAGCTGAATGTTTTTGCCGGTTTTTTTCTTGATTTGTTCCAGGCGATAACTGAGTGTATGACGATGGATAAACAACTGGTCGGCGGTGCTTTGTAATTTTAAGTTGTTTTCGATGTAAGCTTCGAAAGTCTTGATCAAGTTGGAATGATGGTTCTTGTCGTAATCGATCAGCGGACCGAGCACAGATGTATAATAAGGCGTCAGGTCGGCGCCGTTGTCTTTCAATTGAATAAAATATTGATAGGCTCCCAGGTCGTGAAAGGAAATCCATTCTTTTTTCATATACCGTGAAAATAGCAGGGCGTAACGCGCTTGTCTTGCACTCTCGGATATGGCGGCCACTCCATGAACGGTCGTTCCCGCTCCGATGACAATTGAGGCGTTTCCCTGGTTGTTTTTTTTATAGCGATAAATGATTTCCTCTCCCAGTTGTTTGATTTGTGTTTCTGCGTCTGTTTCGGTTTCGGACAGATAAAGTACGACAATATGATCCGACTTCTTCCTCAGTAAATATTTCTCATCGTTCTTATTGAAAACCTCAATTGCAATATTGACAGTGCGGTCAAGATCGTTCGATTGGATAAGGATGACAAGATTTTGCTTTGTCAGTTCAAAGCCAAGTTGATGGCCGCGTTCAATAGCGGATTCCTCGTTGACATAACCTTTTTGCAGTAAATCGTCCAGAAAATCTCCTTGAAGATACATCTTCGTATCGTCTACAATTTTCAGTTTCAAAAATTCAATCGCGTAGATCGTGGAAGCCTGCCGCATTGCCAGTTCCTCGAACTGTGAAAAGGGTGTGGCTTTTTCGGCGTGCAAGAATCCGTACAATTGTTCATCGACCAGGATCGGATAGTGAAACTGGTACAAAGGTGTTTTCTTTGTGTCGCTTTGGTTTCCCGACCATGGGAAACAATCGATTTCTTCTCCAATTTTGTTCATGATCTTCATACGGGAGTCTGTCATTTTGGCTAATTTTCTTGTGATTGTAGACATTCCGTAATTTTGCAGTACCAGTGATGTCAGTTCTTCTTGAATATGATGGGCATAGGAAACCAATTTCATCTGTGAGTTGACGACTTTTTCAAGAATGACACGGGTGACGGCTGAAAAGGTCATTTGCTTTGGAATTTCAATTAATGGCAAGTGGAGTTTGTTCGCCGCTTCAATCATCGGACGTGGAATTTCTTTAACATAATAGCCGGTGTGAACAGCGACTCCGGATAAATTTTGCCTGGCCAGTCTTTCGATGATTTTTCCGGAGTTTTCCGGAATGTTGTTTAAACCGTAGCCGGTTGTGATCAGAAATTCTCCTTCATGGATTCTGGCCACATCTTCAATGATTTCGAGAATGGTCACCCACTTGATCTCCTGCCCGATACCTTGAAAGCCGGCCACAAGTTTTGTTTCCTTTAACTCAGGCATTTGCAGAGCCTCTTCGACAGTGATCCCCATTGTAATCCTCTCCAATGGCTGATGATTGTGTTTAATGAAAGCGCTTTATACTAATCGTACAATAATTCAGTCCATTTTTGTATACTTCGTTGAATAGAATTTTCGAACCTCTTCTCATACGATGGAAACAGGAGGTTCAGCAGGTTAGCTGTGGCGTGCAGTTCTGACTAAAGGACAGACTTGTAACGTAGAGCTTTAGGAGGTGGCGACGTGACGCATTTAATCAAACCGATTTTGGGGACGGAGTATCCGGAGATCAGCCACGGTAAAGGAGTTTATCTATACGACACAAACGGAAAGAAATATTTGGACGGATCCTCCGGCGCAATGACTGCCGCTATCGGCCACGGGGTCGAAGAAATGGCGGATGCGATGCACGAACAAGCGAAGAAAATTTCTTATGTCTTCCGTGGGCAATTCACCAGCGAGCCTGCGGAGAAATTGGCCGAAACATTAGCTCGTGAAGCGCCTGGTGACTTGGATTGGGCATTTTTCGTCAACAGCGGGTCGGAGGCGACAGAAATTGCCTTGAAAATCGCGGTTCAGTATTGGCAGGAACGGGGAAGACCGGAGAAAAATCGAATTCTATCGCGTTGGATGAGTTACCATGGAGTAACGCTTGGTGCGTTGTCAATGTCGGGTAATGTAATCCGCCGGCAAAGATTTGAGGCTCTTTTAAATGATTTTCCGGGGGCTTTGCCTCCATATTGTTATCGATGTCCATTCAATCAAACGTACCCTTCTTGCGGTCTAGCTTGTGCTAACGATATTGAAACCGCTATTCAGAAAGTAGGTGCTGAAAACATTGCGGCCTTTATTTTCGAACCGATTATCGGTGCTTCAGGCGGGGCAATTGTTCCACAAGCAGATTACTATAAACGTGTAAAAGAAATTTGCGATAAATATGAAATACTGACGATCGCGGACGAAGTTGTGACTGGTCTAGGCAGGACAGGAAAAATGTTCGCGATGGATCATTGGGATGTGCAACCTGATCTCATGACACTTGGAAAAGGTCTTGGGGGAGGCTGTGCTCCGATAGGTGCGGCTATGGTTTCCGACCGCGTGATCGATACCATCAAGAATGGGTCGAAAATGATGATGGCCGGGCATACATTGAGCGCCAATCCTCAGTCAACCGCGACAGGGCTGGCGGCAATGAACTATTTAAAGAAACATCACCTTCCTGAAAACGCCGCTTATCAAGGTGAGGTCCTTAGAAAAGGTCTGGAAGAACTTGAAAAGAAATATCCGATGATCGGAAACGTTCGTGGGAAGGGACTGTTACGGGGCATCGAATTTGTGGCCGATAAGGAAACGAAGCAACCGTTTGACTTGCGTTCAGAAGTGACCAACCGTGTGATTAAAAAAGGCTATGAAAAAGGGCTGATATTGTACAATGCTGCAGGAGGCTTGAACGGAACGGGAGGAGACGCGATTTTGTTGACTCCGCCGCTCGTGATCAATACTGTGGAAGTCCAAGAATTATTGACGCTGTTGGATGAGGTCATTCATGAAATTTCCGTTGAATTGTACAATGAAGGATTGTTAACGTGGCGTTCGATCAGTTAATAATTTTGTAAGCGTTTTCGATGCCGGCAGAGGACAGTTTCCTTACTGTCCCTGCTGTTTTTTTGTTGTTTTAAATCTTTTTAAGGAAAGGGTTTTGAGGCCATTATGTCGAAAAGGTAAATGTTAAATAGGAACATGAAGGAGAATTGAGATGGACTTCACGCAGATTACACAGCTAGCCGAAAATTTAAAAAGAAATATTGCCAGTGTTGTTGTTGGAAAAGCAGATGCGGTTGATTTATTACTTATTGCTCTCATTTCCTCCGGTCATGTGTTGCTGGAAGAGGTGCCGGGAACGGGCAAGACCTTGCTCGCGAAAACGATGGCGAAATCGTTGAACTGCACTTTTAAAAGAATTCAGTTTACACCAGATCTCCTTCCGTCCGATCTGAGCGGGATCAATTTCTTCAATCAGAAGCAAAATGAATTTGAATTTCGTCCCGGGCCGTTATTTTCACATATTGTTCTTGCTGATGAAATCAATAGAGCGACACCAAGGACGCAATCGAGTCTTCTGGAATGCATGGAGGAACGTCAGGTAAGCATTGATGGGAAAACGAAAAGCCTTGAACGGCCTTTCATCGTGCTTGCAACGCAAAACCCCGTAGACAATCAAGGAACCTTTCCATTACCTGAGGCACAGTTGGATCGTTTTCTACTGAAAATCAAACTGGGCTATCCAACTAACGAAGAAGGTGTTTCCATTCTGAAGCGATTCAAGGAGCAGGATCCACTCAATAATGTAAAGGCAGTTGCGGGTCGTGAAGAAGTGAATGAGAGTCAGGAAATATATTCTCAGGTTACTGTGAATGAAGATCTATTGGCCTATATAGTAGAAATCGCCGAGCAAACAAGGAATCACCATGAAGTCGCTTTGGGGGTTAGTCCACGGGGTACACAGGCATTGTTAAAGGCGGTTCAGGTATTTGCTATTCTAAAGGGAAGAGATTATGTTCTTCCAGATGATGTAAAGACGCTCGTCAAGCCGGTTCTGGCTCATCGGATTTTGTTGAAAAATCGAATGCGTTCGGCAGATGATCAGATTGAGGCGGTACTGGATGATGTTCTAAGCCATACTCCTGTCCCGACAGAAGAAAAAATCGGGTGAAGAGGAAGGTGATCCTGTGGCGATTGGTTGGTTGTTGCTCTTTGCGTTGTTCTTAAGCATGGTGCAAAGGATAATTTTTGGTTCCCGAAGATTATCCAAGATTGAATATGCAAGGTATTTCAATGCGCAAAACTGTTATGCGGGTGATGCAATTGAACTGGTTGAAAGAATCTATAACAGCCGGATTCTTCCGGTTCCGTGGTTGCGTCTTGAATCCAGAATTCACAGCGGCCTCCGGTTTCAAAGCCGGTTCAATTTGGATGTGAGCGAAGGTGATTTGTTTCAACATCATAAGAGCTTGTTCAGCCTCGGTCCTCATACACAGGTCGTTAGACGTCACCAAGTTGTTTGCGATAAAAGAGGATATTACAGTCTTGATTCGGCCTTCATGACAGGTGGGGACTTGCTTGGGATAGAGACTGGATCACGCTCTTTGCAGTTGAACGCAGAGTTAATTGTTTATCCGAAACTCGTATCTATTGATGACATTTCTTTGCCTTCCCACAGTTGGCAGGGAGATATCACAGTGAAACGCTGGATTGTGGAGGATCCTTTCATGTTCTCCGGCGTTCGAGAATATCGTTACGGGGATCCTTTGAACCATATCAATTGGAAGGCAACCGCTCGCAGCGGCAATCTACAAGTTCACCATAAAGATTTCACAGCTGACCATTCACTAATCATATACCTGGATTTCAGTGTTTCGGAAGGATTCTGGCAATCTGTCATGAATATGGGGAAAATCAATGAATTAAAGGAAAAAGGGATCAGCTATGCGGCATCGATTGCCCAATTCGCGCTTTCAAAAGGGATTGAAACCGGCTTTGGCTGCAACGGAAGCACTCAAGACTCTCCCGGAGAGGTCGTTAAGGTCCCTTCTAGCAGCGGTTCTGTGCAATTTACTTCTCTTCAGGAAACGATGGCGAAACTGAGGTTAGAATCAGTTCAGCCCTTTGATATGTTTCTCGAAGACGATGTTTTGCAGAATGTGGTCAATACAGATTATTTGCTGATAACCCCTTACCTTTCAGAGAAAACGCAAATTCAAATCGATCGGTTGAAAAGCTATGGCAATGCTGTAGAAGTGCTTTGGCTGCATCCTGAAGATCAAGAACAGGTTGTCGAAAAATCAAGGGAAGGGAAAGAGGTGGAATCCGTATGAAGGCAAAGCAAATTTTTCTTGCATGCTATCATGCGTTGACCGAAATCTTTCTTTTTGCTCCTGTTGTAGCGTTGTTTTATGGGTATTTGTTAAATACCCATCCCGGTTTTGCTGTAATAGAACTTTTGTTGATTTATATGATGGGGTATTTCATAAGTCTTTCGGGAAAGGCGGATCGCAAATTCCAGGAACTTCTGGGAAGCGTTCTGGTTGCCGGTGTGATCTCCGTGATTTTTCAAGGTTGGAATTGGCATTGCTGGGTGAGTTGGGCGGCGGGAATTTATTTGGCCCTACGCGGAATGCGTTTCAATCGTGTCGACTGGAAGCTCATATTTCCGGTTCCCGTTTTTATTGTCGGGTTTATTTTGTATTTGATCGTGCCTATTATCCTTCGATATGCCGATCGTGGCCCTGATTATCATTGGTTTTTCACCGTGTTCGGCGTTTTCAGCCTGATTATCTTCTTCTTTCACATTAGTGGAGAATTATTAAAGGCGGCACCAAAGCATATAAATGGAAGAACACGCCTGCCACGATCTGTGTTGGTGAACAACAGGATTGGGATTGCGGTTTTTCTGGTTTTCATTGTTGGGCTTGGATTCGTAGGGATCATTCGGCAAGGGCTAAGCTGGGTTGGGGATCAATTTAGAATTCTTCTCGCGGCGCTGATTTCATTTCTTTCTCGGGGCAAGGAGCCTAAACCACCGGTTCCTCCACAGACACCTGGCCAAACAAGCAAACCAAAACTACCTCCAGCGGAGGATCCCGCCGCGTGGGCTGTTTTGACAGAGCAAATTTTGAGATATGTTCTTGTTATTGTTGCAAGTGTACTGGTGTTAGTTCTCCTTTATTATTTTGTTCGACGTTGGGCACCATTTCTTGTCAAGAAGCTGTTGATGTTTCTAAATTCCATGGGAATGACTAGAGAAAAGGCAGAGGTTGGCGTGGGCTATTCCGATGAAAAAGAACGCTTGAAAAGCTTAACGGATATGTTGGGAAGCCTTCAAGATCAATTGCCACGATTCAAACAACGCAAGGTGAAATGGGTTGATCTGCAGAACAATCGGGAACGAGTCAGATTTCTGTACCGAAAGGCGATGGAAAATGCAATCCGAAAAGGGTATCATTTTCAGCGGAATTTAACACCTCTTGAGACCGAGAAAGATCTTTCATCAAGAGATAGCGGAAAGAATTTGCTCATCCAGGCCGACACTGAACTCTATAATAAGGCGCGCTATGGAAACAAAGAGATCTCCGACGCTGATCTCGATAAAGTGATGAGAAACACCCGAAAATCATAGGGGTTTCCCGAATGAGACAAAAAATACGTTATAATAAAAGATAAGTATGGATTTCGAAAGGAGAGGGACGGATGCTTGAGGAGATCTTTAGACAACTGGACGATACGTATGATGAAATGGTGGAATTACGTCGCTACTTTCATATGAACCCCGAACTTTCATTTGAGGAAGTCGAGACCCCGAGAAAAATCGCGGAGTATCATCGGGAACTTGGTTTAGATGTCAGAACGGAAGTTGGCGGCAGAGGCGTCGTTTCCACTTTGATAGGCGGAAAATCGGGTAAAACTGTTGCCCTGAGGGCGGATTTCGATGCATTGCCCATTCACGAGGAAAATGATCTGCCCTATAAATCGAAGACAGATGGCGTTATGCACGCATGTGGACATGACGGCCATACGGCTGAAATGCTCTGTCTTGCCAAGGTGTTGGCGGAGTACAAGGATGAGATTCCAGGAACGATCGTTTTCATACACCAATTTGCGGAAGAGCTTACTCCTGGAGGAGCAAAGCCTATGATTGAGGATGGTTGTCTTGATGGAGTTGACGCCATCTTCGGAACGCATCTTTGGTCACCGTTTCCGACAGGAACCATTGGTTATCGGGACGGGAATGTAATGGCGAACGCCGACCGCTTCGATGTAGAAGTCATTGGAAAAGGTGGTCATGGAGGCATGCCGCACGAGACCGTTGATGCTATTGTAACTGCAAGCCGGCTCGTGTCGGACCTCCAACAAATTGTCAGCCGAAATGTTGATCCGTTAAAGTCCGCTGTTGTGACCGTTGGATCATTTCATTCCGGGAAAGCCTTTAACGTTGTAGCCGAAAAAGCAGTCATTTCCGGAACGGTACGCACTTTCGATCCTGAGGTTAGGGACGAAATTGAAAAGAAAATCGAGAATATCGCCAAATATTCTTGCCAGGCCGCCGGCGCGGACTGTAACTTCTCTTTTGAACGCGGATATCCTGCTGTCCGGAATCATTCCAAAGAGACGGAGCTTCTTGTAAATGCCGCAAAGGAAGTAGTAGCAGCGGATAAGGTATTCGAAATGCCGCCTGTCATGGGCGGTGAGGACTTTGCTTATTATTTGGAACACGTTCCCGGGACATTCTTCTTTACCGGAGCCAGAAACGAAGATATTGGGGCCGAGTATCCTCACCATCATCCGCGCTTTAACATCGATGAGCGCTCGATGCCAATTGCCGGGAAAACACTTGCTGCAGCTGCTTTGAATTATCTTCAAGATAATTCTTAATACCAGCGTCATTAAGAAATATTTCGTGGACTTGATCTGAAAGCCTCTTCTCAAGAAGGGGTTTTTGGTTTTTTATTAATTGCTTCGTCTTCTTCCAATTTCCGGAACACGTATGAATTCCTCCCAGATGAAAAAAACTAAACAAGGTATCCAAAAATGCTGAGAGGAAGAATGTTCATGGAAGAGAAAAAGAAATGGGATCTGATTTCGATCGCGTCTATTCCACTTGTGATGACGCTTGGAAATTCAATGCTGATCCCTGTTCTCCCGACAATTGAAAAGCAATTAAAGATCTCCTCGCTGCAATCAAGCTTGATTATTACTGTTTATTCCGTTGTGGCAATTCTTTTGATTCCCATCGCGGGTTATTTATCGGATCGGATCGGAAGAAAGAAAATTATTATTCCAAGTCTTATTATTGCCGGAGCAGGCGGTTTTCTTGCGGGTTTCGCCTCTTGGACGATGGACGATCCTTATTGGATTATTCTAGCAGGGCGGTTGCTTCAGGGAATTGGAGCTTCCGGGGCATTTCCCGTTGTGCTTCCGCTTGTTGGCGACATGTTCAAGAGTGAACAACAAGTGTCGAGCAGCCTCGGTATGGTGGAGACTTCGAACACATTCGGTAAAGTCCTGAGTCCGATTATAGGTGCCTTCTTAGCCTCAATCATTTGGTTTATTCCGTTTCTGGCGATTCCTGTCTTTTGTCTCATTTCAACGTTACTCGTCTTGTTTCTTGTGAAGTCCCCGAAGAAACAAGAAGAACCGCAACCGTTTCGAGAATTTCTCAAATCGGTTAAACAAATTTTTGCTGAGAAGGGTAGGTGGCTTTACGGGATATTCGCTATAGGCGGCATCTTTATGTTCGTCTTGTTTGGCGTGCTATTCTTTTTGTCCACCATTCTTCAGGATCATTACGGCATCAAGGGGACGATGAAGGGTTTTATTCTGGCGGCACCGCTTCTCGCGCTTTCGACGGCTTCATATATTACAGGCAAGAAGATCGGGCAAAATAAACCGTTGATGAAAAAGCTGACCTTGATTGGCTGTTTGTTATTGACGACCTCCATTTTTATCGTTGGTTTTATTGAACAAATCGCCTTGTTTGTAGGGATCTTTGTTGCCGGGGGTGTGGGAATCGGGCTTGTTCTTCCATGCCTGGATGCTTTTATAACAGAAGGTATTGAAAAAGAGCAGCGCGGAACGGTCAGTTCTATTTACAGCAGCATGAGGTTTATCGGTGTGGCACTTGGTCCGCCGTTGTTTGCCGTCCTTATGAAATTCTCACATCAATTGTTGTTTTTTTCAATGACGGGGGTTTGCATCATAGCCGTTTTATTTGCATTATTGGCGATCAAACCATCTGGCGATATCGAGAAAGAAAAGTTAAACCCGACTTCCTGACCTGGTTGAAATTGTTGTTTTCGAACGGATTCGTTATAATGGAGAGTATGATTTCTGACGTTACTCAAGAAAACAGGGTGTAAATAGATGGCTCAACTTTATTTGGAAATGACTTATATTCCAACGATGAATGATGACAGCTTCTTCGTTTGGTTGACTGAGGAAAAAGGGAAGTACGGCAATGTCCAATCGGCAAAGATCTTATCCGGGATTAGCGGGCGTTGGCGGTTTTTCCGCACGACCCTCGAAGGAAAGAATGTCGTATTCGAAAATGAAGACGGCAACCAGGTGAATGTGTCCGGGTGCTTTGTACCGATGTGGGAAATGTTTCGTTTTCTGGCCCATAGAGCGTCACTCGATGATCAGATTGAGGCGGGGGAAACATTTGAGTTTTGGATACGCCTTGGGGAAGGTCTGGCAGCCCTTTTGGAAGCGGGGCATTATTATCCGACGGTACTGACAGCGGAGAAAGAAAACAAAACCTATGCCTTTTCGCAGTGGATGCTGGGTCGTCTCGCCATGGATCGGGGAGAGCTGTTTAACAAATGGATACGGTTAGTTCCTGTAGAAGCGCTTTCCGCCCTGGAATTGGCCTCGTTTGGCATTCGCCAGTGGCTTAATATTTTATTGGATACATGGTCGGATCAGATCGTAAGAAACTTGCTTGCGTCCAGTTTTCCATGGCGACGTACGGCTTTCGCCAACCTTGATGTTGCGGACAAATGGTTTCACGATTTGCAGCAACCGAAGAACCTGTGTTTCATGACGACTGAAGAGCCTGAAAGCGCTCAGGCCATCCGCAAGTTGAAAAAGCATTGTGAGCGTTGGCATAGTTCATTGGAAGGAAAAGCGCGGCCGAATCCGAGATCCACTTTGGAGAGTTTCAAATACACCAAGATCGGACTCGATCTGGAACCGGTGTCGCTACTATTATGCATGGAACCGGAGAACGGAGAAGAACCGTTTCATCCTGACGAATCATGGACCATTCGTTTGAAAATCGGGGTTGCGGATGAGAAACGGAATCGATTGCTTGAAGGAGAAGAGGCATGCAGGCGTCACTTATCGGTAAGACAATGGCTGAATAAGAAATTCGACAGGCTAGCCAGGGTGCATCCTGTTTTTCGTAAGTTCGGCTATCAAATTTATGATCATGATTTCCTGTTTCGTTGCCTGACCCGGGAACTCACTGTATTTTATTCCAAGATACAAGATGAAGATGTTCATATTCAGTTTCCGGACTGGATGAAGATCCAAAGACACGCCGATGAAGATCCCGATGTTCGTTTACAATCGGAAGTTGATGTGGAGGAAGGAGAGAAGAAATTCTCCCTTGAAACACTTGTGGATTTCAATTGGAAGGTTTCGGTCGGCGATCTTTCTTTCCCAGTAGAACGCTTCAAACAGCTTATCGACCAACAGCAACGATTTCTGCGTCATCAAGATGAGTGGATTGAATTGCCACTCGAGAAAATGAAAGCAGCCTATGATGAAATGACGGAGACCGAGAATTTAATAGGGCGTAAAGGACAAATGTCGGATCTGTTGCGAATGTCTATAGTTGAAAAGCAACGGGAAAGGCGCTTTGTTTCAATTGAAAGCAGGCAAGAAACGAAAGATTATCTGGAAATGTTGCTCAGGCCACCGGAGAAAAAACGGAAGAGAGTCCCGAAGGCTTTCCAAGGAGCGTTGCGTCCATATCAAAGACACGGGTTTGCATGGCTTGATGAACAACGCAAAAAAGGAGTTGGCGTCTGCCTGGCTGATGATATGGGTCTTGGAAAAACGATTCAGGCCATTGCCTATTTGTTGGCGGATAAGACCAACAAAAACGACAGTCCTTCGCTGATTGTGTGTCCGACTTCATTGATTGAGAACTGGAAACGTGAATTTGCACATTTTGCTCCTTCTTTAAAGATCTATACCCATCACGGCAGCGGTCGCATGAAAGAACGTGAATTCGAGACGGAAAAGAAAAAGTATGATGTGATGATTACGAGCTATAATCTGGCGAATCGAGACTGGAGCATGTTGTATGCACAATATTGGCCGAGCATCATTATTGATGAAGCCCAGGCGATCAAAAACCCCGGCACAAAACAAAGCCAGTCGTTGCGAACTTTAAGAGCTGAGCACCGTGTCGCACTGACGGGAACGCCAATGGAGAACCGGCTTGAAGAGTTGTGGTCGATTATGGAATTCCTGAACCCCGGTTATTTGGGGTCCCTTACGGGATTCCGGCGTAATTTCGTCAAACCTGTTGAGAAAAAAAATGATCAAAAAAAGGTTGAATTGGTTCGACGGTTTGTCCAGCCATTTTTGTTGCGGCGGGAAAAGAGTGATCGTTCCATCATACGGGACCTTCCCGAGAAAATCGAAAAGAAAGAGTATTGTAATCTGTCGGAAGAACAGGCATCACTCTATCAGAGCGTTGTAAATGAATTGATGGACAAAATGAGAAGAGCAACCGGCATCGAAAGAAAAGGGCTGATCCTTGCTTCTCTGACACGGTTGAAGCAGCTTTGCGATCATCCGCAACTTGTTTTGAACAACAAGCCGGCTGTTGAACATTCGGGGAAACTCATGCGTTTTGTCAGTTTATTGGATTCATTGTTTGCGGGAGGGCGCAGCGCTCTTGTTTTCACACAATATGTAAAAATGGGCCATATGTTGGAAGCGGTCATACGTGAAAAGTTTCCGGATGTACCGGTTTTCTTTATGCATGGTGGATTGTCATCGGTGAAAAGAGAGCGGTTGATCAAACAATTTCGTGAACAGGAGAGCCGCGCTATATTCATTCTTTCCCTGAAAACGGGTGGAGTCGGTTTGAATTTGACAGAAGCGAGCGATGTGATTCATTTTGACCGTTGGTGGAACCCGGCAGTTGAGAATCAGGCGACAGACCGGGCGCACCGAATCGGACAAAAGAAGAATGTCCATGTTCATAAGATGATCAGTATCGGGACGCTAGAGGAACGAATTGATGAAATGATTGAGCAAAAAAGAGCAATCACCGAGCAAGTCATCGGACAGGGTGACGGATGGGTTACAGAAATGAAAGATGATGAGGTTTATGATTTGATTCGGTTAAGAGAGCAGGTGTTGTCGTCATGACTTTGCAGCGGTGGTTGGAACAGGAATTCTTCCCGGTATTGGATCGACATCGTCTTGAACGAGGGAAGAAACTCTATCATAACGGCAAACTGGAGGATTTGGAGAATCACGGACAAGGTTTCTTTGCCACAGTTAAGGGTTCAATGGGCAGTTCCTATGAGATTGATGCGTATTTACCGATTGATGAGAACGGTGAACCTGATATAGAAACGATGTCAATCTCTTGTTCATGTCCGGATTGGGCTGAATTTTGCAAGCATGGGATTTGTGCCATGATCAATTTCTGTAAAGAACAGGAAGGCAATATCCCGACGGTTTTCCAAACCCATGAAGGTGCGGAGGAAGTAAAAAAGGCTCTTTCAGATGAAATGGAAACGATTATGGACTTGGCGCCGGTCCCTCTTCTGGAGGGAGACGGTGGCAAATTGCGAAGAATGCATCGGACGGTGAAAATGAAAATCCGGGATCGCACTTTTTGAATAATGTTCGGGTATAGAGGCATAATACAGGGCAAAATCGGAGTTAAAAGCTCCGAGGGAGGAATCTTTATGTCTCAAGAGGATAAAAAGCGAAAAGAAGAAGAGGAAGTGGCTCCGGGTTTCAAAGTGTCTTCCCGTGTCGGCAGCGGAATCTCCGGTGACCGTAAAGCAACAAAAGAAGAACGTGAAGAAGGCGATTATACACGAGTTGTAAATTTATCAAATGATTAATGGGAGAACACTTTGTCGGCTATACCGACAAAGTGTTCCTTCTCACGCGAGAAAGTCTTTGACTCGGTTTATATACGGCGTTTTATCATATCCGTGAAAAAGGCGGCCGGCCAGACGTACAGGGTCTCCGAAGAAATAGCGTTCATATTGGGTTTCCCGTGTTCCAAAAGAGCTCATGCATGTGTCCCAGGCAAGACGGAACAGTTTCACACGATCATAGGCATTTGCATTTGAAGCTTTCATGTATTTATCAAGGTCGTCACGCAGTTCTGAATGGAAATCAGATTCTTTCGGAAGTGTGACAAGTCCACTAGCACCAAGCGTCTGTAGGATTTCTGTCATTCTTGGATAAATTCGCGGATAATAATTCATCGCTGCCAGCAGCGGTTGATTATCCGGTGTCATCGTTCCCCATTTATTCAATTTTGCCTGAGTTTCCGAAGATAACAGCAACCCTTTCATCGTTTCAAGAGCGATAATCACTTCGGAAACTTTCTCATGGACATGTTGATATTCGCCGATATTAATGGTCTCCACAAGTGTAGAAATGAGACCAAGCATAAACTCGGTTTTCACGACTTGTCTGGAAACGACCTGATGCACGGCGTGTTCATTGAAACTGGTTTCTGTGTAGAGGCGATTTGCCATATGTGCGTCTCCTGCAACAAAAACCCGATCCCAGGGTACGGTGACGTGATCGAAGACGACAAGAGTATCTACTTCTTCAAACTGTGAACTTAGGGGACGGTCAAACATAGATGACTCCCCATCGTCATAACCTTCTCGACAAATGAATTTCAACCCCGGCGTGTTGTTCGGAATGGCGAATGCATAAGCCAAAGGATTATCCCCTTTGGACTGCCACAATTGCATGCCAGATGGAAAGACCATGATTTCGTCAGTAGTCGCGCCTTGTGTTGCTAACAAACGAGCTCCCTGGATCACGATTCCGTCTTTTGTTTTGTCGACAATTTGTGCCGCAATGGGCTCTTCTTCCATTTCTAAGTATAAAGATGAACGGTCCACTTGCGGTTGTACAAACGTATGGGTCAAGGAAAGGTCATGTTCCCGGCTGAATTCATAATAATTCTTCACATTATCGGCATATTCACCAAATACGGGTGCAGCCGCACCGAAAACCATCATTGCTGTATTCATGTAATCGGGAGATCGTCCCAATAATCCGAAGCTCTGCCTGGCCCATACCTGAAACATCATTCGGCGTTTCGTTAGATCTTCTTTGGTTTTCGGAATTAAATACGACAGGCCGACACGGTCATTTGTCAGCGGAGAACTATACGTTAATTGAGCTTGTTTGGCGGGGGCATTTTGTAAATCGTACAGTTTGCTTTGTGTTTTCATTAAATTTTTGAAAGCGGGATGTTCAGAAATTTTGCCTTTTACAGGTTCTCCGCCAATCCAAACGTCAGCTTCGGCGCGGTCGATTCGATCCACATATTCGCGGCCCGTTTTTGCCGGCATATTTATCACCTCAAAGTATTCTATGTGCCCGGTTTTGATTTGTTTGGGCGAATGCTTATATCGGGAATGATAAGAAAGGAATGGCAAAGTACAAGAATTTGATTTAATGGGATGTCGCCTCAGGGTTTATCAATGAAGCATCAAACATCAGGCATTCCTCGTTGCAATTGAAAGCGGGTCGTGTTATTGTTAAATTCGGCTCGCACGGAACTTCGAAATCAACGAGGCATTTTTCCGACTGGGAAATGCTTTTTTTATTAAAGAAGGAGTATCAACCACTCAAACAAAGTATCTTGAGTCTACAGTGCTGCGACCTAGCGGAGAGGACGACTTTGTCGATCTCGCATGGGCACAGGATAACGCTTCGTTGAGCAAACGATACCGACATCCCGCAGATGAATTGATGAAGATGATGCTTCCGGATGATGTAAGTTCATTTATTCGGAGGAGCATTGTTGGGTGTTGCACCAACAGAAACGCATGTATGATGAACTTTCTGTGGGTTGGTGATATGGCTCCCTGGAATGACATATAAGATTTGATTTGGATGGAGCGATTCAGCGAGGATAAATCATAAAGGAGTATATTCATTTGACTACATTTTTGGAACTGAATTTAAGCAGTCCCGTCAGCAAAGCAATTGACAGGATGGGATTTGAAGAAACGACGCCGATTCAGGCGCAAACGATACCGCTTGCTTTAGAAGGGAAAGATCTGATTGGTCAGGCGCAAACCGGAACAGGGAAAACCGCTGCCTTTGGCATACCAATGGCTGAAAATATAGATCCAGATAATCCTGATATTCAAGCGCTCGTGGTAACACCGACGCGGGAATTGGCGATGCAAGTGGCTGAAGAATTAAACACGATCGGTCGATTCAAAAAGGTCTCCACATTGCCGGTTTACGGCGGACAGGATATTGGACGCCAGATCAGGGCTTTGAAGAAGAAACCGAACATTATTGTAGGTACGCCAGGACGCTTGCTTGACCATATTCGCCGGCGGACTATACGACTTAACGGTTTGAAAACCGTTGTTCTGGATGAGGCGGACGAAATGTTGAATATGGGATTTATCGAGGATATTGAAAAAATCCTTGAAAGTGTCCCGGAAAAACGGCAAACCATGCTTTTCTCGGCAACAATGCCTGAACCGATCCGGAAATTGGCCCATCAATTTATGAAAGATCCGCAAACGATTCGCGTCAAGGCAAAGGAAATGACGGTTTCCAATATCGAGCAGCAATATATTGAAGTGGAAGAAAGACAGAAATTCGATGTATTGTGCCGGTTGTTGGATATGCAAACTCCAGATCTTGCGATTATTTTCGGACGTACAAAGCGCAGAGTTGACGAGGTTTCAGAGGCATTAAACAAGCGCGGTTATTCTGCAGAAGGGCTTCACGGCGATTTAAGCCAGCCTAAACGCGACCGTGTCATGAGTAAATTTAAGAACGGAAAAATCGAGGTATTGGTTGCGACAGATGTTGCAGCCAGAGGATTGGACATAAGTGGGGTTACCCATGTCTACAATTTCGACATTCCCCAGGATCCGGAAAGCTACGTTCATCGCATCGGCCGAACGGGAAGAGCTGGAAAGACTGGATTGGCAACAACTTTTGTGTCGTCGAGAGAACAGGGACATTTAAAGACAATTGAACGTCTTACGAAAAAGAAGATGTCAAAGCAGCCGCAGCCATCGTTCTCAGAAGCCCTTGAAAGCCAGCAAAAAGCCGCTCTTGAAAAAATATTATGGGCGGTTGGCCAGAAAGATGCAGAGAAATACAGGGATTCCGCTGAATCTTTGTTGAAACGAAGTGATTCCGTTTCATTGTTGGCCGGTGCACTTAAATTGCTGACGAAAGAACCGGATACAACACCGGTAAGGCTGACAGCGGAAGCACCTTTGGGCAAGAAAAAGCCGAGAAACCAACAAGGAAACAAAAGAAGGCGGAATTATCGATCGAAGGGCTCTTTTCATCAGAAAGGGCGAAAACCGCGACGCAACAAGCAATATCATAAGAACCACAGGTAAATGTCAGGGCTGAGAAATCGGCCCTGATTCTTTTTTTTTGAAATTGATAATTGAAATTTTAGAGAAATCGCATTATAATAGAAAAAAGGCCTCAAGGGGGATATAAAAATGAGTAAACGCATGTCTTACAATGAGAACATGAAAAACTTCGCCACGAGAAAACAGAATATAGCCAAAGTTTCAATCGCGGACGTTTACTCCCAAATGGTTCTTGACGAGTCATGGTTCAAATTAAGAAAGGAACGACTTGAAGAGGCAATTGATGAAGCACTGGAAAATCGGAATCGAGAACAGTTTATGAAATTATCCGGGGAATATAAGCTATTGATGCAAACCTGGTAAGCTTATCATAATTTGCCAGACTTGTGGAAACCCTACAGGTTAGGGATCAGAAATCGGAAGCCGGAGGAAAGCTTTGTAAGGGAAATATGTTTTCTCCTGCATAGGATTTTGAAATCCCGACATCTTATAGGAGGTGTTTCCAATGACCGAACCATATCTATGTCCCGGCTGTGGCACAAACCGAACATGGTTTAACAAAATCGAACAGTCAGATACCTCAATGAAACTTGATCCGGCATCCGGAGAAATCACAGATGAGTTTCCGTCTGGGGATGGCCTACCTCCGTTCGCGTTTTCCTATAACGGACCCGAATACCAAATTCAATGTGGTGTTTGCGGTCTTATCGGAGACGAGGAGAGATTTGTGAAAATGGCACGTAATAAACCAAGGACAGTCCGTTCTTAAATACGGGCTGTCCTTTTTGAAGAAAAGGAGTCAACCGGATATTCCGGTTGACTTTATTATGGTATTGTCATGGAATTCAATAAGTAAGCCATGGCCTGATTTTACGAGTTTAGGTCTCCTGACAATATTTAATTTTGAACAATTCTTTTTGCACCGATATAGCGTGAGCTCCAATAATCCAGACTCAGTTGGCTGATTTCCACTCCATCGGATCCTGCATGAACGAATCGGCCGGACCCAAGATAAATGCCAACGTGTGAAGGACCGGCTTTATAAGTTTCAAAAAACACGAGATCCCCTGCTTGCGGATTGTCTATTGGAATGCCATAATTCCAAATGCTGCTGGTTGAACGTGGCACATTAACTCCGTTTTCTTGAAATACGTAATTGATAAACCCACTGCAATCAAAGCCGCTCGGGGAGGTTCCTCCCCATTGATAAGGCGAGCCAATCAATTGTTTGGCGTCCGTAACCAACCCTGTAGCATCTGAAGTGGATGATGGAGCTGCGACACTCAATGTCTGAACATCGGGAGCTTCTTCCGAATTTACTCCAAACAAGGCTCGATGTGTTTGCGGCCCGACAATGCCATCAATTAACAAATCATTGGCTGCCTGGAAGTGTTTGACTGCGTCCTTTGTAATCGGCCCGAATATGCCATCGACATTATAATTATAGTAGCCCAGAGCTTGTAATTTTTCTTGTGCGGCCCTGACTGCCTGGCCTCTGTCGCCAATGGTCAAGAGTCTCTCGGACTGTACATAATTTCCCTGAACCGTGAAAAGGGATGAAAGAGTTCTAGGTCCGGCTATGCCGTCGATTGCAAGGCCGTGAGTTTGTTGGTAGCGTGTAACAGCACCTAAAGTGTGTGGACCGTATATGCCATCAATTGAATCTTGATAATAATCTTTTTGGTGTAATTGAACTTGTAATGATTTCACCGCTTTGCCGTTTGAACCGTAGTGAAGGATTTGTGTTGTATCGATTTTTATTTTTTTTGCGGTTGAGTCCCCGGTAGCCGCTCCGACTGCAAGCGGTGCGGATAGAGCGAAACTTGCTGCGGCGGTTGAGAGGATCATTTTCTTTCCCATGTTTACGGTGTCGGTCATCACGAATCCCTCCCGAAGTTTTGATGCATACGCTTAATAGCTATTACAAATCAGATAACAAAATGATGTTCATGACGTTACAGTTCGATTAAATTAAACAAAATCGGCATGGGACTTGTACGATGTTGTCGAGCTTTGCATGTCCAATATTGCGAAAGCTACCCGATTCTTCTCATTGTGTGGGTTGTGTTAAAATTGGTTTAGAAGGGGAGATGGATGTGATTGATCTTAGAAGCGATACAGTGACAAAACCAACGGAGGAAATGAGAAAAGCTATCTATCAAGCAGATGTTGGTGATGATGTATACGGAGAAGATCCAACTGTGAATTTGCTTGAAAGGAAAGCGGCCGAAATACTCGGTAAAGAAGCCGCTCTCTTTGTGACAAGCGGAACACAGGGGAATCAAATTGCGGTTTTGACGCATTGCCGCCCCGGTAATGAAATTATCCTGGAGGCTGAGGCGCACATTTATTACTATGAAGGAGCTGCAATATCTGCTTTGGCAGGTGTACAACCGCGGCCGGTTAACGGGAGTCGGGGAGCTCTGGACCCTGGTGATGTTGAATCGGCCATTCGCGGTGATGATATCCACTATCCGGAAACCGGACTCATTTGTGTTGAAAATACCCATAATCGAGCAGGGGGAGCGGTTATCCCGCTGGAAAAAATGAGGGGTATTTATGATGTCGCCAGCCGTCATGGTATACCGGTTCATTTAGATGGAGCAAGGCTTTTCAATGCTGCCGTTGCTACGAAAACGCCGGTTGCAGAATTTGCCGCTTGTACGGATACGGTTCAGTTCTGCTTGTCTAAAGGACTGGGAGCACCGGTAGGATCAATTATTGCAGGAGATGCGGAATTTGTGGCAGGTGCCCGGAAATGGCGAAAACGATTGGGTGGCGGATTGCGTCAGGCGGGTGTTTTGGCTGCAGCGGGAATCGTCGCTCTGGACAAACATGTCGATCGGTTGGAAGAAGATCATCGCCATGCTGAAATGCTGGCGGAAGGACTTTCGAAAATAAACGGGCTTACAGTGGAAAATGATGTAGAAACAAACATCGTGCTTGTAAACGTTGGGAAAACTGGCCGTTCTTCAGCGGAATTTGTTGAGCAATTGAAAGATACGGGGATTTTGGCTGGACCGTTTGGACCGGAAACAGTTCGTTTTACAACTCACTACGATGTATCCACAGAACAAATTCAAAGCGCTCTTGACAAAATTACGGATATGCTGAGTGTCAGCAATTCTCATTAAGGCGGGATTCTATGCAGTTAAAACGTCTCGGAGACCTTGTTGTCGATGATCTGGGCAATTATTATCATATTGTAGAGAGAGAAGGTAACACTTTAACATTGGCCAACGCTTTTATGGAATTGTCTTTTCGACGCAAGTTAGATGACCTATATATTGAGGAGAATCAAGGTGAATATGTAGGAGCTCATGCGATGGAGATTCTAAAGAGTGTGATCGAACGCGTGAATGCCCGGAAAACGAGTTTGAAGATTATCTCTTTGCGCGATTTACAGGAGCAATACATCGTAAAAATGGAACCTCTGTTTGAGAGGAAATAGTCGATGAAATTTTTGAAAAAATGGTGGTTCTGGCTTATTCTTGCGTTGTTTGTCCTGGTCAACATTTGGATGTCCAATGACAAAAGTCAGCCTGCAGAGCCCAATCAACCTCAGTTGAATCATAGTAACATTGGTACACATTAAATAGCATCCGGGCAAAAAAAAGATTATATTTCGTAGAAAATACAGTGGGAGATTGGGATCAGCTTGACGGAAGGAGTGTAGTGTCTATGAAGATTATATCAATTGAACCGACGCCAAGCCCAAATACAATGAAATTGAATATGGACGAAAGTCTGCCTGGCCGCGAAACGCGTAATTTCAAGGCGAGCAATGAGGATGAAGCACCTGAGTACGCAAGGAAGTTGTTGGCGATCGAAGGTGTGAAGGGGTTGTATCATGTAGCCGACTTTATTGCCCTGGAACGAGACGGGAAAGTGGAATGGCAGGCCATTCTGCCGGAAGCACGACGGGTTTTTGGTGAAAAGGATGCCGCAGGGTCGATTGAAGGTTCTGAAGAGCGTCGTTCTGTAACGGACTCGTTTGGGGCCGTAACCGTATTTTATCAGATGTTTCGGGGGATCCCGATGCAGATTAAGTTAACGGATGACGAGGAAGAGAAACGGGTTGGTTTGCCGCAGCGTTTCATGGAAGCGGCGATGAAAGCGGGCGAGGCTTCGGCGAACATGATCATGGAGCGGAAGTGGGAAGAGCAAGGCGCCCGCTACGGCACCATGGAGGAAATCGGAGAAAATGTAGCTGAAGAGGTAAATGCCGCTTATGATGATGAGCGGCTTGAGCGACTTGTGAAGCAGGCGTTTCAAGAGGAGGATCATTCCGAGGAATCAGTGAAAGAGACCGCTCCCAAGGTGACAGTGGAGATGTTGGACGATCCGGATTGGAAGAAGCGTTATGCGGCTTTGGATCGAATGGATCCGGACCTGGAAGATTTGCCGGTGCTTGAAAAGGCTTTGGAGGATCCGAAAATGTCGATTCGTCGACTTGCCGTTGTGTATCTTGGCATGATCGAAAGACCTGAAGTGTTGCCGGATCTTTACAGGGCGCTGAAGGACAAATCCGTGACGGTTCGTCGTACAGCCGGGGATTGTCTTTCGGATCTCGGGGATACGGACGCAATCGGGCAAATGATAGCGGCCTTGAAAGATCCGAGTCGGATTGTACGCTGGCGCGCGGCAATGTTCCTTTACGAGGTTGGAGATGAAT
>DASTWO010000132.1:0-21826 GCA_035776675.1 Caryophanales bacterium
TGTTTGATCGTTGATTTCTTCTCAACGTCACGCAGTTTAGCTTGTAATACGATTGCCACTTTGAATCACCTTCCTGTTTTAATGAAATGAGATGTTGGACCGTACTTTCCGAACCCAACTCGACTTTATTAAACTTCTGATACCGTATTTCTTAATCAAACAACTTGGACACCGAAAGTTTCTCATGTACTCGGATAATGGCTTCCGCCAATAACGGAGCGACCGAAAGCTGTGTCACATCTTCAAACCACTTCTCCTCGGGTAAAGGAATGGTGTTGGTCACAACAAGTTCCTTGATATTGGAACTTTGAATTCGCTCAACAGCTGGACCGGAAAGGACCGGATGTGTACAGCAAGCGTAAACTTCTTTGGCGCCATTTTCAACCAGGGCATTGGCAGCGAGGGTGATGGTTCCAGCCGTATCAATGATATCATCAATGATGATAGCGGTTTTGCCCTCAATGTTCCCAACAATATTCATCACCTCGGCGACGTTGGGTTTCGGCCGCCTTTTGTCGATGATCGCGATAGGTGTCTTCAGACGCTCAGCAAGTTTGCGTGCGCGCGTTACACCACCGTGGTCAGGGGATACAACAACAATGTCTTCCAACTGTTTCTCAAGGAAATAATCAGCCAGAATCGGAACCCCGAGCAGCGGGTCAACAGGGATATCGAAGAAACCTTGAATCTGTTGAGCATGAAGATCTAATGCGATCATACGTGTCGCGCCCGCTTTTTCCAACAAATTCGCGACAAGCTTGGCAGTAATTGGCTGACGCGCACGCGCCTTACGGTCCTGGCGCGCGTATCCGTAATACGGCATGACAATATTAACGGTGCGGGCTGAGGCCCGTTTGAGTGCATCAATCATAATGAGCAGTTCCATCAAATGTTCATTGACCGGAACCGATGTAGATTGAATCACATATACGTCGCATCCGCGTACGCTTTCCTCAATATCAATTTGCACTTCCCCATCGCTGAAACGGGTAACCGTGCTCTTGCCCAGACTCACCCCGATTTCATCAACGATCTCTTCCGCCAGCGCCTGGTTCGAATTCAGCGTAAACACTTTCAAGTCCGGGTCCAAGTAGTTGCCCATGATCACAGCCCTTTCCGTTGCTTTAATTTCTTTGCGTAATTTTCCTTCGTCGTTTGCCGGGAACGGGCGATGGCTAGCGCATCTTCCGGTACGGTATCCGTAATTGTGGATCCTGCCGCCACAAACGCTTCTTTCTCAACCGTGACCGGAGCGACAAGATTAACATTACAGCCGACAAATGCTCCGTCCTCGACCCTTGTTAAATGTTTACTGGATCCATCATAATTCACAGTGATGGCTCCGCAACTGAAATTAACGTTGCGACCTATATCAGCATCACCGATATAGCCAAGGTGGGAAGCCTTCGAACCTTCGCCAATCTTAGACTTCTTCACTTCTACAAAATTTCCGATTTTCGCCTTATTGCCAATATCCGAATCGGGGCGAATATGAGCAAATGGCCCGATATTCACACTGTTTCCAATCGAACTGTCATGAATCACAGATTGCTTGGCAATCGTTTCGTTTCCAACAACCGCATTTGTAATTTCCGTTTGCGGTCCCAGAACACAATCTTCTCCGATTGTCGTCTCTCCTGACAGAAAGGTTCCCGGATAAATAACGGTATCTTGCCCAATCTTAACATCAGCATGAATATAGGTGGACGCCGGATCAACTATGGTAACACCGTTTCTCATATGGCCTTCATTAATCCTTTGTTGCATGATCTTCTCAGCCCGTGAAAGCTGAACACGGTCATTCACACCCAGAGTCTCGGTGAAATGATCGGTTCGAAAAGCCCGTACCGACTCGCCTCCGCTTTTCAGAATCTCAACAACATCAGGCAAATAATACTCTCCTTGAGCATTATCATTGTTGACTTCTTTCAAGGCTTTAAAAAGCTCTCGGTTATCGAAACAGTAAATACCGGTGTTAATTTCATTTATTTGTTTTTCTTCGGCAGAAGCGTCTTTCTCTTCGACAACCCGGCCGACGCTCCCGTCCTCTTGACGGATAACACGCCCATAGCCGAAGGGATCATCTGCTATTGAAGTTAATATTGTAGCCTTGGCTCCACTGGCCTCATGATCTGCAATCAAAGCCTCGATTGTCCTTTGCGTGATCAAAGGAGTATCTCCGTACAATACTACTGTTGTACCGTTTTCCTCCGCCAGTAATTGCTCTGCCTGCATAACGGCATGTGCGGTCCCGAGTTGTTCCTCTTGTCTGGCATACTCAACAGAATTGCCCAATTGATGCTTGACCGTATCCGCGCCTCGTCCAATGACGGTTACAACGCGATCCATTCCGGACTTCGATGCTTCGTCGACAACATGTTGAACCATTGGTTTCCCGCACACGGGATGGAGAATTTTATACAGCTTCGACTTCATTCGTGTTCCTTCACCCGCAGCCAAAATGACTGCATATCGGTTATGTGCCATTCGATTCCTCCATCTCTCCCTTTTTCCCATTAATGAATATATCTCAAATGACGCCATATTTCAAGAAACGGGCGTTTTCCCACAAAAAAAAAGAACCCGACCGCCGGGGTCAGGGCTCTAGGCTTTAGGAAGCTCCAGCCTCTTCATACGTCTCATCGGACGTCATTGCACGCTGATATTCTTCCAATACGAAAGTTTGGATTTTCTCCCTTGTACTAGAAGTAATCGGATGTGCGATATCACGAAATTCCCCATCCGGTGTACGTTTGCTTGGCATTGCGACAAACATGCCGTTATTGCCGTCAATAACGCGGATGTCATGGACAACAAATTCATCGTCAATCGTAATTGAGGCGATCGCCTTCATTCGCCCCTCCGTATTGACTCGGCGTAACCTTACATCTGTGATTTCCATTTTGACACCACCTTTTCTCAAGCTATAAAATCCGGGACTAGTACATTCTTCCACAAAACATGGTAAATTCCTTCCTCGGAAATGAAAAAATTTAAAATATTTTTCGAAACAAAAAAACGAGCCCTAAAATCGGGCCCGCCATTCTATGCGATTTCCGCAATCACTTCAATTTCAACCAGGGCTCCTTTTGGTAATGCAGCGACCTCTACGCACGACCTTGCCGGTTGATGTTGACTGAAGTATGTACCATACACTTCATTGATCTCCGCGAACTCATTCATGTTTTGAATGAACACCGTAGTCTTAATAACCGATTCTAACGATGCCCCTGCCTCCGCCAAGACAGCCTTCAGATTGTTGAAAACCTGATGGGTTTGAGCGCGTACATCTCCCTCTACAAGGATTCCTTCCGAGGTCAGCGGAATTTGCCCTGAGCTGTAGAACAAACCACCTGTAACGATGCCCTGGGAATAGGGGCCGATAGCTTCCGGAGCCTTTGATGTATGAATATTCTTCATTGGGATCTTCTCTCCTTTGAATCGAAATGTCTATTCTTCATCCGAGCCATTAGAAGCGGCAGGATTTTCTGTAAAATAACTGCCTTCCTCAATTCGAACGCTTTGAATCGCTTCATCAAATTCCGCGAATCTGAGCAACGACAAATAATTATTGACAAGGCGATGATGGACTTCCTTTGCTTCAACGAAAACACCGATACCGGCAAGATGGGCATCAAACTCCTCTAACAGGTTCATCATGCCTCGAATCGTGCCGCCCGCTTTCATAAAATCATCAATGATCAAAACATTGGATCCGGGCTGAAGACTCCTCCTGGCAAGGGCCATAGATTGAATCCGCCTTGTAGAACCTGAAACATAATTAATGCTCACGGTAGATCCCTCGGTCACTCGGCCGGCACGACGAACAATAACAACCGGGACACCGAGATGAGAAGCGGTCGCATAAGCCAATGGGATGCCCTTAGTTTCCATAGTCATGACAACGTCCACCGGCTTCTCTGAATAAGCCGAGGCAAACAATCGGCCAATGTCATTCACATATCTTGGAGAGCCCAAAATGTCCGTCATGTATAAATAACCGCCCGGCAACCAACGGTCGGATTTCTCCAACTGAGCCCCGAGATCACGAACAATCTGTCTTGCCTCAAGCTTGTCTGCGGTCGGGATATATTTCACACCCCCGGCCGCTCCTGGAACGGTCAACAGCAACCCAACCTTTTGTGATTCAAAGCCTTCTTTCACAATGTCCAGATCCTCACTGATTGAGGATTTGGCCGATTGGTAGCGCTCCGAGAAAAAGGACAATGAAATCAACTCGTGCGGATGCTTAAGCAAATACCTTGTCATATCGACCAATCTTCCGCTTCTCTTTAGCTTCATGTACCCCTTGTACCTCCAAACACGAATAATCTAAGGAGACTATACCATTGTTATCCGGGTTTACTCAAGTTCATACCCACCAGTCAGCCTTACTTTATAAACATGAGGGCAGAATCCGTGTAGTCCGTTAACAATCCGTTGCGCCCGTGTCTCAGCCCGGGTCAGCCCGAAAACCGTCGGGCCGCTTCCACTCATCAAAACCCCGTCAGCTCCCAATTGATGCATTTTTTCTTTAATCTGTGCGACTTGCGGCACTTTACGAATTGTTAATTCCTCAAAGACGTTCCCTAACTTCCGGCACATTCCTTCATAATCCTTATTCTCTATAGCCTGCACGACTGCGTTTATGTCCGGGCGGTCAGCCCGATTAAGGTTTAACCTTCGATACATTTCTTTAGTGGAAACACCGACGTTCGGTTTCGCCAGAACCACCCAACAATGAGGAGGAGCCGAAATCGGTTTAATGATTTCTCCTCGACCGGTCGCAATTGCCGTTCCACCATGCACGCAAAAAGCAACATCTGACCCAAGCTCCGTTCCAAGTTCGGCCAACTCGTTCGTGGAAAGGTCAAGTCTCCATAGTCTATTTAACCCGCGCAAAACAGCTGCGGCATCACTACTCCCTCCCGCCAAACCGGCCGCAACCGGAATCTGCTTATCAATGGAAAGGATCGTCCCCTTTTGAACATGAAATCTTTGCTTGATAAGTTGGGCCGCTTTATAAGCAAGATTCCGTTCATCTTCAGGGAGAAAACCGGAAGACGTCGAAACCCTAATACGATCTTCTTTCGTTTCCTCAATTTCCAGACGGTCGGCCAGGTCAATCGCGGTCATCACCATATTGACTTCATGATAGCCGTCTTCCCGTTTCCGCAAAACGTCCAGCGCCAAATTAATCTTGGCCGGCGCCTTTACAAACAGCTTCATTCTTCTTCACCTACTTTACCCATTCATCCAATTAACCTCTATTATACAGGAAAAGACCGAAGCCGGAAGGGCTTCGGTCTGCCGCAGCATCTATTTTCTTTGTTCTTGTTCTAACTGATTTTCCGCAATTTCAATCGCACGCTTGACCATATTCCCGGCATCTCGGGCGCGAATGCCTCCCCAGCCTTCCTTTTCCACCGTATCGTAAAAGCCGAGTTCTTTCGCAATTTCTTCCTTCAAGCGATCCGACATGACTCCGCCTCGTCTGCTCATGCTGACATAACCCCTTTCCGGATTGCGGTAACTTAACCGCACGCCTGCATGTTAGACCGGAACATGACTGGCAGGACGAACTCGTCTGCATATATACCACGGCGCCGCCGTCCATACCAAATCCGGCAAATCAACACCCGTTCATAACAGGCGTCTGCGCTGCGGCAACCTTATTGTTTGCTTCAAAGCGACCGCCTATGAGTTCCTTATGTATCCATGCCGGGGTCAATTGCTATGCGGGTTTATCCGGAAAGATCAAATCGGTGAAATTGCCTTACAGCCATTCATGAAAATCACGGCTTTATAGAAAGCAACCGGACCTCAGGCAATAATGGAAATTGCCTATTGTCCGCTCGCGGCCATTGTGCTTTCATCCGCAAAAGACAGTTCGACTGATTCAGTTAATACGTCCGTATAGCTGTAGGATACCCGTTCAAACGAGTTGGTTTCCGGGTCAAGCTTGACAATAAATACCGCCGGATACGTTTCTTCCAAAACACCAGATCTTTCAATCGTTTTCCTGCGGCCTCCATTTGCCTTCAAAGTTAACCGTTGACCCACCTGTGTTTCTAACGTGCTCTTAATGTCCAAGATCGTTTTACCCATTACCATCCCACCTCACTTAATAAGAGTATACATCATTCGCGAAAATTTGTCAAATAAATCATATATTATAGCAGGGAAACAAATTCCGTGTCAATCAAATGTACATGAATTTTTTTAGTTTGTGCTATTTTTTTTTAATTATACAGAGATGGATGCCTTGAAATTCCAATTTTAATGGAAACTTCCCAGCATGGAGGAATCACAAATCAGATTGATCCCCTTCGATCGGCATGCCCGTTCGCAGTAACCCTTTTGTTTCCACGCCTCCAAGTCCTTTTTCTCCTGTGAGCGTGTTCCGCAATGCTTCCCAAACTGTAACACGATCCATAAATGACGACATGCTGACTTTCGAGGCGATATAAACCGGATCAAGCGCATGAATGTTTACGCGTGCGGGTGAGCTGGCGTAATTGGCTCCAGATCGAATGAGTGCCTCAAAGTAGGACTGGCAGGCTCCAGCAAAGATCACCAAATCGTCAAGGTGCGGAATGGCACTCCGAGCTTCTTTGACAGCACTGACAAAATCCCGCGAATGACGGTAAGCATTCAAATCAGTCTTTTTTCCCTTGTTTTTCATGTAAGCATCATGCCCGGTAAGCACCAGAATGTTCGGGCGAACCTTCTTGATCCAATTCCCCACTTCACGGGGCATATCGGATTCTTTCACATAGTGGCCGTACACAGGCACCCCCAACTTTTCGTAAAGCTCTAAACACTTTTTCAAATAATTGGGGTCGCCGTCAATATGAAGAACTCTGCCGGGCAATTCAAAGTACAGGTCTTCCCTGGTGTAACCCCCGGTCGCGGTATATTCCCTCTTCATCTTCAGAAGTTGGTAATCCTGGCGAAAAAGCCGATATGAATCGGCTTCTTTCTGTTTAATCTTCTTCCGGCGTTCTTTCAATTCCTCACGGTCAATAGCAACAAGATCATCAACCGGTGAATCGGCAAGAAGGCGAAGTTCTTCACCCGAAAGTTCAGCCTCGGTTCTATCATCACTAATGCGAACGACACGAAACAGCACGTCGCAGCCGTAAGAGCGCCGTGCTACAATATCTCCCGTCTGTATGCTCATCTTTTCCCCCTCCCGCCGCCTCGCTTGAACCATACTTTCATCATATGTGGGCGGTCGGGAAAAAATGAATCACTGTCTTTGAAGTTCCAAAAGCACGTCACTTAAACGGGCGAATTCCGCAATCGACAAAGTCTCCGCACGCCGTCCCGGTTCTATATCTGCTGAATGGAGGAGATTTCGAACGGTATCCTTCTGCTCTCGGGAAAACAGATTATGTGTAAGATTGTTAAAAAGAGTCTTTCGCCGTTGGCCAAAGGAGGCTCTGACAAGCTTGAAAAAGAAATCCTCGTCTTTGACATGAACAGTCGGATTCGGACGCATCCGCAGGCGAAGTACGGCCGAATCAACGTTAGGATTGGGCAGGAATGCGCTTTTCGGAACCTGCATGACGGTTTCCGCTTCCGCATAATATTGGACAGCAATCGACAGAGAACCATATTCCTTATGCCCGGGTTTTGCCGCTATTCTTTCGGCAACCTCTTTTTGCACCATAACAACGATACTCCGAAAAGAAAGGCCGCAATGCAACAATTTCAACAAAATCGGAGTTGTAATATAATACGGTAAATTGGCCGCCACCATAAGATCTTGATCCGGAGAGAACTCGGCTTCAGCGACCTCCCGCAAATCAAGTTCCAAAACATCTGCATGAATGACTTTTACATGCTTTGAATCGGCAAAGCTCTCTCGTAAAACCGGTACAAGACGCCCGTCTATTTCAACAGCAACAACCTTACTCGCTTTCTCGGCTAGAGACTCCGTAAGGGCTCCAATTCCGGGGCCAATTTCAATCACACCGGCATTTTCCGTTAACTCAAGCATGTCGACAAGGTTTCTCAAAACGTTTCCATCAATCAAGAAATTCTGACCTAAACTTTTTTTCAATGACAACCCGTGTTTTTGCAGCAATGCCTTTGTTCGAAAGGGTGTCGCAATGGATTTGGTCATTCTTCACTCTCCTTCTCCCTTTTATATAACAGAATCGTTCATGTATTTCTGCGTCCAAAGCAGATTCACAAAGTTCCCAAAATCCAGCATCGAGTATTCGATGATAAGGTTGCAGGAAGCATAAAAGTCTCTGAATCACGACGAGCAATCGGCCTTCTCGGTTTAGTCGCGCCGACGCTTATTCCCCGATGAGATGCTTGGGTGCTCTTCTTTCTCAATTTGCTGGTACGCTTCTGTGAATTCCTCTTTTGTAATTTGAAACATTTGCAGGCGTTTATGCAATTGTTTCCCGTTTGCATAACCAATATGAAGGATGGCGCCAAGCTTTTCACGGCGTTGCTTCGCTTTGGCCCCTCCAATCAACCCAGCATTGACGAGGTCATTCCGGGAAATGATTTCAGTTTCATCAGGCATGTCCTGTTTCACATGGCTTAAAGCCCTGCGAATGGCTTCCGGTGAAGCGTGTTCTATACCAAGGCTCGCCCCATTATCCGCAATGGTCTCCTCCTTTGGGATAAAGGCATGCTTACATCCCGGAACCTGTTCGCTTATGATATTGCGAATCCGCTGACCCGGATAATCCGGGTCAGTCAGGACAATAACCCCACGCCTTTGCTGAGCGAGACGGATTTTCTCCAAGGTTTCAGAGCTTACAGCTGATCCGTTCGTTTCAATGGTATCTGCTTGAACGGCGTTTCTAATCGCTATCGTATCACTTTTGCCTTCCACCACAATCATTTCTTTCATTTTCATCGAAAAAATCCTTCCTGAATGAAACTTTTCTGTAACATCAATCGTCTTATTTATGAACACGGGGCGATTACGGGGCAATGTGTCAGTCCATTGCAAAACCATAAAAAAAAACGCAGAGGGCTCATCCCCTGCGCTAATTAATCCAGAATCTTTATCAAAACGGTACGGGTTCCCCAATCGTAGGCCTCACCCTTTGTTGAGAAGAACACGTCGATCTTATGCCCGTTGATCGCCCCTCCTGTATCAGCTGCAACGGCGTATCCATAGCCTTGCACCCACACTTTCGTGCCCAAGGGGATGATATCAGGATCAACCGCTATCACCTTGGCGTTAGGATGTGTGTTTAGGTTGATTCCAGTAGAGGTAATACCGGAACAGCCTCCGCAATTTGCGGTATATGCCGTACTGCTGACGTAGAACTGCTTGGAAGCAGACTTTCCGGAGTGACTCGACGAACTCTCAGACTCACTTGAAGAATCTTCCGAGGAACGCTCTCCACGGGACGGCTGGCTAATGACCTTGGTTCCTACAACTACCACCCGATCTTCACTTTCTTCAACCGTTTTGGTTTCAATCAAATCACGCGAAACTTCTTTGCCGTTTTCCATTATCACAGCGTAAGTTTTCGCGATTTTGCCTTCCTCTCCGGAGGAAACCACTTTTTTCTCACCCTTGGGAATCGAATCGTCCTTCCGGGTAATCACTGCATAGTCAATCGGCGCTTCCACGACATCGGTAATCTTTTTGATACGGGTGACCTTTATGTCGTTCACATTGGTAAGCGGCGTTTTCACACCGGGTTTCACCCTGTCGTTCATGTCATATTCGATATCTCGTTTTTCCAAAAAATCGCCGACAGTCGTCGAAGCCGTTGCCGTTGTCCACAAGGTGTGTTTCTTTCCAGCAACGTTCAGGTCCACTTTGAAACCAGCCAAATATGAGATTTCCATACCTTTCGTGATCTTGGTTTGCGGCTCAAGGGAAAGTTTGTCATGATCCCCGAGAGTAATATTACGAGCCTCTAGCAAACCGCCGACAGTCTTGGCTGTCGTCCATACGGAACGATCCTTTCCGTTTTCGGATACTTTAACCTGAACGGCAGGCAACCAACTTATGGTCATATCGGCTTGCAATTTCGTATCCATTCCCGGTTTGACCACATCATGCTGCTGGACGTCAACTTGAAGATCCCGCAAAAGTTCGCCAACCGTATCTGCATGTGCGCTGATTTGTTGCTTTTCCCCATCAAGAACAACTGTGACCGGTTTCTTTGTAAGTTCATAGGCAAGAACACCGAATACGGCGCATAACACCGTAAAGGAAATCACCGTCATCAGCCATTTCTTTCCGTGCTCGGAAAAAAAGTTCACAATCGGTGACATACGCTTATAACTCCTCCTCTCAAGAAGTTCGATGAACTGCCCCCTTTTTATCTTCAGTCTTATCTCTCTAGAAAAGCCAACCATTATCTATTATGCAAGGGACCGCGAGAAATTGAAATTCCATTTTCTCGACAACACGATTGTATGTATTCATCAAACTTTGTAGAACAAATTGTAACAGGCTCGTATCAGGACGAGTCCTCTGTTTATCTTTAGCGATCAATGCCGAACAGTCGTCGGGCATTGTCGAAAGTTATCTGAGCCAGTTCTTCATAGTCCATCTCTTTTAATTCGGCAATCTTTTCCGCTATAAGCTTGACTCTCTCGGGCTCATTCCGTTTTCCCCTATACGGATGAGGGCTAAGAAACGGACAATCCGTTTCTACGAGTAACCGATCAAGCGGAATTTCTTTAGCGACTTCTTTCGGTAATTTAGCATTTTTGAAAGTTACCGGGCCGCCAAATGATATGTAAAAATTCATGTCCAGGCATTCTCTTGCCTCTTCCAGACCGGCGCTGTAACAATGCATGATTCCACCGACTGCCGCGGCGTTCTGTTCCTTCAGAACTTCAATAATATCGCTTGTCGCTTCCCGATTATGAATGATAATCGGCAACCGGACCTGCTTTGCAAGCTCAATCTGCCTCTTGAAGACCTCAATTTGCACATCCTTTGGAGATTTGTCCCAGTGATAATCGAGACCCATCTCTCCCAGGGCGACAACTTTCGGATGGCTTGCCAATTGTTCCAATCTTTGAAAATCCTTCTCGGTGGCGTCAATCGCGTCAACTGGATGCCAACCGACCGCCGCGTAGATGAAATCATAAGTTTCGGCAAGTGCCATAGCTCCGTCAATCGTTTCATTATCGAAACCAACAACGACCATTTTGCTGACACCGGCTGCGCGGGCCCGCTCAATGACCTCCGTTCGGTCTTCATCAAACTGATCAATATTTACGTGCGTGTGAGTATCAAACAGCATATATACCCTTCCCGAATTAAGATTGAAAGAGAGATTGATCATCCCTCTTTTCCTAAGATCTTCCGAGTTTTTCAAATCGCACTTTGTCAGTGTAACATAATCTATATTTCAATCAAGAAAGAAGGGTGTAACATTTTCATTACATTTCCATGACAAGGGAAAAGACTGGGCGTTTTGGACTATGAAAAAAATCGCCCCAGTAGGACGATTTTCCTATACATTATTTGACCTTCGCTCCATTTGGAAGAGACTCATCCACCGTCGCGACGGACAAGAGACCATTCTCTTCACCAGCCAGAATCATGCCTTCCGACCTTTCACCGCGCAGTTTCACCGGCTTCAGGTTGGTTACACAAATCACCTTACGGCCTTCCAATTCCTCCGGTTTGTAATATTCGGCGATCCCGGAAACGACCTGACGTTGTTCATAGCCAAGGTCAAGCTGTAATTTCAGTAACTTATCCGCTTTCTTTACAGGTTCCACCTTCTTCACCTCGGCCACACGCAATTCAACCTTGGCGAAGTCATCAATCGTGATCTCCTCCGACTCCGGTGCAGATGCTTGCTTTTCCTCTTTAACGGGAGCCGGCGCGGTTCCGCGCATTTTCTCAACAATATAATCAATTTCCTTATCTACTTCCAACCGAGGGAACAGGGGAGCCTCTTTCTGCACCCTTGTGCCACCAGGAATCTCCCCAAATGGCATAGAATCCTTCCACTCAGTCAATTGACCTTCCTGGATTCCGAGCTGTCGCCATATTTTCTTAGGAGTTTCCGTCAAGAACGGCGCGATGAAAATAGAAAGGAACCGAATGGACTCTGCGAGATGCGCCATTACCGAGGCCAGTTTGTCACGCTCATCTTCATTTTTCGCCAAAACCCAAGGCTGCGTCTCATCAATATATTTATTCGTCCGTCTGACGAGCTGCCAAATCGAAGACAGGGCTACAGAAAACTCCATGTCTTCCAACTCTTTCTCCACTTTCTCCTTAGTGGCGTCCACAAATTCGGAAAGGGAATTGTCAAACGGCGTCACACTCCCTTTAAACGCCGGAATTTCACCATCAAAATATTGATCAATCATCGCCACAGTTCGATTTAACAAATTCCCGAGATCATTGGCCAAGTCGTAATTGACACGTTCCACAAACCCTTCAGGGGTGAACACTCCGTCATCTCCAAATGGCACTTCACGCAACAAGTAATAACGTAAAGCATCCAATCCATAACGGTCAGACAGCATGAGTGGATAGATCACATTGCCTTTTGACTTTGACATTTTCCCGTCTTTCATTAGAATCCAGCCATGTCCGAATATTTTCTTTGGCAAAGGCAAGTCAAGCGCCATCAACATAATCGGCCAATAAATGATATGGAAACGGATAATATCCTTTCCGACAAGCTGAACGTCTGCCGGCCAATATTTTTGGAAATTGCCGTCGTCATCGGTTCCGTAGCCGAGTGCTGTGATATAATTCGACAAAGCGTCAATCCACACATAAATCGTATGTTTAGGATCACTGGGGACCGAAACACCCCATTCGACAGATGCCCTCGATACGGAAAGATCGCCAAGTCCCGGTTTAATGAAATTGTTGACCATTTCATTCTTCCGTGAAACTGGCTGGACAAACTCTGGATGATCTTCATAATATTGAAGTAACCGGTCCGTGTACTTGCTTAATTTAAAGAAATAGGATTCTTCTTTCACCTTCTCCACGTCACGCCCACAATCCGGGCATTTGCCGTCAACAAGCTGTCGCTCGGTGAAAAAAGCCTCATCATCACGGCAATACCAACCTTCGTATTCGTCTAGGTAGATATCCCCTTGATCCAACAGTTTCTGAAAGATCTTTTCAACAACCTTCTTGTGCCTCGTCTCCGTTGTACGGATGAAATCATCATGCGAGATGTCGAGTTTTTTCCATAAATCTTGTATTCCCGCCACGATTTCATCCACATATTCTTTTGGTGCGACACCGGCCTTTTCCGCCTTTTTCTGGATCTTCTGGCCATGTTCATCTGTTCCGGTCAGATACATAACATCATAGCCGCGCATCCGCTTATAACGGGCCATTGTATCCGCCGCCACTGTCGTATAAACATTTCCGATATGTAATTTCCCGCTCGGATAATAAATAGGCGTAGTAATGTAAAAGGTTTTCTCCTTCGCCATCATCGTTCCTCCTTATATTTACATTTCGCCGAAATTGCTCCCTATTCCATAGGGTCTGTACCCCGCGCCACCTCAGGCACGGCCTCTTTTATTCTTCATCAAACTATACCGAATCAAGCAAATGAATGTCAAGGACGGTCAATAATACCATTTCCTTTACGACATTCTATAAATAATCACCGCGAGGTTTCTTGTCGCAATTTGTCGATTTCCATTAATGGGACCAACGGCAAATTTGAACCATTTGATGGAAAAAACAGCTATGACCTGTCATTGGAAAGATATTTAAAAATTTCAAAAGAAAATGATTGACGCCTTTGGGAAACACTGGTACTATTGAAAGTAGACAAGGCATTGTCGAATCCTGACGCTTCTTATTCAGGATAAAACTTTTGGGGAGGAAGAACGTTATGAAATCAACAGGTATCGTGAGAAAGGTTGACGAGCTCGGCCGGGTCGTTATTCCGATTGAATTGCGCCGGACACTCGGCATCAACGAAAAGGATGCCCTCGAGATCTACGTTGACGACGACCGCATTGTCTTGAAGAAATATAAAGCAAGCATGACATGCCAGGTCACCGGAGAGGTTTCAGACGATAACCTCATGTTGGCAAACGGGAAATTGGTATTGAGCAAGGAAGGCGCAGAGCAAATTCTGGACGAACTGAAAGACTATCTTGTAAAGGCGGAATAATTCCTTAAACCCTGCCGTTTATGCAGGGTTTTTTTATTTCTCAACATGATAGGCGCTATACGCCTCACGCTTGGGAATCCCTCGTTCCTTCGCTGTCATTTTAATGGCATCCTTCGCTGTCATATCACGGATTTCAACATAATGACGGACATGATCCCGCAAGGATAAATTGGCCCACCACTCATTTTCTTCAACCTCTCTGTCTGCCGATGCTCCCTCAACAACAAGGCAAAACTCGCCTTTCAGCGTCGTCTCGTTTAACCATTCACTTGTTTCGGAAAGCTCACCGCGTCCCCATTCCTCAAACGCCTTCGTTAATTCCCTGGCGATGCAAACCTTTCGGTTTCCGAACTCTCCAGCTATCGCGGCTGCCGTTTCCTTCATTCGATGAGGAGCTTCATAGAATATTATCGTCGCCGTAACGGCTTTCAGCGTCTCCAATTGTTGTTTTCTCTCTTTTTTCCCCCGAGGCAAAAACCCGTAGAAGAAAAAGCTTTCCGTGTCGAGGCCGGAAGCAACAAGCGCCGTAAGGGCAGCATTGGCACCGGGCAAGGGAACAACGGGCAACCGGCAATCGACGCAGGCTCTTACAAGATCCCGTCCGGGATCGGAAATCGCTGGCATGCCCGCATCACTGACCAGCGCTACCGCCTTTCCGGCTTTCAGCTCCGCAAGCAACTTCTCACCACTGTGTTCTTTATTGTGCTCATGATAACTGACGAGAGGCGTATCAATTTCAAAATGGGTACACAATTTCCTCGTATTCCTCGTATCCTCGGCGGCGATGAGTTCGGCCTCTTTAAGAATACGAACGGCACGAAATGTCATGTCTTCCAAATTCCCTATCGGTGTCGGCACAACATAAAGCGTACCCGATTCCCACTCCTTACGATAGCTTTGCTGTGTCCACATTATCAATGCCTCCCGAATACGCTACGCCATCTTCTCTAATCAACGCTTCCTTCTCACTCCGCTTCAACCTTTTAAAGCGGTATTCTGCCTTCATCGCATCTGTTTTCGTCTCGTATTCACAGACTCGAACAAGCTTTACGGGGGCGCGTCCACGTGTGTATTTTGCCGCCTTCCCCTCTTGATGAGCTTTGATTCTCTTCGATAAGTCATTCGTATAACCGGTATAGTATGTACCATCCTTACATCTTACGGTATAGACGTAATGTCGCAAAATCTTCGCAGCTCCTCCGTATAGCGATTATCTTCATTATAAACAATAAGCGGCGGTAACACACGGGTCCCGGGCTTCGCATCCTTCTTCCCTTCAATCAATACACGGTTCGCCTCCCGGCCCGCTTTCGGGTGAACGAACATTATCCGCTTTGGTTCAATGCGATTCAACCGCATGAGCATCATGAACTCAAGCAATCTTTCAGACGGATAGACGAAAGCCGCCTTTCCGCCTTGTTTCAACAACTTTCCGCTTACGGAAACCACATCTTCAAGGGTTGTATACAATTCATGGCGGGCCCCGGCCACTTTTTCATTCGCCTTCACCTCATGCTCTGACGAACTTGAAAAATAAGGAGGATTACACGTCACTACATCAAATGAATCTTTTTCCAGTTGCTCAGGCGCTTCCTTCAGGTCCCCTAGGATAAGTTCAATTCGATTTTCCAATCGATTCAAGCGAACACTTCTTTTGGCCATCTCATGCACTTCACCCTGAATTTCCACGCCAAAGATATCCCCTTTGGTTCGCCGTGACAGCATAAGCGGGATTGCGCCGTTTCCCGAACAAAGATCGACCAACTTCCCTTTTTGGATAGGAACATAAGCAAAGGCAGCCAACAATAAGGAATCCAGGGAAAAAGAAAACACATGCCGACTCTGGATGATCTTTAAATCTTGATCGAAAAACAAATAATCCAATCGTTCATCTTTATGCAAGTCCATAGCTTTAACCTTTCTATTAAAAAAACCCTTCCTTCACGGAAGGGGATTCAATTATTTCTTATTTAAAAAGGAAAGGCAAAACAGGCAGTCTCCTTCCTTACGAATGCTGCCGTAATGCAAGTTGCAAACATGAAAGCCTTCCTGATACAGGCGGGCAAGGTTATCATAGCCTTCCCCAACATTTGGAGAGGAAGCCTGTTCTTCTTTGGGTTCATCATGAATCGGGCCCATGCGTTGGCGTAAGTGGCGGTTTTCCATGACAAGCCGTTGGTTTTCCTCAAGAAGTGAGGCCAACTCCGCCTTGAGATCCCCGAGCTCCTTGTACAAATGCCCGATTTGTTCCTCCATCACGCTTACCTGCGAAAATATATCTTTCTTCTCCACGCGTCCCACCTCAGGCTTTCCGCGGCTTAAGTAGAGAGGGCCCCTTCTTGAATCAACTCGTCTAATGTGTATTCAACAATGTTGTCTTGTTCCGCGAGTTTCACTTGGACGAGACGTTCAAGTAGATTCAAACCAGTCACCCGGCCGCGTCCATATGATGTTTCGATGGCCTCCCCGATGTCCGGCAATTCCTGTTTGGCCGTTTCATACTCGTCATTTTCGTATTTCAAACAACACATCAACCGGCCGCACACCCCGGAAATCTTCGCCGGGTTAAGGGAAAGGTTCTGATCCTTCGCCATTTTGATCGACACCGGTTCAAAATCTCCAAGAAAAGTCGAACAACACAACAGGCGGCCGCAAGGGCCAATGCCGCCAAGCAATTTGGCTTCGTCACGGACACCAATTTGCCGCAATTCAATTCTCGTCCGAAACACGGAAGCCAAATTTTTGACCAGTTCCCGGAAATCGACGCGTCCATCTGCCGTAAAATAGAAAATCATCTTATTGCGATCAAATGTATATTCAGCATCGACCAGCTTCATTTTCAAGCCGTGTTCGCCAATTTTCCGTAAGCATATATCAAAGGCTTCCGAGGCCGCCACTTTATTTTCCTCCACCTGGATTTTGTCCTTTTTGGAGGCGACGCGGATCACTTTCTTAAGAGGAAGGACAACGTCGTTCTCCTCAACCTGTCTCTTTTCTATGACGACCTTGCCATACTCCACACCTCTTGCGGTTTCGACTATGGCAAAATCGCCATAAGCCATCTGTAAGTAGCCAGGGTCAAAGTAATAAACTTTCCCGGCCTTTTTAAATCGGATACCGATCACATCATACATATGCATGTGTCGATCCCTCCTGTAATTTCCAAACTAATTGCTCCATGACGTTTTGCGGGCTGACGTTGGCATCAAGCCTTCGCCTTGCCTCCAGCACAGCCGTCATTTGCTTCCATGCCTTTTTCCCGGATGTACTGAATCCTTCATCCTCCAATCTCTGTCTCTGATCGACAAAGACGATGTCTTCAGTCCGGCCGAGTTGAGTAAGCATCACATCACGATACCATAATAATAGAAAGTCGAGCCCTCGCTCACACAATGATTTATCATGAAAATGAGGATGCCATTTATCTTCCAGAAAAAGAAAAGATTCATATGGATGCCGACGCAACTCTTCAGTCAATTGTACCACCATTGTTCGGGCTTGTGCAAACCACTCCTCGCCGCACAAGGCTTCAGCCTGTTCCACGTCATTCGTCAAAGCAGCCGCCGCTTTTCTAATCGCCTCAGGCGTTTGAGAAGAAAGCTCCTCTTCCAAGACCTTTGGGGTAAGCGCTGAAAAAGACAGCATTTGGCAACGCGAAATAATAGTTGATAGCATCTGTTGAGCTTGTTCCGTTAGAAGAATGGCCGCTGTCATATCACCTGGCTCCTCCAGGAACTTCAGCAAACTGTTAGCCGCCTGGGTCGTCATCTTATCAGCATCTTTCACTATATAAACCTTTCGCCTCGACTCCAAGCCTCGATAGGCAAACTCTTTAATGAGTCCGGTAATCTGTCCCTTTTTGATCGACAATCCGTCCGGTTCAATCACATGCACATCGGGATGATTTCCAGAATCAATACGCCGGCAATTAGAACAGACCCCACATGGTTCTGCATCATTTCTCTCCCGGCAAAAGTAACTCTTTGCAAACAGAATGGCGGCCTCGGATTTCCCCGTACCTTTTGGTCCTTCGAATAAATAGGCATGGGCCAGGCGATCCCTTATGAAACTGTTCGTCAATATTTTCACGGCATTCGGTTGCTTGGATTGTAAGGTTCTCCAACTCATCATTCCACACACTTTCAACGGTATAAATTTATTAATAATCCCTGGATTTCGCCGATTTGTGCCAGCAAATTCACCGCGGGCTGCTTTTGGTTCAGAAATTGTTCAGTCATTTCAACCAGTTGATCATCAATCTTTTGCACGGTTGCGAGTTTTCTGGCCCCGGCTCCGTGATGCCATTCCCTCGACTTCCGAAGTTCCAACCCTGAGCCAACCGCTTCTTCCATAAACTGTTGGACTTGCTGTTTAAAGCGTATGAAATCGGCAATCGTCCGTGACCGCATGACGCGGTCAGCCTGTTTTTCAATATCGGCAAACAGGAGGTCCAATCCTTCCATTCGAACCTTGGCCTGTCCTTCTTTCACAAGTCCGGAGAATCGACTGCTTTTCCTTGCGGATGAGTGGCCGGCGGGGCGAGGTGCCTCATGTTTCGAATGCAGTTCCTGGGTAATTTTCATAGCACGACCCCCTTCTAGAATTGTTCGAATCGATCGACTGGTAGAACAAAGACAGTGGCCCCTCCAACTTCCACCTCGACGGGATTCGGGAGATAAGTATTGGCGTTTCCGCCTATTGGAGCGCTCGGAGACATTAATTGGTCGCGGCTCTTGCAATTATTCTTAATGACTTCAATGGCTTTCTCTACGCGATAATCCTCCGTCCCGATCAAGAACGTCGTGTTTCCCGCCCTTAAAAACCCGCCCGTACTTGCCAATTTTGTAGATTGGAAGTTCATTTCGGTCAACGCATTGGACAAGCGGTGGCTGTCTTTATCCTGGACAACGGCCATTATCAGCTTCACGGGGATTGACACCTCTCTTTTCCTTTTGATGGCGAACCCATAATTGATCAAAATCCGTTTGTATTTTCGAAAAAAGGGTTTCTTTCTCTTCTTCGCCGTCCAGTAGGCAAATCCTCTTTTGATTTTCTTCATATAAAAGACGAAAGGCCCGGCGCACCCTGTCGTGATAAGCCAATTGTTTCTGTTCAATTCGATCGAGCTCACTCCGATTTAACATCCTCTGCCGGCCCGTTTCAGGAGAAAGGTCGAGAAAATAACTTCGGTTCGGGATCAAACCGCCGGTCGCAAAGTCATTGATTTCCCGGACCCTTTCAACATCCAAGCCAAGGCCGTACCCCTGATAAGCGATAGAGGCATCGACGAAGCGATCACATAACACAACCTTGCCTTCTTCAAGAGCCGGCAGGATCTTCTCGCGAACATGCTGGGCTCGGGAGGCAGCATACAAAAGAACTTCTGTCTCGCTTTTCATCTCTTTATGATCGGGATTCAACAACAATGCGCGAATTTCATCGCTTATTACCGTTCCCCCCGGTTCATGCGTTAGCAAGCAGGGAATTTCTTTCCGTTCCAAATAACCGGCCAGCTTTCTAATTTGGGTCGATTTCCCCGACCCGTCGGGCCCTTCAAACGTGACAAACAATCCGTTCACATCGATTCTCCTTACTTCACAGTCTGTGTTTTTTTTTATAAACAAAGCTGCGTGCTTAGTCAATGCCCTTATCATGCTATTCCTCAACAACTACGCTCATTCCTTCGGAAACCACGTCTCCTCCGGATTGATAATGCCCTCCGGATTCATGCCATTGCTGAACAGCCTCGATTTGGGAAGCTGTCATTTTCTCCCCGCGAATCACCAATGGCACTCCTGGAGGATATGGAACGACCTCCTCAGCAGCAACTCTTCCTTCCGCCTCCTCTAATGGAACCATTCGCCTTTTGTTGATCCTCGTCCAATCAAGCGGGAGGGAGAGACGGGGAATCCTCGGAAAATGGTAAGCTGTCCTTTCACCTGTCGGCTCGACATTCAACAAAGCGTTTGCCACGGCTTTAATCAGTCGATCATCTTCCTGAAAACGGGCGAGCGGCATAACCAACAATACATGGTCGGGTCCTGCCAACTCCGGGTAGATCCCTTGCTCTTCAAGGCGGTTTGCAAAGGAAAATCCTGTAAGAGAACAACGCATTTGTACTGTTAATTTCAGTGGATCCAGATCTGTATAAGCATCTGAACCGGCAGAAAGCACCTTAAAGTGCGGGAACCGGCTAAGTTTGTCGCGAATCCGAGCAAGATCTCCGCAAATAGCATCAAGCTCGGCTCTTGTCAATTGCGCCACGTAAGAGCGAGCTAAATCAAGTGATGCCATGACAGGATAAGAAGGACTGCTGGACTGCAACATATCCAGCGCCTCGTTTAAGGCTTCCCGGTTGATTCGAGAGCCCCGTACATGGAGAAAGGCCCCCATTGTCATGGCCGGAAGAGTTTTATGAGCGGATTGGACAACCCCGTCAGCCCCTTCTTGCAAAGCAGACGCCGGAAACGGCGACCCCAGCGTAAAATGAGCCCCATGTGCTTCGTCCACCAATACCGGAACACCATAGCGATGAGCTTCCTTAATCAAAGGTTGTAAATCCATCGACATGCCGTGATAATTCGGATTTGTTAAAATAAGTGCCCTGGCTTCGGGATAGGCCGCAAGGGCATCTTGGACAGTAGCCAGCGATGGGCCGGTCGCCAATCCACTTTCCATATCGACCTCCGGTCCTAGAAAAACCGGACGCACACCTGCCAGCCTCATCCCATTCACGACCGACTTATGACTATTCCTTTGAACCAATACAAGATCGCCGGAATGGCACACGGCCCGAATCATAGCCAGATTCCCGACTGTCGATCCCCCAACGAGAAACCGACTTTCGTCTGTACCGTAAAGTGCGGAAAGCAGATTTTGCGCTTCCTGAATAACGCCCGTCGGCCCGTGTAAGTCATCCAAACCGGGGAGTTCCGTTAAATCGATCGGAAGCAAAGATTGGAAGAATTCAATCCCCTTCTTTGGGAAAACCATTCCGTTCTTATGGCCGGGGACATGGAATGACAAAGGCAGAGCGTTGGTGTGTTCCATAAGGGCATCATATAAAGGTGTGTGGGCTTGATTCATCTGAAAGTCCTTTTCTTGAAATGCTATCTTAATTTTATCATATGCGCCGGCTTTCTTCATTTTTTCCCTGAAAAACAAAAAGAGCCGACCCATCGGTCCGCTCCGTGTCTTTGAAACTAGTTTTCTCCGGCGGCATACTCATTCGCGCAGAGGTTCCGTAACTTCTTTAAATAATAGGCATAAGAGGCATCCCCGGTCTCTGTATTGACCAACTCCCGTTCACAGGAATCGCAAATAAACTGATGACAAATATGAATGCCCGTTTCCTTCTTCTCCTCGCAGATCAAACACATCTCCCCGATTTTTGGGGAAGCAACCGTTTTTTCCATTGACTCCACCTCCATCTATTAGTCTCACCAAATTATTGAATTTTAAACCGACATTTTCTTAGTTTCTGCTATTCTATGTTCAGGACGCTTATCCCGTGTTTGTCACATAAAAAAAGACGAAATGAACATAATGTTCACTCCGTCTTTCTTAAATATGTAGGCCCGGCGACGTCCTACGCTCACAGGGCAGATGCCCCATTACCATCGGCGCTGAAGAGCTTAACTTCCGTGTTCGGCATGGGAACGGGTGGAACCTCTTCGCCATCATCACCGGACTGTGCGCTGCTGTTT
>DASTWO010000133.1:0-5780 GCA_035776675.1 Caryophanales bacterium
CGACGAGCAAACCGGCGCGGTTTCGGTACCGATTTACCAGGTGAGTACCTATAAACAGGATAAAGTTGGGCAACATCGCGGATATGAATATTCTCGCACTGGAAATCCGACCCGGCATGCACTGGAGGAATTAATCAAGGATTTGGAAAACGGCAAGGCGGGCTTCGCCTTCGGTTCCGGCATGGCAGCCATTACGGCGGTCATGATGCTGTTCAATAGTGGAGATCATGTGGTTATGACCGATGACGTGTATGGAGGAACGTATCGGGCCATGACAAAGGTATTGAATCGGGTCGGTATAGATTCAGTATTTGTCGATACAAGTGATCCGGCTAATATTGAAAAGGCTATCCAGGAGAATACGAAAGCTATTTATGTAGAAACACCGACTAATCCATTGTTGAAAATCACCGATTTACAGAAGGTGTCTGACATTGCCAAAGCCAATGATTTGTACTTGATTGTTGACAATACGTTCAATACCCCGTATTGGCAGAATCCAATTGATTTCGGTGCCGATATCGTTGTTCATAGCGCGACGAAATACTTGGGAGGACACAGTGATGTCGTCTCCGGGTTGGTTGTTGTCAATTCCGAACAACTAGCTGAAGATCTACATTTTGTCTTAAATTCGACGGGAGGCATTCTAGGGCCGAACGATTCGTGGTTGCTGATGCGCGGGATCAAAACGCTTGGCATAAGGATGGAAGAACATGAGACGAATACGAATAAGATCGTAGCGTTTCTTGATGAACATCCTAAGGTTGACAAGGTTTATTATCCGGGCTTGCCTTCACATCCAGGGCATGAAACCGCACAGCGGCAGTCCGGCGGTTATGGCGGCATGATCTCGTTTGATGTAGGCAGTGGTGCAAGAGCCGACCAGGTCTTATCGCGAGTGAAATATTTCACGTTGGCGGAAAGTCTAGGAGCTGTGGAAAGTTTAATATCTGTGCCGGCCAAGATGACCCATGCTTCGATTCCGAAGGATCGTAGAGAAGAACTTGGTGTAACCGATGGATTGATTCGGGTTTCTGTTGGTCTAGAGGATGTGGATGATTTAATAGAGGATCTGAAACAAGCACTGGCTTAAATTCAAAGGAGTTCACAACCTCGTAACAAATCCTTCATTGAACGGACAATGGATCGGTCCTCCGAAGCACCGGATAGGTGTTACTCTTATATTAGAGAAACGGGGGAGATCCATATGAATGAGAAACAACAAATTGAACTCAAAAGTAAAATGACCGACTATAGACGCTTCAGCGCGATATTGCTCTTCGTAAGTGCTACATTGTCGATGGGTGCCGTTGTCCCGTTTCAAGGGAGAACCGGTTTTGATGAAGTTTTGTTAAGTATAGCGGGAATTGCTTTTATGATAGGTTCTGGCCTTTTCTATCGGAAGGTTGGCCGAATGAAACAACAATATGAAAATGAACAAATGTAACGGGGACATCGAATGGTCTCCGTTATTTTTTCATTAAACAACTAGCTTAAATTGGAAACTCACTCATGGCGAAATCATGTTAAACTTGAAGGGAAAGGTAGAATGGAGGTGGGTTTTGTGGGAGAGAAGAAATTCAAGGAAGTACAGCATAAAATCACCGACTATAAAAATTTCAGTCTGGTATTGCTAGTATTAAGCATATATTTGGCGATGGGCTCATTGATTCCGTTTGAGGGCAGAACCGGCCAGGACCAGTTGGTGTTGAGTTCCGCAGCGGTAGTAGCACTACTGTCATCGATTTTCTTTCATCGCAAGGTTTTGAAATTAAAAGACCAACAGGAAAATGAAGATATGTAACGGAGGCGTTCCGGCGCCCCCGTTTTTTTTATTTGGCGACCAGTTCTTTAATTCTTTGGGTCCATGTGCTGTCGTCCAGTATGATTTGGAAGGATATCCTCCGATTTTGCTTTCGCGCTTGCGGGTTGTTCCCTTTTGCGATTGGCCTGTATTTCGAATAGCCGGTAGCCGCCAGGTATTTGGCATACGGTTTCTGCGCCAGTTTCGGGTTGGCTTTGAGCATATATTTGACTACCGCCACTGCTCTATCGGTGGACAGCGTCCAATTATCGTATGGGACAGAGTCCGTATGACCTTCAATCAATATGGTATTCATATAGCGGCTTAATTTATCATTGTTGATGATTTGCACAATAGCGTCAGCTACAGAATTGAGTACTTTTTTGCCGCCGGGTTTGATTTCTGTACTTGCCGAATCAAATAAAACATCCGCCTGAATGGAAATGGTGTCGTTCGGGCCTTTGATTACCTTATCTTTACCAAGATCTTCTTCCAATTGCTTCCGGATGATGTCGGAAATGTGATCCTTAATGTTTGTGGCATGGGCCAGCTCCTCCCGTACCTGAGCCTCTCCGTAAGCTTCGTAAATGCTTTGGACAAACGCGATCACAGCGATAAACATGATGACCAGCACAATCATGGCCATCATATCGGTAAAGGACGGCCAGAAATATTCTTCCTTGACTTCCTGTTCACGGAAATAACTTTTGCGATCCCTCACGGTTTTCACCTACTCCATAATTTGTGAAGGCATGCGACGTGGTTCCCGTTTTCTTTTCCCCTCTTCGTACATGCGCAATACCACCTGGTAGAATTGTTCCAGATACCGTTCGATATTTTGTAAGTCCCGATTAAGGGATTCAACTGCCCGGGTCACTTCTCTCATGTCATCGCGACCTCGGTCCATCTGCATGCGTGACTGTCGTTCGCGGTCATGATTGATTTGTTCGGAGATGTCCCGTTTCATTTTTTCGGCCATGTCATAAATGGCTTTCTCCAATTGCTGTACAGACGCTCCGAAAGCGTCAGCCGCCCGCTGATAGTGATCCTGTTTCTCCTGATAACGGAAATACCATTCATCCTGCTGTTGTCCGATTTTTCGTTCCATCGCGTCGTATTGGTCATTGTATTGCTGCATCTGTTGGTTCATCGCGTGCAGAAAGGCCTCGCCAAGCTCTTCGGTTTTTTTGTTGCTTTGTTCCAGCATCATGTCGGATCGCTGAATGACTTGTTCCATGCGACGGTCATCGTTTTCGCGTTTTTTGAACAAACCGCCGAGTTGTTTTTCGAAGTGGGTTACCTGATCGCCCAGTTTCTGTATGCCGCGTTCCATTCCAGAGTTGACGGATCCGAGCTTCTCGGCCGTTTCGGATATTTGTCCGCCGAACCGCTCAAGTGCCTCAGTGCTTTCCCCGAAGGCTTCGCTGTGTTCTCTCTGTGTGGTCAAGATTTTTTGTACTTCTTCCATTGCATGTTCCAATCCGCCCGTAAAACGGGCCATTTCCTCTCCGAATTGGCCGACGCTTTTCTGAAAGCTTTCTTCGACTTTTCCAACAAGCCGATCAAGCAGTTTCTCCATCGTATCCTGTGGTTTTTGCGCCTCAAGATGCGCATTCAACTCGTGGTCCAGAAAAGATTCGCATTCTGCGGCTATTTCCGCTTGTAAATATGAAATCGCTCGGCCTTTGGAGAAAAAACCCGCTTGCAGGATTGTTAAAAAAAGCGCGCCACCAATGCCTGCAATACTTGTAAGAAAGGCTATGCTCATTCCCTGGAACGGTTGGCTGATGGAGGAGACGATGCCCGAAACTGACAGAGTGGATGATTGGTCGCTGAGCGACAACAAGATGTTCTGCATTGAGAACATTGACATTGTCAGGCCGATGAATGTCCCTAGAACACCGACGATAATTGAAAAAGAAGGCAACTGTTGAAGCATTTTCACAACGTTGCCGACAGGTGTCTGAAAGAGCCCAAGTAAACGAATTGGTTGTTTGAAGAAATATTTTTCGATCAACACCTGACTGTTGACCGGTGTGCCGGTAAGTCGATATTGCTCGTATTCTTTCACCATTTGCCCGATCCAAGGAGTGGAAAGAAACTGGTCTTTCCCATCTCCTTTAAGGCTGCGGATTTCATTGAGCCATTTCTTGAGGAAATAACCGGTTTGAAAATGGGCAACAAGGCCGAAAAACACGATGAATCCAATGATAGCGATCATCACTGTTGTAGTATTTCCCATGCAAGCACCCCCGTTACTTAAACGTATGTCCCGGCACGTCAATCTTGACCGATTATTTTTTTTGAAAAAAGGCTTTACAATGAGCAGGAAAGGAAGTATAATCCTATTTGTGAATCAGATTACTAACGAAAAGGAGGTCGAACGAAATGAACTTGATCACCATGGATAAATTATCACAAGCCACAACTGTATATTTTTCGATTCGGCCTTCGGGGTTCGTGAAGTAGAGTAACGTCATCTTAGTTTTTACATAAGACGATGAAGCTACCTGAGGCCGTTATATGCCTGAGGTATTTTTATTGTCTTTTTTACTGTGTAAAAATTCAATTTATGGTTAAAAATGCCGTAGGTGTTCTGCACTTACGGCTTTTTTAATAAATCATACGATGAAAGAGGAGGTTGCCAAAATGAATGCGACAAAAACCGCGGTTATGCACTGGCTAACAAAGGAGAAAGGCTTGACGTGAAAGAATCCGGTTCGAAAGGAGGAAGACAGGATGTTAAGACTTAATTTGTATTTGATCACTGTATCCATTTCTGTTCGCGGAAGGGAGTCGATGTCGATGGCTCAACATTATGAAGATCGAATTCGGGTTAATCGGCTCATCGAAGAAGTGAACAGAAAACGTGATGAACGAATCCGTATATTCTAATGGCCTACAAAATGATTGATTTCATCCATTGAGACGGAATCTTAAATAGGCTTGCTGAACAAATTCATATTTAAATTTGTTAGGTGTACAGACACGACCGGGCCTCCGCCCACATAAGGATGAATAACGGAGGTGAGGTCGTGTCTGGTATTTTTGCGGCCATCGCTTACTTTTTCAAAGAAGTGATGGTTTTTGTTTCGTATGTGAAAAACAACGCGTTTCCGCAGCCGTTACCCGGTGACGAGGAGAAAAAGTACTTAAAACGAATGGAAGAGGGAGATGAGGAAGCCAGGAATATTCTAATTGAACATAACTTAAGACTCGTGGCTCATATTGTGAAAAAATTTGAAAACACGGGGGAAGACACAGAAGATCTCATATCCATCGGCACAGTCGGCTTGATTAAAGGGATTGAAAGTTACTCACGCGGAAAAGGGACCAAGTTAGCGACTTATGCCGCCCGCTGTATTGAAAATGAGATTCTGATGCATTTGAGGGCTTTGAAAAAAACGAAAAAAGATGTTTCGCTCCAGGATCCGATCGGGCAAGATAAAGAGGGAAATGAAATTACATTGATCGATGTCCTCAAATCCGACAATGAAGACATAGTGGAAATGATTCAATTAAGCATGGAGAAGAAGAAAATTTACAGTTTCATTCATATTCTCGATAAGCGTGAACAACAGGTGGTTATCGCCAGGTTCGGTCTTGATAACCAAGAAGAACGTACTCAGAGAGAAATTGCCAGAGAACTCGGGATTTCAAGGAGTTACGTCTCTCGTATCGAAAAGCGTGCGTTGTTGAAGTTATTTCATGAGTTTTATCGAAATCGCGAGATCTAAAAGGGCAGCGACTTGAGTCGCTGCCCTTATCTTGTGTGCCCGGCATGGGTGCAGGCTATAGGGTGAGAGTCCCGAACTGTGAAGGCAGTAGTAGTTGCAGCTTAAGGCAAGGGCATGGAGGGCGACCTCGTGTCTGGAGGAAGCCGGTGGCAAACTTCCGCCCTGAGGAACACGAACCTCATACGAGGCTAGGTGACATTGGATGAGTCTGCAAGACAAGACAAAGTCCTTACTGCCAA
>DASTWO010000134.1:0-11084 GCA_035776675.1 Caryophanales bacterium
TATGCACAAAAGTCACATTCACCAAATAAGTTTTTAAAAAACAATCGTCTTGTTCCCATGTACGATCACCCGGTCAGCCACATGCAGTGAAACGGCACGCGCCAGGACATCCCGCTCAATCGTCCGGCCGATCCGTTTCAATTCTTCAACGTTGTGCTTGTGGCTGACTTCTTGTACACCTTGTTCGATAATCGGTCCCTCGTCCAGATCATCCGTAACGTAATGGGAGGTCGCTCCAATAATTTTTACACCGCGTTCAAAAGCCCTTTCATACGGCCTTGCCCCGACAAAAGCCGGCAAAAAGGAGTGATGAATATTGATCACGTTGTCCGGGTAATTCGCGATGAATTCAGGAGATAAGATTTGCATGTAACGGGCTAACACCACAAAGTCTACATCGGATTCTCGTAATAGTGCCAGTTGTTTATTCTCCGCTTCCTCTTTATTTCCCTTGCTCACGGGAATATGGTGAAACGGAATATGTAGAGCCTCCACCGTTTCACGCAGGTCCGGATGGTTGCTGATGACGAGCGGAATTTCAGCGTCGATGTCGCCCGCCTGCCAGCGCCAGAGCAACTCCAGCAAGCAATGATCGAACTTCGACACGAAAATGGCCATCCGCTTCCGCCGCCTTACTGACGAAAACCGCCATTCCATTTGAAACCGCTCAGCAATTCCAGCGAACTCCTTTTGTAACCTTCCGGTTCGACCAGCTTCAAGTTGATCGAATTCAATTCTCATAAAAAAAGTCCCTCCGGAAGGGTCGGTTGAATATTGATCCGATTGGACGATATTCGCGCCGTGATCATATAAAAAACGGGAAACCTCCGCCACGATTCCCGGCTGGTCCGGACATGAAATTAACAAACGTTCACGGTTCTCTCTCTTTGGATGATGCATCGTTTTCCTCCAGCGTGCGAAATTTTCTTGTCATTATATCACAATCATGCAAAAAAGGTTGCCGCCGTAGAATTCTACTGCAACAACCCGTGTCATCTCAATATTATTTTTCTATTGATCTTCAACAACAAGATCCAACTTCCCTGTTCCCGGGTCGATGATCAATCCGTGAACCTTGGTTCCTTCCGGAAGCAATGGATGCTGCTTAATCATGTTCACGCTGTTCTGCACGTTATCGGGAACGGATTCGAACCCTGACAGCCACTTCTCCAAATTCACACCGCCGTCAGACAAGGCACTCAACATATCATCGCTGATGCCGTTTTCCTTCATTTTCTCCAGGGTTGCGGAGCCTTCAAGGCCCGCCATGCCACAGTCATGATGGCCAACTACTACGACTTCCTCCGCGCCGAGCTGCCACAACCCGACTAATATGCCCTGGATCGCACTGTCAAACGGGCTGATCACCATTGCGCCGGCATTTTTCAGAACCTTCGCGTCTCCGTTTTTCAGGCCCATCGCATTCGGCAACAACTCTGTTAAACGGGTGTCCATACAGGTCAAAACAACAATTTTCTTCTCAGGAAACTTACTTGTTTGATAGACTTCATACGCTTTTTCTTCTACGAATTTGTGATTATGGTCCAAAATTTCTGATACAACCGACATCATTTCATCCTTCCTATCCACTTTTCTCTTTAGTTTACCGCCTGTGCATCAATTGTCAATTCCTCAATCCCAAAAATCGAAACAGCCGAGGGTCAAATCCGCTGGATGCTGCTAACTTTCCGAATGGCTTATAACGGGGACCAGCTATATGTGTGATTCTCCAACACTATTTCTCCATCAATCCCCAGGCATTCCCAAACGGATCTTTCACCTGGCAAATTTTCACGCCATCTACCCCTAAGATCGGGCCGCGAAATATTTCACATCCATGTGAGACAAATGCCTCAAGGGTTGTTTCAAGATTTTCAACCCGCCAGTAAGCGACCTGGCCACTTACACCTGAAGGGGTTTTGTCATCAGCAGGATGTAAACCTATAAAGGTTGTGCCCACCTGGAAAGAACAGAAATTCGTATGATCAAAAACAGGCTTCGACTCGAGCAGGCGAATATACCATTCCTTCGCTTCTGAAACATCCGGTACAAAAAAAGTGACTTCCTCGACACCAAACATCTTCTCCATCTGGTACGGTTCTCCCTTCAGATTTTATCATATACGAGGTTCCTCCCGCACTTGCAAAACCGTTCGAAGATAGATTTTCAACCCTTCGACTTGTTCTTGGACATGGGCAGCTTCATTTCCGAGAATGGAAGCTTGAAAAGACAATCCGTCACCCACGTTGATCAAGAAACTCACAATGGCATCAAGGGATTGGGTTGGACGGAACTCTCCATTGTCGACTCCCTGTTGGAGGAGAGCTTCAAAAGCTTGGAAACTACCCCGCACAACATTGTTCATAAATCGACGGTGACGTTCATTTCTCCACGAAGTCATAGAATACTCATAAATCACCATCGCATACCGGCTTTCACCTGAGATTTCCGCCAGGTAATCTTCCAAAGCGCCCCAAACCGTTTCATTTTGGCTTAATAATTCCCGCACAAAATCGGCAGTTCTGTGAATATTTCTTTCATGAATGGCTTCCAACATTTCTTCGGGGCTTGAGAAATATTGATAAACCCCGCCCCGGCTCATACCGGATTCTTCAACAATATCCCGCATTGTCGTCGGTTCAAAGCCCTTTCTGGAAAACACCGTTAAGGCGGCCTCAAGAATCTCAGATTTCCGCTTTTCTATGTGCTCCCGGCTGACCTTCGGCATACTGTTTCCCACCTTCAAATCTACTACGAATAATATAAACTATCACCCCGACAACCGCAAGGACACTCCCTCCGAGAACGAATGTCCATATAACGCCCAGAAACTCCGAAATGAAACCTCCTGCTAGCATTCCAATAACGGATGCCAGCGTGACCACACTGCTAATCGTCCCGAAGACACGCCCAGTCATTTTCTCAGGGGTCCTTTTCTGCACCATTACGTTAAAAGGAATCAGCGCCATGTCAAACGAGAATCCCATAACGAAGGCGAGGACAGGAAATAGAATGGTTACCCAAAGCACAGGTAGATGGATGAGCAAACCCATGAGAATAAAGGCGACACCGAGAAATATACCGCTCCAAGACAAGACTTTCATAAAATGACGAATTTCTTTTTTGTTGAAAAGAATAGCCGCAATAACCATGCCCGCCCCGCTGGCCGCCATACTGTAACCCAATATATCGATCGGGTTTTCGGGAATTTCACGTAAAAGAATAATAATCTGTGAATCCGAAATCTGCAAAGTCAGAATCACCAGGCTGAATACAACCAAGCCCATCAAAAGCGACGGCATCGCCTTCAGAAAAACAAACCCCTCGGTGAATTGTTTGAAGAAGCCCAGCTTATTGCCATCATGCTCTGCCATATCCGGAGTTGTCCTCGTTGTACGGGGAACACCGATCAGAAGGAAGGCAGACAACAAGAAGGAGAGACTATCCAGGTAAAAAGACCATTGAATCCCGACCGCGGCCACGAAAATCCCACTCAAAATCGGTCCGACGATCTTCGCCCCGTTGTTCACGAGTTCACTTGTCGCAACGGCAGGTTGCATCAGATCATCTTTCACAATTTCTTTCAATTTCCCTTCCTTTGCCGGCTCGAAAAGAGCTGAGAACACCGATTTAATGCACAAAAGAAGATATACCTGCCAGAGTTGGGTTGAAAAGACAACCCCGATGACGACCACCGCTCTTAACACATCAGCCATAATCATTAGAAACTTGCGATCGAATCGGTCGGCGATTGTCCCCGCGAAAGAACCGAACACTATGGATGGAACAGCCAGACACAATACCGCTGCTGAAACGGCAAGTGGCGACGCGTGCCATTTCAAGCCGATCAATGCCATCAACGCGACAATATTTAACCAATCCCCCAGGTTTGAAACAGTCTGGGCTGACAACAAATAAACATACTTCCGGTTCTTCAACAGTTCACGATTCATGATTCAATCCCCTCTCCAAATCCAAAATGACAGTTGTGTCGTTATTATAAACGACACAGTTGTCGTTTTCAAGAGAATCTTTTATCTCCAAATGAAAAACGCCGCCATGATTCCTCATGACAGCGTCTTTTCCCGATTATTTAATAAATCGTATGGTCAGCGGATAACGGTACGATTCCCCGTTGCTCGCTCTCATAGTCGCAACAATGACGAAAATGAACCAAAGGATACCAGCTATCGCCAGTAAAACAAATCCTATCAGAATGAGGCAAAGAATCCAGCTAATGATGAAGTAAATTGTGAAAGAAATTTGGAAGTTCAGCGCTTCCTTGCCGTTCTGGTCAACAAAATCGGAATCCTTTCGAAAGATCAGCCATAGGACAAGCGGTCCAATAATGTTGCCGAACGATGGAATAAAAAATACAGCAAATCCGGATAAATGCACAAATAACGAAATTGTCTTTTCATCTTTCAACCAACTCAACCCCTTTCCAGCTTCCCCTTATATATCGGTTCGGCCATCCTTTTTCTTTATCTATTCTTACGAAAAAGCCGACTCAAGGTTCCCAATATACGTGCCCGGATTTTCACCACCGCAAATCCGCTCCATCAGACGGGATTGTTCGAAGTCGAAAATATGGACCGGTAGATCATGATCTCTCGCCAGCAACAACGCCGCTTGATCCATCACCTTGATATTTTCCTTAACCACATCGTCATAGTTGAGCGTCTTATATCTCCTGGCATCGCGGTTTTCCTTCGGGTCACTCGTGTAAACCCCGTTCACTCCTTGTTTGGCGACAAAGATTGCGTCGCAGCTGGTCTCCAGAGCACGCTGGACCGCCGGATAATCCGTCGTCACAAACGGTTGGCCATTTCCGCCAGCGAAGATCACCACGTATCCCTGATCCAAATGATGGACGGCTCGCAGTCTGATATAGGGTTCAGCAACTGTTGAAATTGGCACGGACGTCATGACCCGCACTTCTTTTTCCGTTTTACTTTTCAAGACGCCTCTAAGCATCAGACTGTTAATAACTGTCCCTAACGTCCCAATGTTGTCGGCCTCAACACGATCAATGCCCCACATCTCGGCCATCCGGCCCCTGAATATGTTGCCTCCCCCAACTACAATGGACACCTCGACACCGTTGTTCACAAGCGAAAGCACCTCATCCGCAATATGTTCAAGACTGAGCGGATCGAAGTTCTCACTGGAGTCCCCCGATAATGCACCGCCGCTTAACTTGACCATCACTCGCTTGTACCTCATTCATAAACCCCTCCTTGTACATAAAAAAAAGAGCAAAGACAAAAAGTCTTCACTCCTGAGAAAATAGAAACGGGAACGAGACAGCCTCCTGGATTGCCAAACAACTCACACCCATATCTCTCCCGCTCCTCTCATTTAATCGCTTCTTTCATTATAAGCAAACGGTCTGCGAATCTCAAACCCAAATATGATAAGATGAGTAAGACAATTGATTGGGGGGACCAATGTGGAAAACTTCGAGGAAAAGTTAGAGAAATACGCGGAATTGGTGGTGAAAGTCGCGCTGAATATCCAGGAAGGGCAAAAGTTACGGATCAACGCGGCTATCGAAAATGCCGAATTTGTTCGGATGATTACGCGAAAGGCCTATCAGGTCGGGGCCAAAAAGGTGTACACCAACTTATACGATCCCATAATCCAGCGAATTACATATGAAGAAGCACCGGAAGAAGGATTGGCAGACTTTCCGCAATGGCAGGTGCAAGCCCATGATGAGTTGATTGATGAAGGCGGTGCGTTGCTTGAAGTCGCGGCCATGGATCCTGATTTGATGAAAGGAATTGATCCGGAGCGGATGGCCCTCAGCCGAAAGGCAGCAGGAAAAGCCATGAGCCGGTTTCAGGACGCCCAAACGAACGGAGGCATTACCTGGTGCATCCTATCTGTCCCTTCGCAAAATTGGGCAGCGAAAATCTTTCCTGAACTCGAGACGGAGGCGCAAGTTGACGCCCTGTGGGAGCAAATCTTCTACACGACGCGTGTCGATACAGAAGATCCGGTGGCTTCCTGGGAGAAACATATCGAAACCCTGCAGAGTAAAGCCGATTACTTGAACAAAAAAGGATTCAAAGCCCTTCATTATAAAGCGCCGGGAACCGATCTGAAGATCGAATTGGCTGATGACAACTTGTGGAAAGCGGCAAGCTTCACCACACAAAAAGGAATTCGTTTTTTGCCGAATGTTCCGACCGAAGAAGTGTTTACAATGCCACACAAAAACGGAGTCAGCGGCACCGTTTCCAGCACAAAACCGTTGAATTACGGAGGCAGTCTCATCGAAGACTTTTCGTTGACCTTCGAAGACGGTAAGGTCGTGGATTATAAGGCTGAAAAGGGCTATGACTCGTTAAAAAGCATTCTGGAAACCGATGACGGGGCACGCCGACTTGGCGAAGTGGCACTTGTTCCGCACGATTCACCCATTTCCAATTCCGACTTGATATTCTTCAACACTTTGTTTGACGAGAACGCATCTTGTCACATCGCACTCGGCAATGCGCTATCATTGAACATTAAAGACGCGGATAATCAAAGCAAAGAGGAATTGGCTGCCAAGGGATTTAATCAGAGCATTACGCACGTTGATTTCATGATCGGCTCGGCCGACCTCGACATCGACGGAGAGACCCCGGATGGGGAACTTGTACCCGTCTTCCGAAATGGCAACTGGGCATTTTAACTACAGGCGGCTCGTATGCCGCCCTCTTTTGCCTTTCACCCTTTATCTGAAAATGGATTGGTGATGATGAGATGAACAGAACACTTGCCATCAGCGATATTCACGGAGAACTAGAGAAATTCGAACGGCTTTTGGAGAAGATTTCTTACGATCCGAGTGAGGATCAACTGATTTTGCTTGGGGATTATATTGATCGCGGGCCGCAATCGATGGCCGTCGTCGATAAAGTGATGAAGCTTGAGGCAGAAGGCGCAATTGCCCTGAAAGGCAATCACGACGATATGATGGAAAAGGCCTTTGAAGATGAAAGCCAAATCAAGAGGTGGCTCAGGAACGGCGGGATGCAAACATTGGAAAGCTACGATTACACAGTCCCGGATGCTGAAACGGAAGATTTGGACAGTCTTATCACAAAAATGACGCCGCTTACAGAAACCGAGGAGGTCGAAAGACACCTCTCTTTCTTTCGCAATCTGGACCATTACCACGAAACGGAAGACTACATCTTTGTGCACGGCGGTGTTCATCCGACTATGCCCCTTCCCTCAACTGATCCCAACGTTCTTATGTGGATCCGCGAAGAATTTCACTATGACTATAACGGCAAGAAAAAGGTCATTTTCGGTCATACGCCAACCAATACCTTTCAGGATGGCTTTGAAGTGTATTTTGGCGACAACAACATTATCGGAATTGATGGCGGCTGTGTTTTCGGAGGACAATTGAACGCATTGGAACTGCCAAGCGGCAAGGTTTATTTTGTGGAATAACCTGAGAAAGGATGACACCAAATGTCGGATAACAACCGCGAACAAGGCATCTATACGGACTTTCGCGAGCGCATGACTTACGGCGAATATCTGCAACTGGATCGGCTTCTATCCAGCCAAACCCGATTATCCGGGCACCATGATGAAATGCTGTTTATCATCATCCACCAGGTTAGTGAACTGTGGATGAAACTGATCCTTCACGAGCTTCGCGAGGCCATTCATTCTATTGACGGAGGAGAACTCTCCACCGCCTTTAAGAAATTGGCCCGCGTCTCCAACATACAAGAACAAGTCATCAAATCCTGGGACGTCCTGTCCACCTTGACACCTTCGGAATACATGGAGTTTCGTGATCATCTCGGACAGGCATCCGGCTTTCAATCCTATCAATACCGAATGATCGAATTCGCTCTCAGCTATAAGACCAAACACGTCCTGAATATTTATAAAAAAGACCCTGAGTTACATGAGCGTCTGACTGAAGCCTTGCATGAGCCCGGTCTATACGATGTATCCATAAAGGCATTGGCCAGAGCCGGGTTTGAAATCAATTCAGACGTTCTGGAAAGAGACTACACAGAGCCCTATCAGGCTGATGCAAGCGTAGAGGCCGCCTGGCTTGGGGTCTATAGAAACGTCGAAAAACATTGGGATCTTTACGAACTGGCTGAGAAACTGGTCGACATCGAAGATTGGTTTCAACAATGGCGCTTCCGCCATATGAAAACCGTCGAGCGCATTATCGGCCATAAGCCCGGAACCGGCGGTTCTTCCGGTGTAGGCTACCTAAAGCAAGTGCTCGACCACAGATTCTTCCCGGAACTTTGGGACATCCGAACCCAATTGTAAGAGGGCGGCTCATGCTTGGCCGCCCTTCATTTTTGTTATTTTTTCGAGTTTGTCTGTTGCGGATCGTTCACGTAAATCCTGTATTTCTTAAAGAAATCGGTCAAGTCCTTGTCTGACGCCTTTTCCATTATACGAACGAAATCAGCAGTCGTCGCAATCTTAAATTTCATGTCCTGATAGTATTGTTGCAATCCTGTGTAAAAGGCCTTATCTCCCATAAGTTGCCGGAGTTCATTGACTACGGCTGGTCCGTAAGTGTAAAACATATAATTATAGGCATCAATTCCTCCGTTATCCGCATGTTTCGTGAAGGTCGACACGGGTGAAGACAGATGGTAATAAGAAGCTTTAGGGATTCGGGCTTCCAAACGATCCAGTGTGCCGACATATAAGGAGGAGATATAAGAGGTCAGAGATTCGTCCAACCATGTGGCATCGTACTCGTTATTGCCGACGGCTCCATAGAACCACTGATGCCCGATTTCGTGGGCTGTCGAAAGCTTCATGAACTCCCGTCCGAAAGGTTCATATAGACTAATCATAACCATCTGCGGGTACTCCATGCCGCCGAACCAATCTGCCTCCATTCCGGCTATATCAAGTTCCTTCCACGGGTAGGCCCCGATTTTTTCACTGAAAAGACGTACAGATTCTTTCCCTGTTGTCATTAACATCGAGGCATATTTCTTCTGATCATCAGTGTAATAGAGGTGGATTTCCACGTCATTCACATGGGCCGTTTTCACATGATATTGTGAATTCATCTGCATGGCAAAATCCCTTACGTTCCGAGCCTTATAATGATGCGTTGCTTTCCCGTTCTTCACTTCCGCCTTCCCTGCTTCCTGTCCGGTCGCGGCAATAACTTCTTCGGAATCTGCCGTTAAGGTTACATCAAAATCCGCGTTCAAAGAATAGAAGGACTCTCCGTGCTCGAAGTATGGATCAAGATTCCAGCCTTCGTTATCATAGACAGCCAAAATCGGAAACCAGTTCCCTAAAGAAACCGTTGTGCCATACCAACCAAAGCGATCTTCCATCTTCGGAATTTTCACCGCGAAAGTCATTTTGACAGAAGCTGAATCCCCTTCGGCAAGGGATAACCCCGAGAGATCAAGTTTGGTTTGATCGACTTGATAAGTTGCCTTTTCTCCGTTGACTTTCACATTTTCAACGGTGATGCCGCCGTCTTTAAACCGTTCAGCGTTCGGCCACAAATTGAAATAGACATGCTGGAGTGTTTTGTTGAGATTGTTGGAGAATTGAACCTCCATCGTTCCGGAAATGGTATGGTTTTCACCGTTATAGTTGAGATCCATTTGATACTTTGGGTCGGCGGGTCCATAAATGATCTGTTTCTTTGGCTGCCCTGTATCCGAAGCTTCTTCCTCGGCCTTATCTTCATTTTGTTGTACTTTGGAATCATCGTTGCCCGGATTTCCATTTTCGGATGGCGACTGAGTCCCCCCGCATCCGGCGCTAATCATTAACAAAACCGCTATGACTAAAGCAAACCCTCGCACATTCATTGAAATTCCCCCATTCTTCTCTTGTCTTTCCTTGTCCAATTGACGCCTTTTTACTCATCAGCTGTATTTTCGCAAAAGTTAATCCTATCTTATCATGTTAGCCAATTTCCCATCTTTTTGAAACCTTTGGCCATCACAATCGTATGAAACAGGGAGACCATCATAAATTGAAAGGGCTGAGGAAATGTTCGGGAAAGTAGCTTCGGACGTACTGGGACTAAGTGATATTGGGGCAGTGATCAAACCTGAGGATTATGACAAAGTAGAATCTGACGATTATGTCATGCATGAGGACGGCGAGAAAATCTATTTCCTTATCAAGTCGAAAGCCGACGAGTATTGCTTCACCAACATGGCTTTGATCCACGTTGACGGGGAAAGCGCGGCCAGCAAGAAACGCACGCTCCGACGCTATACTTACCGTCTTAATAAAATTTCGGACGTGATGTTTGAGACAGCCGGAACGATCGATAAAGATGTGGAAATCAAATTCATCATGGGCGACCATCCGTTTTCGATTGATGTTCACAAAAGCCATCTTGATGAATTGAAAGATTTATACAAAGCATTGCTGATGATCGCTGAAATAGCCCATCATAACGATACTTTATTGAGTTATTCCCGCCAAAGTCTTGAAATGGCTTCAACGACCTTAAGCCGCAGCGAGAATAAGGAGAAAAGCCTTCATGAGGAGTTCGAAGAGATTAATCGGACCGCGTTCTCCTGGCTTGAGGAATCCAAGGAAAAATTCAATGTAAAAGATTTCGGCCACGTGTTTGAACGTTATATCAACAACTGACGGGACTGCATTAATAAACCCCTCCCTGGCCGCTTAAGAGCGTCAAGGAGGGGTTAAAATCCCAAATCATTTAATTAAACAGCTTTCGGTTTCAATTCTACTTCGATATTGCCGCGAGTTGCTTTCGAATAAGGGCAAACTTGATGGGCTTCCTCAGCCAGTTCCTCTGTTTCTTCCTGGCTCACACCCTTCACTTCAATATTTAGTGTAGCGGCAATTTTGAACCCTCCGTCTTCCGGATCCTTTAGAAAACTGACATCAGCCGTAGTGGCTGAATCTATTTCCTTCTTCTTTTTCGAGGCTACCAGATTCAAAGCTCCGTCATAACAAGCTGAATAAGTTGCCGCAAATAATTGCTCTGGGTTGGATCCTTTTTTATCAGAATTCTCAGTGGGCATCACAAGATCTAAATCAATCAAACCGTCATTCGACTTCACATGGCCGTCACG
>DASTWO010000135.1:0-6446 GCA_035776675.1 Caryophanales bacterium
CTAAAACGGGCGGGCTGATTGTTATTGGCTACAATGAGCGTGTTCAGAAGGTTGTGGAGGGAGGATTTTTCATTGATTGTCCTTTCTCGCCGGCTGCTCTGTATGAATTGGCCAAAATGGACGGAGCGATTATTTTGAATGAGGACGGGACCCGAATTTTACGGGCAAATACTCAACTTATTCCTGAGTCGTCCGTTCCCTCAAACGAAACGGGAATTCGCCATCGCAGCGCCGAACGGGTAGCCAGGCAAACCTCTTGTCTTGTTATTTCCATCTCCCAACGGCGTGATGTAGTCACCCTTTACGAGGGGCAATATCGTTACACCTTGAAAGAAATCGGCGTTATGTTGGCCAAAGCCAATCAGGCGATTCAAACGTTGGAGAAATATAAGACTGTGCTTAATCAAGGGATTACCAATTTGGGCGCTTTGGAATTTGAGGAACTGGTGACCTTTCAGGAGGTTTCCCAGGTTATTCATCGCATTGGCATGGTCTTGAAAATCAAGAACGAAATTGGAAAGTATGTCAATGAGCTCGGCACCGAAGGACGGCTAATCAGTATGCAAATGCGAGAATTGGTCTCCGGTATCGAAAAAGAAACAATCTGGCTTGTCCGTGATTATGCTCAGAATAGGGACAGGGATCCTTATCATATCATTGAGCAACTCGCCAAACTTCCGGGTGAGGAATTACTGGATGAGGGAGTGATTGTTAAGCTGCTGGGATATCCACAAGGGACGCCGTCCGATCAGAATGTTTTTCCGCGGGGTTATCGAATCTTGCATAGGATTCCCCGGCTGCCGTCTGCCATTATCCAGAATTTGACGGAACGTTTCGATCATCTGAATGATATTATGAAGGCTTCGATTGAAGCGCTTGATGATGTCGAAGGAATTGGGGAAATTCGAGCCCGCAAAATTAAATACGGTCTTGAGCGAATTCAAGAGCAACTTTTTGTCGATCGAAATATATAATTGACGAATGATAAGAGATTGTGATAAAATACTTCATTTATCACATTGACACTCACAGTTTGCTGTGTTACGTTAATCATAGTATCCTTATGGAAAATTTTATGATTTGAATGTAACAATTGATTGAAAAGAACTTACAATTTTCCGTAAAGGGTTTGAAATCCTTGATTCTTTGTAAAATGAAAAGGAGAGGGTTTCAATTTCTCAAAATTGTCCATAATGAAGAAGGAGGTGAATGAAATGATGAAAAGAATCGTACAACTGTTTTTTGTAATCATTGGCGCGACTCTCGGCTTTGCTTTTATTCCGGATCTCATTCCCGTCTTAAATATCGGTGAAATGCCTGATTGGGTGTTGGATCCTTATACGGGCGCGGTTATCGGAGCTGTGATTTTCTTTTTGTTGACTTTATGGTTTGCCGATTCTGTTGTACACGCAATCGGTATGATGGAAGATCGGCTTATTAAAGCGCCTGTCGGCGATGTTATGTTTGGGACGTTCGGTCTTGTTTTCGGTCTTATTGTTGCTTTTTTAATTCCTTTACCCCCTATGGCCTATCCGGCTTTAAATTGGGTGATTTCATTCTTCTTGGCCTGTTTGTTTGCCTATTTCGGCTTTCGTGTCGGGTTCAAAAAACGGGATGAATTAATCAATCTGTTCTCGGTTTCGTCGCGAACAAAAGACAGGAAAAAGGAAAATGAGGAACAAAAGGAATCAGGCGACAGTGTAAAATTGAAGATATTGGATACGAGTGTCATCATCGACGGACGGATTGCAGATATCTGCCAGACTGGTTTTCTGGAAGGCACACTGGTCATTCCGCGTTTTGTTCTTGAAGAATTGCAGCATATTGCGGATTCATCTGATGTATTGAAGCGAAACAGAGGTCGGCGCGGGCTTGATATTTTGAATCGCGTGCAAAAGGAATTGGAAGTCAAGGTCGAAATCTATGAAGGGGACTTCGAGGAAATTGCCGAGGTTGACAGCAAGCTGGTTAAATTGGCGAAGGTGGCCAACGGAATTGTGGTCACGAATGATTTCAATTTGAATAAAGTTTGCGAGTTGCAGGGTGTCCCCGTGTTGAATATTAACGATCTCGCCAATGCCGTTAAACCTATTGTGTTGCCGGGTGAAGAACTGAATGTTCATGTGATTAAGGACGGTAAAGAACATAATCAAGGAGTCGGCTATCTGGACGACGGCACGATGATTGTCATTGAAGAAGGCAGAAACTACATCGGCAAAACCATCGAAGTGCTGGTCACGAGTGTCCTGCAGACATCGGCTGGCCGGATGATCTTTGCCAAACCAAAAATGCTTGAAAAGGCACTTTAGTCTAAGGGGAGAAAGATGAATTATTCGGTTGTGATTCCGGCGGCGGGAGAGGGCAAAAGAATGAACGCCGGAAAGAATAAATTGTGGCTTGAATTGGACGGGAAACCGTTAATTGTCCATACTTTATCTGTATTTCAAAATGATCCGGCATGCGAAGCTATCATAGTGGCAGTCAATCCTGCGGAAAAGCAGGAGATGGCTGCACTCTTTGCCCGGTTTAGCCTTTCTAAGGCACAACAACTCGTACCTGGCGGCGCAGAACGCCAAGACAGCGTATATAAAGGATTAAAGACTTGCGGATCAGAAGGAATTGTCCTTATCCATGACGGGGCACGGCCGTTTGTGACAGTGGAGTTAATTCAACGGCTGATTGCCCGGGCGAAAGAATGTGGAGCGGCGATTCCGGGTGTTCCGGTAAAGGACACGATCAAGAAAGCGGCGGACGGAATGGTTATTGAAACATTGAAGCGTTCAAGCTTGTGGGTAGTGCAGACCCCACAAGCTTTTCGTCTGTCTCTCGTTAAAGAGGCGCATGAAAAGGCTGAGAAGGCGGGGACGACAGGTACTGATGACGCGTCGTTGGTTGAAAAACTGGGACAACCCGTCAGCATGGTGGAAAGTGATTATGATAATATTAAAATCACAACGCCTGATGATCTGGTGACTGCCCGCGCGATTCTAGCGAAAAGACGGGAGGGAGAACGCGGATGAGAATTGGCCATGGATTTGATGTACATCGGTTAGCTGAGGGGCGTCCTTTCATTCTCGGCGGGGTGAAGATTCCTTATGAAAAAGGGCTCGAGGGCCACTCGGATGCTGATGTATTGTTACACGCGGTTAGTGACGCCCTGCTTGGCGCGGCGGCACTCGGTGACATAGGCAAACACTTTCCTGACACGGATCCTGCGTTTAATGGCGCGGATTCGGCGGAATTGTTGAGACAAGTCTATCGTTTGGTAAAGGATAAAGGTTACAAGTGCGGAAATATTGATGCGACCATTATTGCTGAACGACCGAAAATGGCGCCGTATATAGATGAGATTAGAAAGAATATTGCCTCGATCCTGGAAATGGAGGACGAACAGGTCAATGTTAAGGCGACAACCACGGAAAAGCTTGGTTTTCCGGGACGCGGCGAGGGAATAGCTGCGGAAGCTGTTGTGCTTATAGAAGATGAATGAATATGAAATGTTAAGGGGAGAGGCTGTTTCCGGATCAGGGGATCAGGCTTCGAGCCTTTCCCTGCTTATCTTTATCTTTAGATGGGACGTGATGAAATGGCAAATGAGGTAAGAGTACGTTACGCACCAAGTCCAACGGGACACTTACATATTGGGAATGCCCGCGCGGCTTTATTCAATTATTTATTTGCACGCAACCAGGGTGGCTCGTTTGTTATTCGTGTGGAAGATACCGATCAGAAACGTAATGTTGAAGGCGGCGAATACAACCAATTGGATTACCTGAAATGGCTGGGAATCGATTGGGACGAGAGCATAGACAAGGGCGGAGAATACGGGCCGTACCGTCAGTTAGAACGGTTGGATTTATATGAACGCCATGTGAAAGAGCTTTTCGATCGTGATTTGGTTTATCAATGTTATTGTACGGAAGAAGAATTGGAAAAGGAACGTGAAGAACAACTTGCCCGTGGCGTTGCCCCGAAGTATTCCGGGAAATGTCGGCATCTTACGGAAGATCAACGCGCCGCTTTCGAGGCGGAAGGGCGTAAACCAAGTGTGCGTTTCAAGGTTCCTAAGGGGAAGATCTACAAGTTCAATGATATTGTAAAAGACACCGTTTCGTTCGAGTCAGATGGCATCGGTGATTTTGTCATTAAGAAGAAAGACGGGATTCCAACTTACAATTTCGCGGTTGTGATTGACGATCATTTGATGGCGATTTCCCATGTTCTGCGTGGAGATGATCACATTTCCAACACGCCGAAACAGCTAATGGTTTATGAAGCATTCGGTTGGGAACCTCCGAAGTTTGGCCATATGACATTGATTGTGAATGAAAATCATAAGAAATTAAGCAAGCGGGATGAATCGATTGTGCAATTTATCGAACAATACGATTCCCTCGGTTATTTGCCTGAGGCGTTATTTAATTTTATTGCGTTGCTCGGTTGGTCTCCGAAAGGCGAAGATGAATTATTTACCCGCGAAGCATTTATTGAAATCTTCGATCCTGAGCGGTTGTCCACTTCTCCGGCCGTCTTTGATGTGAGTAAACTGAAATGGATGAATAACCAATATATCAAGGAAGCCTCATTAGAGCGTGTGATTGACTTGGCTTTGCCTCATTTGATTAAAGCCGGGAAGCTTAATGAGGATATGGACGAAAACGCGAGAGAGTGGGCTCACGAGCTTATCGCTCTCTATCAGGAGCAACTTTCATATGGAGCGGAGATCGTCGAGTTGACCGATTTATTCTTCCGTTCGACCCTTTCTTACAGTGATGAAGCGCTTGAAATTCTGAGGCAGGAACAGGTTCCCGAAGTCATGCGGGAATTGCATGCTCAACTTAATCAGCTGGAAGACTATGAACCGAAGGCGATTTTCCAGGCGGTTAAGGCTGTACAGAAAGAGACCGGAAATAAAGGGAAGAAGTTATTTATGCCGATTCGTGTGGCGGCAACCGGACAGACGCACGGGCCGGAATTGCCGAAAACCCTGTATTTGTTAGGGAAGAAGGCTGTTTTGGAGCGGTTGGACAACGTGTTGAGCCAAATCGCATAACTTCACTTTTTGCTTCTCATGTAATATAGTATAGAAAACTGAACGGCAAAAACGTAGATAAGGGAAAGTAGGACAGTCGACGGCTTGACAGAGAGAACCATCATCGGCTGAGAGTGGTTGAAGCACGGACTGATCCGAAGTGCCCCTTTGAGTCCCTGTTCGAAAGTGAGTAGATCAGGGCGGGAAGTTTCCCGTTATCACGAATGAGGGAGAGCACTTGGTCAAAGTGTGCTCTAAGCAGAGTGGAACCACGTACAACGCGTCTCTGTATTCTGGATGTTATTAGAAGCGAGAAGTTAGGAATGGCAATCTGTAATCCAATTTCTAACTCTCCATCTTCAGCTTCCAGGATGCGAGGCGTTTTTTTTTATATTAACAGAGGTCTGGCTTCCGGCTTCTGATTTCAAAAAAAAAATCGTGCGGCGATTATTCCGGAGGGAGCGAAAATGTTTAGAAAACTTCGTGAAGATATAGATGTTATATTCGATCAGGATCCGGCAGCCCGTAATTATTTTGAGGTGATTCTGACGTATTCAGGTCTGCATGCCGTTTGGGCCCACCGGCTTGCCCATTGGTGTCATGAACATCAATGGTTGTTTCTCGCCCGTCTTATTTCCCAGTTGGCTCGATTCTTTACCGGAATTGAAATCCATCCCGGAGCGAAAATCGGCCGTCGTTTCTTCATTGATCACGGAATGGGCGTGGTTATAGGAGAAACCTGTGAGATTGGGGATAACGTTACGATCTATCAAGGGGTAACGCTGGGGGGAACCGGTAAAGAAAAAGGTAAACGCCACCCGACTGTGGAGGATAATGTGTTGATTTCGACAGGTGCCAAGGTGCTTGGCTCCCTTACGATTGGGAAAAACGCCAAGGTTGGCGGGGGGTCTGTCGTGTTAAGCGATGTACCGGCTAATTCAACTGTCGTCGGGATCCCTGGTCGAGTTGTGAAACAAGACGGGGTTAAGCTGCGCCGGGATCTGGATCATTATTTCCCTGATCCCGTTGCTGACAAATGCCGGGACCTGGAGGAGGAAATTGACAGGTTGAAAACGGAACTTGAACAGTTAAAGGAAGTGAATCGTAATGAGCATTCGAGTTTATAATACTTTGACACAGCAAAAGGAAGATTTCAAGACGCTGGAAGAAGGCAAGGTGAAGATGTATTTCTGCGGGCCAACCGTATACAATTACATTCATATCGGCAACGCCCGCCCGCCGATTGTTTATGACACAGTGCGCCGGTATTTGGAATACCGCGGTTATGACGTTGAATTTGTGTCTAATTTTACAGATGTTGACGATAAAATCATTCGCGCAGCAGGCGAGTTGGGCGAAGATGTCCTTGAACTGGCGAATCGTTTTATTCATGCCTATCATGAAGATGTCGGGG
>DASTWO010000136.1:0-10951 GCA_035776675.1 Caryophanales bacterium
TCCAACTACCTTGAAAGCCGAGTAAAAGACTTGAGATTATCGCAGGAAAAGGGAATCGACGCTGTCATGGCGGAACATAACCTTGACGCCTTATTGTTTCCTGCCAATTTCGGGGCAGATATGCCGGCACGGGCGGGATATCCATCAATCACAGTCCCCGGAGGCTACACGAAAGACACTGGACAACCTCTTGGCGTAACCTTCACCGGAAGAGCGTACAGTGAACCAACATTAATAAAACTTGCCTACGCCTTTGAACAGGCTACACATTACCGTGTTCCGCCGAAATTGTAAGCTCAGGCAATGAAAGGAGGACGTTATCTTTCGTCCTCCCCATATTCCTGAGTGAAATGTTCCTGCAGAAACTGATAAGTCTTCTTCATTTCAGGGAAATACCTTTTTAAATTTTTGTAGATTTCAGCAGCTAAATCTTCGTCATAGGTGTGAGAAGTACGATTTTGATCCTTCAACATATCGAGCCACATCTGTTCATCATTGATCCAATGGAGTTGATAGGCTTGCTTTAATGATTGCCTGGGGGTGGAACTTTGCAAACCTTCAAGTTCCAGCATCCGCTTTAAGGTTTTCCAATATAGCTCAATGGTGAACTCGAATCGTTGAATCACTCCGTCAATCATTAACTGATCCTCAATCGACCGGCCGAGAGCTTCTCCAAATCGGTCCAATGCCCGTCCAAGGTTATCCAGGCTTTGCTTCACTTTTTCCTCGCTCATAAAGAATTTTCCCCTCTTTTTGAATCGAAGCTAACAATCGTTCAGGCGCAGACTCCATTCTAATCACATCAACAAATAATAATGAATTGAGCTCATCTTCCAGGGTTAAACTGAGTTTTACCCATTGGTCGTGAGACAAATCAGAACCCTGCACAGCCAAATCAACATCCGAACGCTCGTCGTGATCGCCTCTTGCCCTCGAGCCAAATAGAATGACCTTTTGCACATCCTCATAACGGGAAACAACATGAATGATTTCCTTTTTCATCTTATCAGGGATATGGAGCCCTACAATCTCACCCCCAACCTTTTTAAAAACATTATGGCACAAAAAAATGATTTCGATAAGGCGTGCGAATCACTTGTAATCCGACCAAATTAGTAGTATTTTAATTAAAAATAGTTTTATATCTTGAAGGAGGCATTCAAAATGGCAGAAATTCAATCCGATGCGCTTGTTACCACTGAATGGGCCGACGCACATAAAGGGGATTCTGATGTCCAACTTGTTGAAGTCGACGTAGACAACAGCGCTTACGAGTCGGGACATATCGAAGGGGCTATCGCCTGGAACTGGACTACGCAACTCAACGACGAGGTTCGCCGGGACATTCTCAGCCCTGAACAAATGGCTGAGCTTCTTGGTAACACCGGAATCACGCCGGACACAACTGTTGTCCTTTACGGAGACAACAACAACTGGTTTGCTGCATACGCTTACTGGCAATTGAAAATGTTCGGCCATGACAAAGTCAAGCTCATTAATGGCGGCCGTGTCAAATGGGAGTTGGAGAACCGCTCCTATACCAAGGAAGTGCCCTCTGTTGAAGCTGTTAACTATCCGGTTAAGGCTGCAAGCCAGGAGCTTCGCGCCCTGCAGCCTGATGTGTCTAAGGCTTTGGACAGCGCAACCGCACTTGTTGACGTCCGCAGCCCGCAAGAATTCTCGGGAGAAGTCATTGCGCCTCCGGGCATGACGGAAACAGCACAACGCGGCGGACATATTCCCGGCGCAGCAAACATCCCGTGGAAACAAGCGACGAATGATGACGGCACATTTAAATCTGCAGAAGAATTGAAAGCTCTGTACGCTGATAAAGGCGTGACAGAAGATAAGGACGTTATTACTTACTGCCGTATTGGGGAACGTTCCGCCCATACATGGTTTGCCCTGCACGAGTTGCTCGGTTTCAAAAACGTTCGAAATTACGACGGATCCTGGACGGAATGGGGCAGCATGGTCGGCGTCCCGATTGAGAAGTGATCCAGATGGAACATGTGAAAGACATTTCAATTGCGCGCCAACTCTATTCGGAAATCGCGGAGAAAGGCATCCCTGAGAAATTACAATTGTTCTTCGATGCGGATGTGCTTACTCGATACAGCGATAAGGATGATGTCAAGATCATCCGCACCGATACATCCGGAAGGGTATCGAAGCGTGGCGTCTGGAGTCTGGATTTCGGGATCAGCGGAGAAAAGGATGAAATCATTCATATCGCCGGCGAAGGTTTCATCCACCGGCTCCCTGAAGCGGAACGCGATCATTGGATCGAGCATATGATCACGCTGCCAGTCAGCCAGAACTTCATTAAAGGCCTCGTTCGCCCCGGCTGTCTTGATGACGGCCCCATCCGAGAATGGTGAACAAACAACCCCCGTTTGAGCAAAAGCTCAAACGGGGGTTCCTTTTGATCGTTATTTGACAACCAACACCGGACAATTGGCTTTCTCAACAACCTTCTGACTCACACTGCCAAGTACCAGTTTCTTCAAACCACTCAGACCCCGGTGCCCGATCACGATAAGATCAGCTTCATGAGAAAGCGCATACCGATCAATTTCTTCAGCCGCGTCTCCTTCCATAACGGCCGTCTCTGACAGAACGCCCTCTTCTTTCAGCCTTTTCTTCGCTTCTCTTAAGACTTCCTCGCCTTTTGCATTTATCCGTTCCTGCTTCTGTTCTTCTGTCATTCTGGGGACATGTTCCATTCTTTCCGCCCGGGCATTCACATCCTTCGGCGCCATCTGGTACATGCCGTTTCCCGCAGCCATGAATGTCGAATTCGGGTTACCTCTTACAGGAATGTCGTCCGTTTTTTTATGACCTTTCACTACACTCAATACAGTCAGCTTAGCACCGTTTTCCTCCGCGTATTGAATGCCATGTTCCAATGCTTTCAAGCTTCCCTCCGAACCGTCAAAAGCGACAAGCAATTTCTGATATCCCATCTCTTTCACCCTCTTTTCGGTGGATTACTTATCCTTACCCCGTTTGGATTGCAAAACCGTGACAACTTGGAAAGCAGATGCTTACAAAAGGATTACAAATGGGTTCGAAAATACTTTACATAGTAAATGATTTATACTAGTATAGGAAAAGTGATCTTTATCAAAAAAAGGGGGGATTGCCATCAGCAAGGATGTCGCAACACTTTTCACACACGTCATCCGGCACGTGAATCGTGATGTGCGCCGGGAACTGAAAATTGAGCTTACCGGATCGCAAAGACACCTTCTTCAAATTCTTGAGAAAGAAGGTCCGCTGAACATTACGGAACTGGCTGAAAAGCTCCAGATTACGCTCGGAGGAGTAACCTCGCTTAGTAATCGGATGGAGAAAGCGAGTTTGATTGAGCGCCGCCGTTCTGAGGAAGACCGCCGCGTCGTCAAGCTGGCCATCACGAGTGAAGGGCAATCATTTCTTAACGATTTGGACCTGGCTCGTGACAAAACACTGGCCAGTTACTTTGACAAGTTATCGGCTGAGGAACTATCAGAATTGGAACGGCTGTGCCGAAAGATGCTGCATTCATAAAAATATAAGGGAGAGGAACCTGTATGAAAGTGAACTTATGCGAGATGATTGAACGATGAAACAAGAAAAAAATTTAACCAATCAGTCCGGAGGAGGCTTGCTCCACCAACCTGGTGCCGTATGGGCCGTCGCCTTTTCCTGTGTCATTGCTTTTATGGGAATCGGCCTGGTTGATCCGATCCTCCCCGCTTTGGCTGAACAGCTTAATGCCTCCAATAGCCAGGTTGAACTGTTGTTCACAAGCTATATCCTCGTAACCGGAGCCGTCATGATTATCACAGATGTTGTATCGAGCCGGTTCGGAATTAAGAAGACCATGTTGGTCGGGCTTTTTTTGATTGTCATTTTCTCCGGACTTGCGGGATTGTCAGGATTATTCGGCCATCTTTTCGGATTTCTTGAAGTCGGCCAGACGGGCGTGATTTATGAAATCATCGGATTCCGCGGCGGTTGGGGATTCGGTAACGCCCTCTTCATTGCCACCGCCTTGGCGGCCATCGTCGGTTCTGCCCGCGGCAGCTCAGACGACGCCATTATTCTTTATGAGGCTGCCCTCGGACTAGGCATCTCCGTCGGCCCCCTGCTTGGTGGCTTGCTGGGCGGCATCAGTTGGCGCGGCCCCTTTTTCGGTGTCGCCGTCTTGATGGCTATCGGTTTTATCGCCGTCGTTATTTTTCTAAAGAAACTGCCGCATGAATCCAGGGAACCGCGACCCATTTCGGCGCCTTTCAAGGCTTTGGGCCATCGCGGTTTACTGACTGTAGCTCTAACCGCTCTCTTTTATAACTATGGCTTTTTCACTTTACTTGCTTTCACGCCGCTTGTGCTGGGCTTAAGTGCTCACATGCTCGGCTTAATCTTTTTCGGTTGGGGCGTTATGGTGGCTTTGACTTCCGTTTTCGTCGCCCCGAAACTGCACAAGAAATTCGGCGTTTATCCTTCCCTGTTCGTCGTCTTGCTCATGCTCGCCGTGATCTTGCTGATCATGGGACTCAACATTTCGTCCAACGCTGTGCTGATCGTCGCCGTCATCATTTCCGGCGCTTTTCTCGGGATCAACAATACGTTGGTCACTACCGCTGTCATGAAAGTTTCTGACGCTGAGCGTTCGGTAGCCTCCGCTTCTTACAGCTTTGTGCGCTTCATGGGCGGCGGCATCGCGCCATGGCTAGCCGGCGTTCTGTCACAGTCGTTTAACGAAGCCATTCCGTTCTATGTCGGAACAGCCGGCATGGTGATCAGCATTCTGATTCTGACTTCGGGAAGAAAGTATTTAAGAACTGTATAACATTATTGAAAGAACCGCATGCCCTCTTATGAAGGCACGCGGTTTCTTTTTTTGCAGTAAATGAGAAAGACCCGCCGCAAAGCGACGAGTCCTGCAAATCTTACATTATTTATTTTTCGAACCGAAGTCATAGAAGAACTTCGCTGTGACCGAACCATCGGCATTTTTCGTAATGTCCGTTACGTGGATGCCGCTGTCGGCCGGAACCGGGCTGTATTCACGCCAGAAATAGTATGATCCGCTGTGTACCGGTCCTTGCGGAGTCAACGAATCTCCTGTCTTAAAGTAATCTCCGACATCACCGCGGTTCACCCCGTGTTCGAGATCATAATCCCCATCGGCCTGTACGACGGACAAGCCATAATGAGTAATGCCCGCTGCGTTCTTCTGATTGTACTGGAAGCGTTTGTTCATCCAGTTTTCGACGTTGTTCGGACGTCCTGCCTGTCTCAGCACATTTTCATCTACATGCCAAACGACAAGGCCATGAGCATCTTCGCCCATTGCGTGCAGCCCTTTGTTGAAACCTTCCTGCTGCTGGTTCTCAATCAAGAAATACTCCGTGCCGTTTGATCCCGGTACAGCCATTTTCACAACGTCCGGGGCTTCGTTTACCGGTTGAAGGGTTATGGTCTTCATTCCATCTTCCGGTGTCACTTCAATCGGATCAAGCCAGCCGAGGAATATTTTCGAATAAGGGTCAAATGCCGTCGGCGAGTTACCCGAATATGCATTGCCGTTCGGGTACTGCATCCAGGAACCGCCCGCCATCAAGCTAAAGTTCCCGTCTCCTTCTGAAGTATAATCCGTATCATACATATCAGGCAGTCCCAATGCATGTCCGAATTCGTGTGCAAACACGCCGACATTTGCCGGATAAGGCCCGCTTGCAGCCTCATCGCTGTAAGTACCTGTTGAAGCATTATAACCGGCGATGTTTCCGCCAATTTCCGGCTCGATCGTGTAATTATTGATCAGAACCCCATCAAATGTATGCTTTTTGATAAATTGATTTTGCCAAGTCGCCATTTCTTCATTACTTACCGTGCCATCTTCATTCGTATCCGGCGCATAGTAACCCGTTTCATACCAATCACCGAAATACATTGCGCTCAACAATCCCCATTTGTGGGACCAGATTTGGCGCGGATCCAAGCTCCACTCGGCTCCCGAACCCTCATGGATGATAAAGATATTCGGAACTTGGCCGTTCACGGCATACTTTGAAAAGTCAACCTGATCGTCGGCAATTTTCAAAGCCTCTGTGATCATTTCGCCAACTCTCGCATAGCCGTTCACATTGCCATTTATAAAGCCGGTTTGATCCAAATAATAATCATGGCTTTTCGGCAAGGTAATCCAACCGACATCCGTCATATCATCATACTCTACCAGATGAACTTTCCCGTAACTTGATTCCTGATAAGCATTTTGCATAGTCCGGTCAGTCGGTGCTTTAATCCCGTTGTAAGTCGCATATTGATCGAACATTTCCAGTTCATAAGGATTATATTCCTCACCGAAAATCAAATTTTGAAAATACTTGGCAGGAACAATTTTTTCAGGTGCCCCTTTTGGCACATCAGGGTATTGTACCAACAATACGAGCATTGGAATTTCCTCATCTGTCGGCTGATAGGTCATCCCTGTCTGGCCTGGCCTCTGAAACTTTTTCCCATGGGATTTCTTCATTATATTCGCCGGATCAAATTCCGCCGGATTCAACTGGTGTTCCTTTGCAAATTCTCTCATTTCCGGAGCCAATGGGACAGAATTTGGTAAACTCGGCCTTAGCTGCGAATCAGGCGATGCCGCAACAGCTTGTTCCCCGCTTGAGACGGCGCTGCCCATTCCGAAACTCCCCGCCAGCAGAAGCGCCAAGGATGCAGTGGATAATTTCTTTAACATGTTTCCCCTCCCGATAGATTTGGTAGAAGCTATTACTATTATACTAGTAGTCGGAATACTCTTAAATCAGACGAAAGTCATGATATTTCGAGAGACGAAATGGTTCTTTTATCCCAGTAAAAGGAATCTAACGAAAGAAACAAGGCCCTTTGTCATATGAATTCACTCATATTGAATCATCTATCGTATCTGGGAGAACCTATATTCAAAGGAGGGCTGTCAAATGCCATACAAAAATCGGAGTAACCCCGATCAATACAAAGTCGAAAGCAAGCATAAGGCGAGAGAAACGGATGTGGAGGCTACTTATGAGTACACAAGCGGAAACCCCACTCCGGAAAGCCGGCGTGAGCACAAAAGAAAATGACGGAGCTGCTTTGCGGCCCCGTCAAGTCTTTCTCATCCTGTTGCTTTTTCGACTAATCCATATTTTTGCGGGTCAATGTCATTCGCTTTCGGCATCCGGCGCAGATCAGGGACCAACAACCAAACCGTCGCAACCAATAGAATCCCAGATGCCGCGACACCAAATATGACGGCACTTCCAAAGACAGTGCCTAATGCGCCGCCGACCAGCGAACCCAACGGCATAGCCGATGTGGAAATACTGACAATAACTGAAAAGGTCCGGGCCAACAATCTTTCGGGAACAATCCGTTGCATCACAGCGGAAAACAGGACCTCCGTAGCCCCAATTGGGATCGTAGCCATTCCGAACAACACAATACTGACCACATTCCAGGGAACAAGAACCGAACTGACCCACAAAACAGTACTCAAGGTAAAAGCAACCACTTCCATCTTCCCCATCGGAAACCTTTCCACGTAAGGCGATAACAGTGCGCCGATCAAAAACCCGGCCGATAACGCCGCCATCATGAACCCGTAATATTCAGCGCCGCCTCGCCAATCAGCATAAGCAGGCATAACAGCCATGGCCGCGCCAAAGGCGAAATTCGCGGCAACCGATCCGATAAAAAACTTCGCCACGATCGATCCCATCACAAATCGAAAGCCCTCTTTGAGATCAGTCATATATTTCGTAAACGCCCGCCGAACCGTCTTACTTTCTCCTTCTTTTTCAACCGGTTTCGCACTGCTTTTTGGAAGCTTAAGGGTCAAGAACAATAATGTAGCGGCAGCGAACGTAACCGAGTCAATCAGAAACAAGGAAGCTGCGCCTATCAGAGCGACAAGAATGCCCGCCAAGCCATTGAATGCAAGATTGACACCCTGATATGCAAAGGAAAAAGCTGAATTCCCTTTCACCAGATCGTCCTTCCCCAGAATTCTCGGTAACGCCGCTGTTTGCGCCGGAAAGGCAAACTGCTCAATAGCAGCAATAATCGGCATTGCCACAAGCACCACCGTAACGTTAAGCCAACCGAGATAGAAGAGGACCGGAATGGACAGCACGAGCAGAAATTCAAAGATCTGAGTGACAACAAGTGTGTTTCGCAGTGACCACCGATCCACCAAAGGCCCGGCAAGAAATTGAAGCGCGTTCGGAGCCATTGTCAAAAATCCGGCCAGCCCGGTGTAAAAGGCGGAACCGCCCAATTCATAAACAAGCCACATTGCCGCCACGGCATAAAGGCTGTCCCCCGCGTTTGTAATCAAGCGCCCGAAGAACAAACGTACAAAATCAGCATTCCTAAACAATGCAAACATCAACCAACACCCACTTCTGTTAATTTCTACATTTATTATCGCCTTTTCCTGATTATCGGTGCACCTCCAATGGGAGGAAATTCGTATCCGCCCCGAGACTGATTTCAGATAAAATAAAAATCCCACCTGTTACAGTGAGATTTCTACGGCGTCAACCGTTCGCCCCCGTCTATTGACCCAAATGTAAACCTTAATACATTTCCGGAACTCGGCTCGCAAACACCGGAACTGCTTCACGAATCTCAGGAACCGAGCTCAGGTCAACCTGTGCCGTTATCGTCTCTTCCCGATCCTCGCTTCCTTTCGCCACAACTTCACCCCACGCATCGACAACCATCGAGGTCCCGCAAAACGAGGTCTCATTTGTGGTTCCAACTCGATTACAAGAGACAACGGCCATCTGGTTTTCAATGGCTCTGGCGATTTGCAACGCCTGCCAGTGACCTTTCCTCGTGGACGGCCATTCCGCTACAACATAAAGCACCTGTGCTCCGTCCAGGGCCAATTTTCTTGCCAATTCCGGAAAACGCAAATCATAACAAATGATGATCCCCATTTTCATACCGTCCAGTTCAAAGGTCTCTGCCTTCGCCGCCCCGCCGCTGAGATATTGAGGTTCATCCAGCATGGGCACGAGGTGAATTTTATCATATTGGAAAACGAGTTTCCCTTCTCGATTAACTACTAACGCTGTGTTATAAAACCGGCCCTTTTTCTTATTCGCAACAGACCCGCCAATGATATGAACACCGTGTTCCACCGCTAATTCCTTCAAAAATGAAGTGGTCGGTTCACCGTCCCGATCTGCCACACTCTCCATTTCCGACAAGGTATAAGCCGTCGTCCACATTTCCGGCAGGACAAGAATGTCCGGCTTTTCTTCTTTCACCGTACGAGCCGCCCATTGTGCCACTCGCTCTCGATTCAGTTTTGGTCGGCCTGCTTTCAAATCCATCTGGTAAACGGCAAGCTTCATCGTTCTCCCTCCGATCGATCATTATTACATGGGAAAGTGTTTCTGGGTGCTCCACGGAGTTTTCCGTGTGGGTAAGAGCCCATAGATCCCTCCGGTTACCGCCAGGCCAATTACTGCTCCGGCCAGAACGTCACCCGGAAAATGAAAGCCTACGTACACTCTTGAAATAGCAATAATGCCTGCTGCAAGGAACGAAAGCCATCCCCATTTCCTCGAGGCCAGACATATCGCCATCGCCGCCGCAAATGCCATCATTGCCGTATCACTCGGAAAGGAAGCAGACATCTCTTTCTCTGCCAACAATTGTATATTGTCCATGGCCATGAAGGGATGCGGCCTTGAGTAAACAAGCTGAATCAACACGTCAAGGACCATGCCAACCACGATCCCGACAACTCCGGCAAAAGCCGCCTTGCGATCTTTTATAAATAATAGCAATACGGCCAGAATGCTGGCATAAACAGCGTACTTCGAGATCTGTGCCATAGCTGTGTCCAGCCAGGAAATTTGCCCCGCCAAGTCATTGATTATCCTGAAAACTTCCGTATCCATCTCTTTTCCTCCGTTCATCCCTTTACTAAACTTATTCCGCATCAGTGCAGGGTTTTCCTTCTTTTTTTTTGAAAACGGAGGCGTTGGCTTCATTTTAAGAGTCATTTCCTATCCACGCAAGAAATCTAGAATTCCGCAGGATGGCACCTGCCTGTCCACACAATCACGAAAGTGATATAATTTGGTTTGAAAACGTTAACAGGGAGCGATCACATGAATACAACCAAAAAAGCAGTCAATGTTTACCGAGGACCCTATGTAGAGAGTACCCACGACGTCCACGTTGCCGTCGTCAACCATAGAGGAGAATTGTTATTCGGATATGGAGACCTTGAAAGACTCACTTTTGCGCGTTCATCGATGAAACCATTTCAGGCCGTACCCCTGGTTGAAACCGGAGCGGCGGAGCACTTTGACTTTAATAAAAAAGATCTGGCTCTGGCATGCGCATCCCATAGTGGTGAGGAATTCCACCGGTCCGGCGTACACGCCATTCTTGGGCGCATCGATTTACCGGAAAATGCCTTGCAATGCGGGTCACATGTTCCGCAAGACCGTGAGGGCTATGAGAAACATATTCGCGAAGGCGGCGAATTGACCCCGGTCTTCAGCAACTGTTCAGGAAAACATTCCGGCATGTTGGCGACAGCTGTTCATATGAAAGAGGAAACGGACAGTTACCGGGAAATCGAACATCCCGTCCAACAGCGAATTCTCGATACCATTGCCGACATTTGCGACTACCCGAAAGAAGAGATTGCCATTAGCGTTGATGGTTGCGGCGTTCCGGTTCATCGACTGCCGCTGGCCAAAACAGCTTACGGCTATGCAAGGTTAGCTCAACCAGAAGGAAGCGGCCATGAAGAGGCGTTGACGAAAATCCGCGATGCGATGATGGCTCATCCGGAGATGGTGGGCGGTACCAACCGCTTCGACACTGATGTCATGAAAGCATTCGAAGGCAAACTTGTTGCCAAAGGCGGTGCGGAAGGCGTTCAGTGCAT
>DASTWO010000137.1:0-2296 GCA_035776675.1 Caryophanales bacterium
CGATTCAGGAATCCCGAGCACGCCCGACAATATAAAGCGATGAATGTGCGGATTTTGCGAAGTGCACCAAATAGTCATCTCCTGGCTTCCAGGATTATAACGAGCCACCGCCGCCCGCATTTCCATCGGGTTCGGAATCAACCGCTGCTGATTGAATCTTTGGCGGATCGAAACTTCGGCTTGATCAAACACCTCATCGGGAACCTCTCCCGCCTTCCAATGGAAGGCCAAATTGTTTGGGACATCCTCGTGAAGCTGAGCCGCTCCGTCCTTCATCGCTTCTTCCTGACTCACAGAAACAGGCAATTCCTCGTATTCTACCTCGATCAAGTCGAGAGCATCTCGTGCAGAATAACGGTCATCCGCTACGACCAAAGCTACCCCGTCTCCGACATAACGAACGGTGTCCACCGCTAACGCGGGATGAGCTGGTGTCTTCATATCGGAATCTGGCGGAAGCCAGGCTGTCGGAATCGGCTCCATTTTTCCGGCTAAGTCTTGTCCTGTATAGACGGCCGCCACTCCTTCGGCTTCCCGAGCTGCTGAAACATCAATACGCTTAATGCGCGCATGAGCATGCGGACTTCGCAAAACTGCCGCGAACAACATTCCGGGAAGTTGGATATCGTCAGTATAATTACCGTTCCCGGTAATCAGGCGCGGATCTTCCCGGCGTTTCAAAGGTGTTCCGAAAACATTCGCCATCGTCCTTACACCTCCCCATTTCCGTTATCCAACGAAGCAGCCGTGGCTTGTGCACTTTCATATTCGGGCATACGTTCAGCGGCATACTGCACGGCCTTGACGATATTTTCATAGCCGGTACAACGGCAGATGACGCCTTCCAGCCCTTCACGGATCTCTTCTTCGGTCGGATTCGGATTTTGCTTAAGTAAATCGACGGCCGCTACCATCACACCCGGCGTGCAAAAACCACACTGAAGGCCATGTTTTTCCCAAAAGCCTTCCTGGACTGGATGCAAATTCTCCATATCCCCGAGGCCTTCCACCGTCGTGACTTCCGCCCCGTCCGCCTGGACAGCAAGCACGGTGCAGGATTTAACAGCTTCTCCGTTTAGTAAAACGGTACACGACCCGCACTGGCTCGTATCACAGCCGATATGTGTCCCGATAAGCCCAAGATCATCTCGCAAAAAATGAGCCAATAACCTGCGTGGTTCTACTTCCGACTTTCGTTCAACGCCGTTCACAGTTACGCAGACTCCCACTTTATCCGTTACCAAATCAGGCACCTCCGTTTCGAATTAAGCCGATTGTTTGATTTCCGATGCTACCGCTTTGAAAAATTGTCCCAAAATCATTTTCGCTACCCCGTTCATGATCCGCTGCCCGACAGATGCCAGAACTCCTGTCACGTCCACATTAGCCTCGCAGGTCAGCGCAGTGCCCTGGGCGGTTTCCTTCAAATAAACTTTTGCATCTGCATGGACTTCACCCGGCTTCCCCTTGCCTTTAAGCAGCAATCGGTAAGATTCCGGTTCCTGTTGATCGGTCAAACGCACCTCGCCTGAAAATGTTCCCTTCACAGGACCCACGTTCAGGCCAAGTTCTACATCATAAACCCCGTCCCCGATCTCTTCGAATTTCTTGCAACCGGGCAATGTCCTTCCCAATACATCCTCGTCCTGCAGATAATTCCATACCGTCTGCCTGGGAATCTTAAAATCGTACTGATAATGGATTTGCAAGCAAAAATCACCTCCCTGCAAATGATACGTTCTGACACTTTAAAAAATGCAAGAATAATGCCAAAAAGGAAAGCAGGCAATGACAGGCTTTTCCGTTCAACAAGTGTTCCGACTGTTCCACCTATTTGTCCAAGACGGAACAATCTAAACACTTGACCCGAAACAGCCGAGCCAATAAAATAAATTTTAAGATAAGAAAACGCTGTCAAACTATCTTTCAAAGGGGTTGTCGGCATTGAATCGAAAAAATCCCGAATTTCTGAACGCCTCCTGGAAACGAAGCCAGGCCTTTGGGGTGGATCCATTCCACGCGGAAAACCATGTGCTAGCAGGCGGGGAATTGAAAGACCGTGAAGAGCAATTCCAGGAACTGTTACAGGCTTGTTCCGATGTTCTTGATAACCTATACGCCCAATTGAAAAGCTCCTTATTCATGATGCTCGTATCCGATGCGGACGGTTATATCGTATTTTCCAAAGGAGAACCACCTTTTCTTAACCGAGCGAAGAAAGTATGGTTAAATTCCGGAGCAAACTGGAGTGAACAGGTGAAAGGAACCAATGCGATTGGAACAGCGATTATTGAAC
>DASTWO010000138.1:0-21844 GCA_035776675.1 Caryophanales bacterium
TGTTCGGGATCCCGCTGTTGGTATGGACACCGCCATGGTCAGCGCTTGTGTAGACGTAGTTGCTCATGTGTTCCGGCTGGCCGTATTTGGACGGATTCGACAGACTCCGTAAAGCGTCACCGGACCGATAAGGAGTGTAGACATCTTCGCCGATCGACCAGTTCTCCCACTCGATCAAAGTGCCAAAGACGTCAGACATGGATTCATTCAATGCTCCAGGCTGGTCGTGATATTGCAGGCCGGCTGTGCTGCCGGTCACGGCGTGAGTTAACTCATGAGCTACGACATCTTCTTCGGCGGAGAGAGGGATGAACGTCGTACCGTCGCCGTCTCCGTAAACCATTTGCTGACCATTCCAGAAGGCGTTATTAAAGTTTTGCCCATAGTGCACGGTCGAGCGGATGGTCGAACCGCGATCATCAAAGCTGTTGCGCCCGAACCTATTGTAATAGAAGTCATAGACGACTCCGGCATAGTAGTTGGCATCTACGGCTGCGCCTTCACGTTCGGCTGTAAAGGCGGTGTCGTAGTCCACCAGATACGGTCCCGGTAAGTAAGTGCCATTTTGAGCCGTACGGGTTTCAATAACGCCGCTCATAGGTTTTGTGGTGTCGAACAGATAGTAATAGCCGCTGGAGAGATATAGATTCAAAGGTTTGTAATCTCCCAACACACCGTAACCATAGCCGGAAGTCGGACCATCGGTCATGACGGCGTTATAGGCCTCAATGATCGAACCGTCTTTGGCATCCACATACACTTGCCAGTTTCCGGGTTTCGGCTGAACGAACTGCAGGACAACATGATATGCAAGGTCGGCCGTTCCATCGTGTTTATAAATAACAAGTTCCGCTTTTTGATGGGTATTTTTCACCTTCGCCTGGCTTCCCGGTGTTTTCGAAGCCTGATTCTTGGGCTTCACCTTCGTTTCCTTGCGAGTAAGGCCGATTTGATCCCAGGCAGCGTCAATGGCTTCTTTTTTATGAATGGAAGGTTTGACGGATCCTTTCAATTGGCTGGCGACAGAGGGGCTAACATCTCCATTAACAGATCGTACAATACCGTCTTTGTCAACATGAACGTAGAAGAATGAGCCGGCAACAGGAACACCCTCGACTGACTGGACGAATTTGTAATGTTTCATGCCGAGTTTGTCAGTTTGCGTCTTTTCCAGCTTCAGATTTTTCTTCGGATCGAGATTATACAGTTTCTTATGAGCCTTTAAATAAGATTTAACATCCGCGACACCGTGGACGGCTTTCTCGGATAGCTTTCCGGAAACAAATTCAGGAACTTTCTGATTCTGGCTCCAGTCTACATTGAAATGGCCGTTCGAACGCTTTTTCATCGATTGAATGAGATTTTCCGTAGATGAGGGTGCGTCCGAGGCGTAAGCCGGCAATGAAAGTCCCAACGACAAAGCAACAGTTGTAAGCGCTACCACACTTTTCTTCATAAAACGACCTCCTGAAATATTTTTTTTGAGACTCGCGAATCTCTCGGTTACTGACTTCGGTGTGAAAGCTGTCGGTCCCTGTCAAACGGAATTCGTAAAATTGATCCCGAAAAATTTTATAAAACCAGCCTGGAATTACGTCTGGAAGGGAATGAGGCGGTGCCGTTCCAGGAAAACGTCAAAAATCGGGACAAAAGTTTTTGGTATTTGGGAAATTCGTAGGATTCATCGCGAAATGTGTCTATTTATGCGACTTTTTGACTGGTTCCAAATTTCCATTTTCACAAAAGGCGAAGGATTCCCTCTATTCACACAAGAAAAGGTTGAGTGTTCCAAAATTTAGAGGAGGGGATTTGTTGTGAAGAGAAGTTTCGTTGTCGTGATGGCGTTGTTGATGTGCTTCTGGTTCCCTGGAGTGTCCGGGGCGCAAAGTGACGGGCATTCGAAGAAACCGGCCGCGGCCGGCAAAGGGCCATTGCCGAAAATCACGGATGTGAACGGCAATAAGGTGTTTGACCTATTGGAGTCGAAGTTGAAACAAAGCGGTGCCAACGAAAAGCTGCCGGTCATGATTGAGTTTGATTCTTCCTTTCGTGGACAAGCCGTCCATGCTTTGGAACGAAAACTCGGGTATTTCTCCGTGAAATACAACTATTCGGTGGTTGACGGAATTGCCGCAACGTTAACCAAACAACAGATTGAGCAATTGCATAAGCTTCCTTTCGTCGAAGCCGTGCAGTACGACGCGAAAGTCGTAGCTTTCGACGCTTCGGCGAATAAGTGGTTCGGTGCGACAAAGGCGCGGCAGGATTTCACATTAAACGGCGATTCAGATGGAAATGTGGACCAGTATTCTAAGGAAGATGTAGTTATCGCGGTTATCGATACCGGTATTGATGATTCGCATGTGGATTTGGATGAAGGAAAAGTTATCGGATGGAAAGACTTCGTAAATGGAAAGAGTGAGCCTTACGATGACAACGGGCACGGAACTCACGTATCGAGCATTGCTACAGGTGAAGGCGAAGGAAATGCCGCCTATAAAGGTGTAGCTCCAGGAGCTGCCCTTGTAGGAGTGAAAGTATTGGACAGCCGGGGAAGCGGCTCGCTGAGTGATGTGACGGCCGGGATCAACTGGGCTGTTGAACACCAGGATCAATACGGAATCGAGATTTTGAGTTTGAGCCTGGGTACGACAGGTTGCTCGGACGGTACAGACATGACTTCCGACGCCGTGAATCAGGCTGTCGAGGCAGGGCTTACGGTAACTGTTGCGGCAGGAAATGCCGGTCCGCAGGAGTGTACAGTTGGCTCGCCAGGAGCTGCCGCAAAGGTCATTTCAGTCGGTGCCGGATCTGACCTCGGACAGGGCGGCTTCTTCCTTGCTGAATTCTCAAGCAGAGGTCCGACAGCGGACGGCCGAATCAAGCCGGATATCTTCGCTCCGGGTTACAAAATCACGGCTGCCGATGCAAATACAGGCGACGGATATGTGACTTACAGCGGAACTTCAATGGCTACCCCTTTTACAGCTGGTGTCGCGGCCTTAATGTTGGATGCCAACCCGTCCTTGACGCCATCACAGTTGAAGCAAGATATATATTCGACTGCTGTTGATTGGGGACCGAAGGGCAAAGACATTGATTACGGTTATGGCCGATTGGATGCTTATGAAGCGATAGAAGCCGCGGGCGGATTGAATGGTACGAATATCGCTGTTCCGGACCACGTTTATAAAGCAGATTCGCTTCCGGGCTCGGGATCCAGTGACAGTTATTCTTTTAATGTAGACAACGCAAAGTATCCGGTCGCTGTTACGATGATTATTCCGGACTGGCAGAACACGTTCGCAATTTTCACCGATCCCGATTTCGATGTGTATTTGTACGGGCCGTCGGGGAATATGGTCGCAAGTTCGGAAACGACAGCACGTCAGGAAACCATCAGCTTTAATCCGTCGAAAACCGGAACTTACCGTCTAGAGGTTTCCTCTTATAGCGGAAACGGCGACTACTTCTTCGATCTTAGTGCCGGGGTTTCCGATTTCTCACAAACGGCGGATAACCGCTAATTGCTGGAATTGGACGTTCATTCTTTGCAAGATAGGATACGTTAGTCGTATGATAAGGAGGCAATCCATTATGGGTTGTCTCTTTTTTCTGAGTGAAGGCAGGTGAACATCATGGCAACGGAATCACCGGTTTCGGTTCAATTTTATACAAAGGAAAATTGCCCGCTTTGTGAGGATGGGCTTGAAATCTTGAAGAGGCTCGGCAAAGAAATTGAAATGTCGGTTGAAGAAATTGATATTTACAAAGACGATGAGTTGCTTGAACTATATCAACTGAAAATCCCGGTTGTCGTGGTGAACGGGGAAGAGTTGGATTTCGGGAGATTATCGGAAGCGAAGCTTCGGCGGGGCTTGATTGGAAGCCGGCTGAGGTAAATGGATTCACAGAGTACTTCTTTTCTGCTATAATGAATTCAGGTGTAGAAAGCCTCTCTTTTTTTGGTTCGACAGGGACGTAAAACGACCCAAAGGGACGTATCGTGTCCCGATAGTGTAGGTGAAGGCGATGGATAACGTAATTGCGCTTGAAAAGAAATTGCTCCCCGATCTCCTTGAGGTGATGAGGAAACGGTACCATGTGCTGCAATATTTGCGTCTAATGGGACCGATCGGCCGCAGGGGCCTGGCGGCCAATCTCGGGATGACGGAAAGAGTGGTTCGCCGGGAAGTCGAGTTTCTGAGCAAGCAGGGGCTTGTAAGCACCACCGCGCATGGCATGACCTTGACTGTCGAAGGAGAGAAACTGCTTGACGGTCTGGAGGAAACGATGAAGGAAGTTTCCGGGCTGAGCGAGCTTGAGCAGGCGTTGGAAAAGCGCCTGAACCTTCACGAAGTGATAGTGGTTCCGGGAGACAGCGACAAGGCTCCGTGGGTGAAGAAGGACATGGGGCGCGCGTGTTTGGCCCGGATGAACCGGGAACTCGCGGAGGAGAATGTGATCGCGGTAGCGGGAGGAACGACGCTGGCCGCGGTGGCCGAGTTGATGAGGCCGATCGGCGGAGCGAAGAGCGCTTTGTTTGTGCCGGCGCGCGGAGGACTCGGAGAGCGGGTGGAGAACCAGGCGAACACGATTTGTGCGGAGATGGCGAGGAAAGCCGAAGGCGCGTATCGATTGCTGCATGTACCGGATCAGTTGAGCAGCGGATCATTTGATTCGCTGGTGGAGGAGCCGGGCGTGAAAGAGGTGCTTGGGCTGATTCGCTCCGCCGGAATAGTGATTCATGGAATCGGTGAAGCTAGAACGATGGCAAAACGTAGAAAATCTTCGCCTGAATTGCTTGAGAAGATTGAGCGGGAGAAGGCGGTGGCCGAAGCATTTGGCTATTATTTCGACGGAGCGGGCAATATCGTTCACAAGGTGAAGACGATTGGCCTGCAGTTGGAAGATTTGCAAACGAGAAAGGCGGTTCTGACGGTCGCAGGCGGTGCCTCGAAGGCGGGGGCGATTGCCGCTTATTTCAAGAGGAGTCCGGAGTCCGTGTTGATCACGGATGAAGGCGCGGCTATGGAACTTGCAAAATAAATATTGTATCGGGGTAAGGAACAGGTCTTTTTTTTCCTATGATAACTATCGAATCTTACCTCAATATCTAAATTCAGGAGGAATACGAAAATGGCAACAAAAGTAGGAATTAACGGGTTTGGCAGAATCGGAAGAAATGTCTTTCGGGCGGCTTTGAAGAATTCGGATCTGGAAGTTGTGGCTGTTAACGATTTAACGGATGCCGAAATGCTGGCGCATTTGCTGCAGTATGACACCGTTCATGGAAAGCTGGATGCCAAGGTTGAAGTCAATGGGGAAAATCTAGTAGTAGACGGCAAGGAAATCCTTGTATTGTCCGAACGCAATCCGGCTGATCTCGGTTGGGGCGATCTCGGTGTAGAAGTTGTCGTTGAATCGACTGGCCGTTTCACGCAACGTGATGACGCGGCGAAACATCTGGAAGCGGGCGCGAAGAAAGTGATCATTTCCGCTCCGGCGAAACAGGAAGATATCACGATTGTGATGGGCGTAAATGAAGAGAAATATGATGCTGGTAGCCATAACGTGATTTCCAATGCTTCTTGTACAACAAACTGTCTCGCTCCGGTAGCCAAAGTCCTTAATGATAAGTTCGGCCTGAAGCGTGGCATGATGACGACAGTTCACTCCTACACGAACGACCAGCAAATCCTTGATTTGCCGCATAAAGATTATCGTCGCGCACGGGCTGCGGGAGAGAATATCATCCCGACCTCGACAGGTGCCGCTAAGGCAGTTTCTCTTGTTCTACCTGAACTTGAAGGCAAGCTGACAGGTATGGCAATGCGTGTACCGTCCCCTAACGTTTCGACGATTGATCTTGTCGCTGAACTGGATCAGAATGTTACGGTTGAAGAAGTGAACGCGGCATTCCAGGAAGCAGCCGAAGGTGATTTGAAAGATCTTCTCGGATACAGCGAAGAACCGCTTGTTTCCAAAGACTACAACGGCGATAGGCGTTCCTCGATCGTGGATGCTCAATCGACACTGGTTATTGAAGATAACATGGTGAAAGTCGTTTCCTGGTATGATAACGAGACTGGCTATTCCAACCGTGTTGTTGATCTTGCAAACTATATCGCGAAACAAGGATTCTAAGTCTCTCTTGGATCCGGGGATTTAAGGCGGGGAATGATATTTTCCCGTCTTCTCCGCATGGTGTCGTGTTTGCGGCATTCGATGTGGAACATATGGCGGTGTTAAGGTAAACTAACCGTGAGGAGGGACGGCTACAGATGAATAAAATGTCGATTCGCGACGTTGATGTGAAAGGAAAGACAGTATTCTGCCGCGTTGATTTCAACGTGCCGATGGAAGACGGCAACATCACGGATGAAACGAGAATTCTCGCAGCGCTGCCGACCATTCAGTATTTGGTGGCTGAAGGCGCGAAGGTGATTCTGGCAAGTCATCTCGGCCGCCCGAAAGGGAAGGTTGTCGAGGAATTGCGGCTGGATCCGGTAGGACGGCGGCTGAGTGATTTGTTGGCCAAGCCTGTTGAGAAAACCGATGAGGTGATCGGGCAGGAAGTGACGGAAGCCGCAGGAAAGCTTGAGGACGGAGATTTGCTTTTGCTGGAGAATGTTCGCTTCCATCCTGGAGAAGAAACGAACGATCCTGAATTGTCGGAGGCTTTCGCGAGTTTGGCGGAGTTATATGTCAATGACGCGTTCGGCGCGGCTCATCGCGCCCATGCTTCGACTACGGGGATTGCCCAGCATATTCCGGCGGTAGCAGGATTCCTGTTGGAGAAAGAATTGAGTACGCTGGGTGCCGCGATGGAGTCACCGGAACAGCCGTTTACGGCTATTATTGGCGGTGCAAAGGTCAAGGATAAGATTGATGTCATCGACAACTTGATCGGCAAGGTTGACAATTTGTTGATCGGCGGCGGTCTTGCCTATACTTTTATCAAAGCTCTTGGCCACGAGGTCGGCAAATCATTGCTTGAAGAAGATAAAATCACGTTGGCTCAATCTTTTCTGGAGAAGGCTGAGAAAGTCGGCACGAACCTTGAATTACCGAAGGATGTCATTGTAGCTGACGATTTCTCCAATGATGCCAACACGCAAACCGTGGGAATCGACAGCATTCCCGAAGACTGGGAAGCTCTCGATATAGGCCCGGAAACACGGAAACATTATCGTGAAGTGATTCTGGAGTCCAAGCATGTAATCTGGAACGGACCGATGGGCGTGTTTGAAATTCCGGCGTTCGCGAACGGGACAAGGGCAGTGGCCGAAGCTTTGGCTGATGCCGGGAATGCTTTCACCATTATCGGTGGCGGCGATTCCGCGGCGGCGATCGAGAAATTCGGGCTGGCCGCGAACATGGATCACGTTTCAACCGGCGGCGGAGCTTCGCTCGAGTTGATGGAAGGTAAGATTCTGCCCGGTGTGGCAGCTTTGAACGATAAATAATCAGGGAATGGGAGTTGGATGTCTTCATCTGACATCTCCTTTCAACCTGGAACAGGGGTGATGCGACTTGCGGAAACCGATCATTGCCGCGAACTGGAAGATGAACAAGACGCTTGAGGAAGCGAAAAGTTTCATGAAGGAAATTAAGGAAAAGGTGCCTGCCGAGGATGTAGTGGACTCCGTTGTTTGTTCACCGACATTGTTTCTGGATGCGTTGGTGAAATCGGCGGAAGGCAGCCGTGTGAAGGTTGGCGCGCAAAATATGCACCATGAGAAAAACGGTGCCTTCACGGGAGAAACGAGCCCCCATGCCTTGCAAGATCTTGGCGTTACGTATGTGATTCTCGGCCATTCCGAACGCAGGCAGCTGTTCGGGGAAACCGATGAGTTCGTACATAGCAAAGTCCAGGCTGCTTTCGACTATGAATTGACGCCGATTGTTTGTGTTGGGGAAACCCTTGAGGAACGCGAAGCGGACAAGACAGAAGAAGTGGTTCGTGGACAAGTGGATAAAGATTTAGCGGGCTTAACGGAAGAACAAGCAAGCCAAGTCGTGATCGCGTATGAACCGATCTGGGCGATCGGCACGGGCAAATCGTCTTCGGCTGAGGATGCCAATGCCGTTTGTGCTTTTATTCGCTCTGTATTACGTGATCTCTTTTCAGACGATACGGCTGATGCGATCCGTATTCAGTACGGCGGCAGTGTGAAGCCGAATAATATCGAAGGCTACTTGAAGCAGTCTGATATTGATGGCGCGTTGGTAGGCGGAGCGAGCCTTGAAGGCGAATCGTTCCTGCAATTGTTGGAGGCGGTACAGCATGTCTAAGAATCCGGTGGCGCTCATTATCCTCGATGGTTTCGGTTGCCGTAAGGAATCGAAAGGAAATGCCGTCGCGCAGGCGGACAAACCGAATTTCGACCGTTATTGGAATCAGTATCCTCATTCCAATTTAACGGCGTGTGGGAAAGCGGTCGGTTTGCCGGAAGGACAGATGGGCAACTCCGAAGTCGGCCACCTGAACATTGGAGCCGGCCGAATCGTTTATCAGAATTTATCACGTGTCAACATGTCGATAGAAGAAGGCGAATTCTACGAGAAGGAACCTTTCCTCAAGGCTATGAATCACGTGAAAAAGCATGGATCGAACTTGCACATTTTCGGTTTATTGTCAGACGGCGGGATTCACAGCCATATTGACCATCTGTATGCTTTATTGAAATTGGCATCACAGCAAGGTGTAGAGAACGTCTATATTGACGGGTTTCTTGATGGCCGGGATGTTGGCCCGCAGACAGCGAAGCAATACATCCGTGAACTTCAAGAGAAAATGGATGAGTACGGAGTCGGAGAAATCGCTACTCTGGCGGGACGTTACTATTCGATGGACCGCGACCAACGCTGGGAGCGCATTGAGAAGTCGTACCGGGCTATGGTGTACGGTGATGGCCCTCAATACAGCGATCCAATCGAAGCCGTAGACGATTCATATAAGAATGAAATTCATGATGAGTTCGTGTTGCCATCCGTTATGACGAAAGAAGACGGCAGCCCGGTTTCCACGATTGGCGACGACGACGCGATTATTTTCTTCAATTTTCGTCCCGATCGCGCGATCCAGATTTCTCGTGTTTTTACAAACGAAGATTTTCGCGAATTTGACCGTGGTGAAGACTTCCCGAAAGACATTCATTTTGTCACGCTGACACAGTTCAGTGAAACGGTCGACGGTGAGGTAGCTTTCCAATCGGTTGACCTTGACAATACCTTCGGTGAGGTCGTATCGCAAAATGGGTTGAAGCAACTTCGCATCGCGGAAACGGAGAAATATCCGCATGTGACGTTCTTCTTCAGCGGCGGACGTGAGGCAGAATTCCCGGGGGAAGAGCGGATTCTGATCAACTCTCCAAAGGTCGCAACCTATGATTTGAAACCGGAGATGAGTGTGTATGAGGTAACGGACGCGCTCGTTAAGGAAATTGAAGCGGACAAACATGACGCGATCATTCTGAATTTCGCCAATCCGGATATGGTCGGGCACTCAGGCAAGCTGGAACCGACTGTTCAAGCGATCGAGGCGGTGGATGAATGCCTGGGGCGTGTCGTTGAGGCTTTGCAGGATAAAGGCGGACACGCGGTCATCACGGCTGACCACGGCAATGCTGACGAGGTTATCACTCTAGAAGGCAAACCGATGACGGCGCATACGACAAACATTGTACCTGTCATTGTGACGAAAGAAGGTCTTGAGTTGCGGGATGACGGCATCCTCGCCGATTTATCCCCGACGTTGCTTGATCTGATGAAGGTCGAGCAGCCGGAAGAAATGACGGGTAAGACGTTAATTCAAGATCATAATGATAAATAGGAAAAGGGGCTGAAGAACATGTCAATCATAACAGACGTGTACGGTCGTGAAGTATTGGATTCCCGCGGCAACCCGACGGTGGAAGTCGAGGTCTTTCTCGAATCGGGAGCGGCAGGAAGAGCACTCGTTCCAAGTGGCGCTTCCACTGGAGAATATGAAGCGGTAGAATTGCGTGACGGCGACAAAGATCGCTACCTTGGAAAAGGTGTGCAGCAGGCGGTTGCCAATGTTAATGAAAAAATCGGGCCGCAATTGCTCGGGATTGAAGCACTTGAACAGGTTGGCGTCGATCAATTCTTGATTTCTCTTGACGGAACCGACAACAAAGGGAATTTCGGAGCTAACGCGATTCTCGGTGTGTCGATGGCTGTAGCTCATGCCGCTGCAGATGAACTCGGCTTGCCGCTTTATCAATATCTCGGCGGCTTCAACGCGAAAACCTTGCCGACACCAATGATGAACATCTTGAACGGCGGCGAGCATGCGGACAACAACGTCGACATTCAGGAATTCATGGTAATGCCTGTTGGTGCTGAGAACTTCCGTGAAGCTCTTCGCACAGGGGCGGAAATTTTTCATAATCTGAAGAAGGTCCTCAAGGACAAAGGCTATAACACAGGTGTCGGAGACGAAGGCGGATTCGCACCGGACTTGTCCTCCAACGAAGAAGCGATCAAGACGATCATTGAGGCGATTGAGAAAGCCGGGTACAAACCTGGTGAAGATGTTAAATTGGCCCTTGATGTGGCTTCCTCGGAGATCTATGAAGACGGCAAGTATCATCTGAAGGGTGAAGGAGTAACGAAGACGTCCGAAGAAATGATCGCTTACTATGAGGATCTGTTGTCGAAGTACCCGATCGTGTCGATCGAAGACGGTTTAGACGAGAACGACTGGGACGGCTGGGAGAAGCTGACGTCTCAGCTGGGCGGCAAAGTTCAGCTGGTCGGTGACGACCTCTTCGTAACCAATACGAATAAGCTGTCTGAAGGCATTGAGAAAGGTGTCGGAAACTCGATTCTTGTCAAGGTAAACCAGATCGGAACCCTGACGGAAACCTTCGACGCAGTCGAAATGGCGAAACGGGCAGGCTACACGGCTGTCATTTCCCACCGCTCCGGCGAAACGGAAGACACAACCATTGCGGATATCGCGGTAGCCACAAACGCCGGCCAAATCAAAACCGGCGCACCATCGCGTACCGATCGCGTTGCGAAGTACAACCAATTGTTGCGCATTGCCGACGAACTGAGCGAAACCGGGCAATATGCCGGCGCAAGCGCATTTTACAACTTAACGAAGTAACTTTGAAAGGGCCGATGTCGAATCGGCTCTTTTTTTACCGAAAAAAGGGGTTGACAGGAATAACATGGAACGATAAACTATAACTTACCAAGAAAACTGCTTCTTTTGTACCATCTACTGATTTTTACCTCAGAAATTCCTATCCTGCACGAACCTTACCGTAATTTTTTTAAAGCCAACTAATTTTGTTCCACAACATGAGTGTGTTCTTTTGTTAAGCCTTACTTGCCTTCGCGGGAATGAACAAGGGAGGAATCCTATGAAGAAAATTCAATTGGTCCTGGCTGATCCAGACCCAGCTTATGTGGAATCTGTTGCAGCTTACATAAGGACTTCGGACGAGGAATCCAGGTTTCATCTGAAGTTGTTTACCGAGAAATCCCGATTGCATGATTATCTTCACAACCAGCCTTTCATCGACATTTTAATCATTTCCCCACAAATGTTGTCTGATCCATCGGAACCCCATCCGACCGATTTAACCATTGTGCTTGAAGATGAGCGTATCTTAGAATATCAGGCAGACTTTCCTTCTGTTTTCAAATATCAACCATTGAATCAACTTCTTTCCGAGGTTCTTTCCATCTATTATGAAAAACGTGGAAGGGTCAAGGATATTGGGAACAACAAAAGAAAGACAAGTGTGATGGCAGTTTATTCCGCAACAGGCGGGGTTGGAAAAACGACCTTGGCCGTCAATTTATGCAAGCAGTTGGCGCTGTCTGGCCAGAAAGTTTTTTATCTAAACTTAGAACTTCTTCATTCCACATCATTATTCTTCTCGTCAGCGGAAACCCATCATTCCTCCCGGATTTTATACTATTTAAAAGCCATTCCGGACCAACTCATATCAAAGGTCGAATCTCTTAAGAAATACGATCCATACCTCAAAGTTGATTATTTCGATCTTCCAGTCAATCCAGAAGAGATGCGGGATTTAACAGAAAAGGACACGGAGACATTGATTGCCAGCCTTATTGAGACGGAGCATTATGATTCGATCATTATTGATTTGGATAGTTCCGTCGAGGAAAGATGTAGGGCTTCAATCAAACAAAGCGATCGGATCTTTTGGTTATTAAACAATGATCTGCAAAGCTTTCACAAGACTTCTTTTCTCCTTGACACATGCGATCCGATATTTGGAGAGAAGGTTGATGTGAATAAGAAGGCTACGCTCATTCTGAATAAACACACCGGTCAACAACAACCTCCAGATCATGTCTCTCATTTCAACTTACCCATCCAACACTTTTTACCTTATATTCCAGAATGGAAAAACGTTTATCAAGGAAGCCGAATCCTAACTTCTGCGATTTTTTCGGACGAGTTGATCCCCCTTGTAAACACAAGCACAAATGCATTGGGAGGTGGTGAGCATGGTTGAAGATGATGTTGCTCAGAAATTGATTGCCGAGCTTCGAGAGTCTTTCGACTTTATGAATGCCACAACGAACGAAGAGCTGATGTGCCAAATTGAAAATACGGTTTTTCAATATTCCCGGGAGACTCATGAGCCCATTACGTCCACAAGAATCAAACTCCTTGTGGAGAGAATTTACCATGCTTTTCGCGGACTAGATATTCTGCAACCACTGATTGATGATCCTGACATCACGGAAATCATGATTAACAACCATGAGGAAATTTTCATTGAACGAGAAGGTGAAATTACTAAAGCTCCAGTTCAGTTTACCAACGTTCAGAAGCTTGAGGATATTATCCAAACGATTGTTTCAAAAGTAGACCGTGTGGTAAATGAATCTTCTCCTATTGTGGATGCCAGGTTGCAAGATGGGTCACGAGTAAATGTTGTATTACCTCCTATCGCCTTGAAAGGACCGGTCATGACGATCCGGAAATTCCCGGGCGAGCCGCTTACTATAACTGATCTCATTGATAAAGAAACACTTTCAGAAGAGGCAGCTGAATTTCTGCAACACCTTGTTCAAGCGAAATACAACATTTTTGTCAGTGGTGGAACAGGCTCAGGAAAAACGACGTTTTTGAATGTCTTATCAAATTTTATTCCGAAAAAGGAACGAATGATCACAATTGAAGATTCAGCAGAGTTGCAAATTCAAAGTGTCCCTAATCTTGTAGGGCTAGAGGCTCGCAATGCGAATACGGAGGGAAAGGGACAGATTAGCATACGGGAATTGATCCGAACCTCGTTGCGAATGAGGCCTGATCGAGTAATTGTTGGCGAGGTTCGTGGAGAAGAGGCATTGGATATGTTGCAGGCTATGAATACAGGGCATGACGGTTCGTTATCAACAGGACACGCCAATTCTACAATTGATATGTTAAGCAGATTGGAAACTATGGTGCTGAGCGGCGCGCCTTTACCCGTTCAGGTGATCCGACAGCAAATCAGTTCAGCACTGGATATTATGGTTCATCTTGCCCGTTTACGTGACCATTCGAGAAGAGTAGTGGCGATTAATGAGATGCTTAAAGTTGAAGAAGGGGAATTCCGGCTGAATCCATTATTCGAATTTGTAGAAGAAGGTGAGCGGGCAAATGGCAGGATTATCGGTTCTTTAAAGTCTTCCGGCAATTCAATGCAGAATCAATCTAAATTGGATTTTGCCGGAATCAAAATGAATGCATAGTCCTGATTTTCTTAAGGAGGTGATGGAGACGGATCCACCAATGGTTCATTATACGAAGTATCGCATGGGTAAGGGAGAATATTTCAAATTGGCTTTACTGGCTGCGGTTTTCTTTGGCTTCCTTGGGTTTTTATTTTATCAAAATTTGGCTGTTGCCTTATTAATGTCTCTTGCGGGATTACTCTTTCCCCGGTTTCAAAGAAAGAAGATCCTCGAGAAGAGAAAACGTGAATTGGGGATGCAATTTAAAGAAGCCATGGCTTCTTTGTCTTCTTCACTTGCCGCCGGGCGGTCTATAGAAAACAGTTTTCGGGAAGTTGTGATCGATTTAAAGCTGTTATACCCCGATCCAACCGCCTCCATCATCTTCGAATTTGAAATCATTAACCGGCGTGTGAAAAATGGAGAAACCATTGAAAAGGCCGTCAGTGATTTTGCCGCAAGATCGGGTGTGGAGGACATTGTTAACTTTGCTGATGTGTTTCAGACATGTAAGAGGACAGGAGGAGATTTAGTAGAGGTGATCCGGAGAACTTCTGAGATTATAGGAGAAAAGATAGCAATGCAACAAGATATTGAAGTGATGATCTCGCAAAAACGATTTGAATCCAATATTCTAAGTATAATTCCGCTGGGTATGATTCTTCTTTTGGAGATTAGTGCAAGTGACTACATGGCGCCACTGTATGTTTGGGGAAGTCTTGGACCTTTGATCATGACAGGATGTCTTGGTATCTTGGGTGCTGCCTATTGGATCAGCCGACAAATTATGGACATTAAGGTGTGAGCCCAATGACAAAATACTTGATATTAATCGTTTTGTTAACTACCTCGTATTTGTTGCTGGCAGTGAAAAGCGCGAAAACCTATCAATCTTTTATAAAAGAATTCAAGCCCGATGAATTTCCATTAAGTTTTATGGCACCGGTTTCTCTATATTTGATAGATAAGTTTCGGGTGATGGAACGTTATTATGGAAAAGTATCCATTCTGCAGCAAAAAATCATTAGCCTGCACGGCAATAAAGCTGGGTTGGCTTATACAAAAATGTTCGTTGCACAATTGCTTTCTTCCATTTTATTAGGGGTGCTAGCTAGTGCGATTCTCGCAGTGCTTGGTGATGGGGACGATGTTATATTTGCTGCCGGATGTATGATAACCGTAATTGTACCCGTATTGATGATTCGAAAGCTTGATCGCTGTGAGACGGAGAGAAAGAATGCCATTTTGATGGAATTACCGGAGCTCGTGAACAAGGTGATCCTTCTTGCTAATGCCGGTGAAAATGTGCAAAGGGTATTGATCCGTTGTGCGGACTCTAAAGGGAATACAAATCATCCATTATATTTGGAGTTGAAAGTGGCTGCCAATAGATTGTCGAATAACGAGCCTTTCCCACTTGTCATGAACGATTTAAGCAAGAAATGCGGGATTCAGGAAGTTTCTGTATTTACAACTACGATTTTATTGAATTATCGAAAAGGCGGACAGGATCTCGTCTTGTCACTAAGGGAATTGTCCCGGGATCTTTGGAAGAAACGAACAGCTATTACGAAAACAAAAGGAGAGCAAGCTTCATCAAAATTGGTGTTTCCTCTGGTAATGATTTTCATCGCAGTTATGATCATTGTCGGTTGGCCTGCTATGCAGCTTTTGTAAAGAGTTACGATGAAAAATATATGAAAAGGAGATGGCCACATGAAAGCCATAATGTCTTGGGGAAAGAAGTTCTGGAAAGATGAGGAAGGGCTACAAACACTCGAAATGATGTTGATTATCGCCGTCATAGTCGTCATTGCACTTTTGTTCAGAGAACGAATTATGGAGTGGATCAACAGCCTCTTGGATTTTGGAGATCGACAAGTCAACCAGTTTACACAAACAGGATGAATGGATAATTGGAATATGAACAATAAGCCTTTTAAGGGGAATCAATCTGGGAGTTTTACAATCGAAGCTTCCCTTCTGTTTCCGATATTACTGATTTTGACGATAAGTTTAATTTTCTTCAGTCTCGTTATTTACCAAAAGGCGGTGCTTTATCAAAGGGCTCATTTAATAGCGGACCGAATGGCGTACACATGGGATAACAGTCATAAAAACATTGAAAATGGGGCCTTTTCCAGAAGTGATTATACAACTGATTTAAACAATGGTGACGGTCTATATTGGCGGTTAACAAGTAATAAATTTCTTGAGAAATTCGGGCTTGATCTGGACCTTGGAGGTGGCGGATTGATACGGGAAAAAATAAGCCGATCATCCAATGACTTACTTCCAGGCGGTACCGATCGGCAGATTCGATTTGTAAATGATCTGACCGGAGGAAAGATTGTCGTTACCTTGGAGAGTCCATTACGTTTCCCCGCTTTTATTGAAAAGTTATTTGGTATTCAGGAGGTAACGGCCAGGGCAAGTGCCGATGTTACTGAACCGACTGAATTTATTCGAACAACCGATTTGGTAGTCACTTATGTCAAACAACTAATCAATATTTGCAATGGAAATACTCAAGATCCGATCCAAGTCAACTGCAACCGGGCTGTTGGGCGGTTCAAATAATAAACAGCGGGTCTGTGAGGTTCGAAAGGGGCGTTGAAGTTGAAACAATGGCCAAAGAAATTTTTAAGCAGATTTGTCTTTGATCAACATGGCGGTGTCTCCATTTATTTGATTATCGTCACTATATTATTGTTTCTTTTCAACGCAGTCCTGATAGATTACGTTCGAATTCTTGTGGCTCAGGCACAAACTGAAAATGCAGCACAGGCGGCAGCCAGGTCAACTCTTGCTTCTTTTGACGCGGGTGCACACCGTTACGAATTATTTGGAATGTCTCCAAGGATTGACGCAACGGAGACATTTCGAGGGGCATTCAAACGGAATCTTTCGATTCAAGAGGACGGGTATTTTCAATTTGTGGATACAAAGATGGAGGAAGCTGCAACAAGTGTGAAGACATCGAGACCTTTGTCAGACCCGGTTGTCTTGAAACATCAGATATTAGAAGCAATGAAGTACCGCGCCCCTATCGAATTTACCAAATTAATCTACAAGAGGTTCATCGGACTTTCCGATGCTATGCACCAAGCCTCCGCTTTTACAGACACTATGAATGCTATAAAAGATGATGTGGCAAGCCGGGAAAAGGCTCTGGATGATGTCGCGAGATTGCTGAAGGAGGCCCGTAATCAATTAGTAGGTATTCAGGATGAGGTGACTTCCAGGGATGACAGGTCGGAATTTCCCGAGATTCGCAATTTGAATGATATTGTAAAGTTTTTCAGAAAATACGAGAGTGCCCTTCCCTCTGAAGATGACCGTAGTTGTAAGTCTTCTCTTCAAGTTCAATGCGATTCATCAGGTGATAAGGGAACGGCAATGGCTTACGAAGATCATTCGCTGAGATTATTGGGAAATGTTCTCGAAATAACTAACAGCGGTAGGGAAAAGTTAAGTCAAGCAATCATTCAATTAAATAGGGCCAAAGGCTTAAATAATCAGATCAATCAGACGATAAAAGAACATAAGGACATTAAAGATAAGTATTATGCTGCGGCGTCCTCGAAATCAAATGGGGCTGGAAGTACACCTTCCGAACTGAAAAAGGTAAGACAAAGTGTCGACGATTTGGTCTTGAAGAGCAAATTCTTCTCCGTGAATGAAAAGAATATCAAGGAAGCATTGGAGAAGGTAGGATCCCAGAGAAAAGGAGGGGTCTTGAAACAGGTTAATCAATTCCGAATGGAGGTCAGAAGAATTGAAGGATCTACCGAAGAAAGGTTAAGAGATCTCGAGGACGTGACAGAGCGAAAATTTTCTTCTGCAATGGACGCTATTAAGAAAGCGGTTACTCAGTTTCAGACCACACGCGATCAAAAGAATAAGAACAAAGCGGAGCAATTTACTGAGGCTCAGAGGCAAAGAGCCGAAAAACAGTTGCGACTGATGAAGCAAAACTTGGCTGAGGCAGTGAGAAACGCGGCGGAAGACCAACAGATTTATAATCAATTACAAAAGCTTGTGGAAAAATACGGTGAGGCAAATAGCGGTTTCGAAAAACTGAAAATGGAGGATCCGGAAGAAACCGCAGATGCGGCCATGAGCATAGTGGACCAGCTGTTCAAAGCATTAGGGAGTTTCTTGGAAAAGTCCAGAAATAAAATATATGTAGACGAGTATATATTGACGTATTTCACATGCAGCAAACCTACAGGACGACCGGAAGATTATCTGTTCAGAAACAGAGAAGTCGAATATATCTTATATGGCATCCCGAAATCCCACGCAAACTACCAAGCGGCCTTGTTCGAATTATTCGCTGTCCGTTTTGCTTTGAATTTTGTTGAGAGCTTTACCAAGCCTTTAGTAAGGGCAGCCTCATCACTCCCCCCGCCTTTCAATATCGAAGCCATTTTAATAGCCGCTCTTTCTTATTCTTTTGAAAATACATTTGCGGATTTGAAAAGATTGCAAAGAGGTTATTCCGTTTCATTTATCAGTATTGGGAAATATGATCTGATAGACACCTTTTATAATGATTATTTGAGATTTTTCTTATTTATGAATTCAGGGGATAAGGATCGACTAAGACGAATTATGGCTGTGATTGAACATAATTCGCGTGAAAATTTAACTCAAACGTCAACCTATATTATGGCAAAGGCAAGATCTTCTGTTAAGCTTTGGTTTATTCCGGGTATCGAAAAACTCTTAGGAAAAGCCGGTGTGCTAAATGGTGAAGTTAGGAATAATAGTTATTACATTACTGAAGAAATCTACTATTCCTATTAAGTGAACTGTTAACCACAAATGATGGACACAATGGAGGTTAAGTTATGAAAAAGGCGATTTTCTTGTTTGGGGTCCTTTTGTTTAGTTTATCGTTTTTGTGGGGTTGTAACGGAGGCGGTAAAGAAAGCCAAAAGACAACGGCTAATATATCAGACGATAGCATGGAACAAAATTCTGATGAAATTGGAAATCAGGTAGGGCTTGAAGTTGGTGAGGTCGGGACAATTCAAGATACATTAGGTACATATGAAGTTAAACTTAAATCAGCTGATATTAAAAAAGAAGTGAAAGGTTTGGAATCAAAAGCCGATATTTTTATTCTAGTTAAGTTGTCAATAAAAAATGTTGGGGATCATCCGATTAAGGCAGGGGAGGTGATTGAAAGTGTAAAATTATTAGATGATCACAAAGGAGGTGGAGAAGATAAAGCTGACCATACTAAAGGATTGAATACCTTCAAAGGGAAAGGGGAGATTCAACCTGGTACTTCGAAAAATGGGGTTCTATTATTTGATATGCCTGAATCGGAATATTACCAGATGGTTTGGAACTTTGGCTTCACCGGAACCCTGTCCAACAAAGTCACATGGGAATTCGACGCAAGTGAAGCAAAATAACAGTTTTAAACAAGAAAGGAGGACGCGACAAATAAAGGCTTTCAAAAGAAGTGAAAAAGCCAGTATGACTCTGGAAGCGGCGTTGATCGTGCCCGTATGTTTGCTTTTTGTTATTTTCCTGGTGGGGATGATTCGCATTGGTATTGCTGAACTTGCGTTGAATCGAGCTGTTTCAGATACTGCAGAGGTGATTGCGACGCACGCTTACCCGGCCGCTTTGGTTGCCTCCAAGGGGAAGAATTCCCTGGACACCTTTATTCAAAATCGCACAATGGGGGTCTTGGATCTCCGTCAGGCGACAGAAATTTTCCAGGACACCTTTGGTTCCGTGGATGTGAATTTTTCTCCGAAACCATTTCTCGCTCAACTCGCAAAGGAACATTTCTTAACACCAATGGTTCGGGAGAAGTTTGAAGCGTCCTTTGTCGGGGACCTATTGGCCGTTGAAAAGCTAAAGGTGGTCGATGTCGAGGTGACAAATGGATTTTTCGGAGGCATTGTGATGACCGCCCAGTATAAAATGAACCTGGTTGCCCCGTTTGTCGATCGAGAAATTGTCCTAAAAAAACGAGCTTACGAAAAGTTTTGGGTGCCCACAAGCTAATCATACGAAAATCTGAAAGGAGAGTTCAGAAATGATCTGTCAGGATTGCGGAGAAGAAATGATAGAAAGTGCCAGGTTCTGTATTCGATGTGGTTACCCCGTTTTGGAAAGAGCGTCTCCGGCAACCAAGGAGAGGGAAGAATACCTTATAAAAGTAACACCACATGGAAAGGCAGTCTCACATGAAGATCGCGGTTAGTATGAAAAATGACTCAGATTATGCCGCATTGAAAAATCGCCTTAACAACTTTGAAGAATTTCGTTTTAGCGAGTCTAGACGGTTTACTTTATTCCCGTGCAACGGAGACTTTCAAGAATTGGCTGACCGGGTTACTTACGGTAATATGGATCTTGTTGTTGCCGATAAGCGGCTTTCCTATTTTCATAGAGTTGAAGCAATGTGTGAGCAATTTGACGTTGAACTAATAGGGTTTCAAGACGACATGGATTCCGTTATAGCTGAAGTGGATATGGCAGGCTCCTTTTTAATTGATGAAGCCCCTGGGAACCATCTTGCCTCCAATATCCGAGATGAAGAACCTAATCAGCCCCAAAAAGAAGTGGTTGTCAAAATTGGTGAAAAGGTAATCGAACGTGAAGTCGAGAAACTCAGATATACCCATATCCCTCCAAAAATCCTCGTTTTCGGTTCCCTTTGGCCAGGTGCAGGCTCCACTTTATATAGTACGAACTTAGCCAGAGCTGTTGCCGAACGCAAAATTGATGTCTCCTACATTGAGTATCCGAAAATGAAACCTTACACGTTTGATTATATGAACGTCGCCCGTTTGGAGAAAGAATTAAATGCTCCGTATATCGACTACGCCAAAAAGTTGTATCGACTGTCCAATGTGCCAAAGGTTAAAGGCTTTCGTTATAAAGGAGTTCAATGGGTATTGAATGATTCCCGCCATTCTCCGGTTCCGCAATGGTCCTCCGAAGATATGCTGAAATTAATCCATTCCTTAAGGGATACACCGATTCTGATCGTAGATGTCTCTAGCCATTGGAATGAACCGGCTGTAAGTGAGTTCTTGCAACATGTCGATCATATTTATGTGTGTGTCGAACCTGATCCGGTGAAAATCGATTGGACGAGCACTGTGCAAGATGATGAACAAAAATCATCCCGGGTGTTGAATGAGTACCGTACGGTTCAACTGTTACAAGCCATGGGACAAGAAGAAAACATCAGCTTTGACTATATCGAAATGAAAATGAATCAAAACGTCCCCCTGAATACCTGGCATGACTGCCTTGAGAAAATACCGATATCTTCCTTTCCAGCTATTCCCCTTGAAAATCTATCCACCTGTATGTGGGAATCGAAATTTCTATATGATGATCCTCGCTATCAAACTACCTTCGAAAAGAGTTTCTATCCTGTTATTCAATCCCTTTTGCCAAAGAACTATCAGCATCTGAAAGGTCACAAAAGATCCGGCTTAAAAAAATGGTTCAAAAGAGGTCATGTTCAGTGAAAAAATTACTAAAAGTGGTTATGCCGCTATTCATTTTGATGGGCGGAATCGCGTTTTTGTTCTTTTATGACTTATTTCTGGAGGAACGAATAAATACTGTGCCTGTTGTCGTTGCCGCAGAGAATATTGATTTTAAAGACGTATTTTCACGTGACAACTTAAGGATTAAGAGAATCAACCGTGACTTTGTCGTGAAAGATGCAATTACCGCTATCGACAATTTGAATGATACTCATTTGCTAGGGGAATTGGCTGCAATAGACATTAAAAGAGGGACCCAGATTTACCGCGCTCTTGTGGATCCAAACAATTTGATTCCCGATGAAAGCAAAGGAGAATTTATAGCGCCCATTCCCAATGAATGGATATTCGCCGTTCCAGGTTCGATCCGACGAAGTTATGTAGCCGATTTCTATGTGGTGCCGAAAAGAAAGCAACGGGACCTGGAAAAATGGATAGCCGAAGACCAAGCGGACAAAAGTCAAAAGCCGATTTCTTCAGACGATAAGGATATTCTGGAATATGGAAAGTTGGCCAAATTGAAACCGGTATTGAGAAATGTTCGGGTTGCTCATACCAAAGATCACTCT
>DASTWO010000139.1:0-3653 GCA_035776675.1 Caryophanales bacterium
TTGAAATAGTTATATAGAAGTTGAGGACGTTTCGACAGTACTGCTAAGGGAGCATCATATCCCATTGAACCGACAGGATCTTTCCCATCTGTGATCATAGGTTGAATGTTTTTGTTTAATTCTTCATATGTGTAGCCAAATGCCTGTTGCCGCTGAAACAAAACATCTTCATTCACATCAAATGACGCCTCAACCGGCGGCAGTGAATCAATATGAACAAGGTTCTCATCCAGCCAACGCCGGTATGGGAATTCTTCTGCAATCTGCTGTTTCACTTCTTGATCCGGTACAATTCGTCCTTTTTTAAAGTCGACAAGCAACAATTGACCTGGCTGAAGACGTTCCTTCTGAACCACCTTTTCTTCCGGAACATCCAATACGCCAACTTCGGAAGCATAAATGATGTGATCATCATCTGTGATGTAATAACGCCCAGGACGAAGACCATTACGGTCCAACATTGCACCAATTTGCGTTCCATCACAAAAAGCAATCGAAGTAGGTCCATCCCATGGTTCCATTAACGTACTATGGTACTCATAGAAAGCCTTAAGCGGATCTCCAATATTGTCATCACGATCCCATGGTTCCGGAATCATCATCATGGCGGCATGTGGAAGCGACCGCCCACCAAGTGTCAAAAATTCCAATACACTGTCAAGCGCGGCGGAATCACTGCCTTCTGCATCAATGACAGGTAACACTCGCTTAATATCTTCGCCAAATGCATCAGATGTGCACATTTTCTCACGAGCATACATCCAATTAACATTACCGGTAAGTGTATTGATTTCACCATTATGAATCAAATAACGATTCGGATGGGCACGCTCCCAACTCGGAAAAGTATTTGTGCTGAATCTGGAATGAACAAGCGCGAACGCAGACTGAAAAGCCTCATCCCGCAGATCAAGATAGAATTGATCAATTTGTTCAGGAATGAGCATGCCTTTGTAAACAATAGTACGAGTAGACAAACTGGCTATATAAAAAGTATCTTCATCTTTAAGATGACCGCTAATGGCCTGTTCCACTTGTTTTCGGATCACATACAATTTCCGTTCGAAATCCAGCGCATCCTTGAACCTTTCACCTTGTCCGATAAAAACTTGACGAATGAAAGGTTGAGTGGCTCTTGCGTTTTCTCCGGTCACTTCAGAATCCACAGGTACCGTTCGCCAACCGAGTAACAATTGACCTTCCTGTTCGATAATCGATTCCATTTGCTTTTCACATGCAGCTCTGCGAGCCGGATTCATCGGCAAAAAAACCATACCGACCGCATACTTCCCCGCTTTCGGCAATTTGAAGTTGGTTTCCCTATCAAAATAACGATGAGGAATGCCAAGCATGATCCCGGCTCCGTCACCGCTCTTGCCATCACTTCCTTGTCCGCCACGGTGCTCCTGGCGGCAAAGCATTGTCAGTCCTTCTTTAACGGTTTTGTGTGAAGCTTTTCCTTTTATATTGGCGACAAACCCAACGCCGCAAGCATCATGCTCGAACGCCGGATTATACAATCCTTCTCTCTTTTGTTTCACAGCTTCACTCCTCCTTGATTGATTTCTCTCCACTCATATTGATAAAAATTTCTGTTACTTTATATTTTAGTGGCATTCATTGATCTATTCAATATATAATTTAGATAGGATTAATCTAATTATGAGATAAGTGGTGAATTTAGAAAATGGAACTCAGACAAATTAAGTATTTTATCGAAGTCGCAAAGATGGAGCATGTCACTGAAGCGGCCCTTAACCTTCATGTGGCACAATCAGCTGTCAGTCGGCAGATCGCCAATCTGGAGAAAGAATTAAATGTGAAGTTGTTCGAGCGGGAAGGGAGAAATGTGAAATTAACGCCGGTTGGAAAAGTCTTTCTCGAACATGCGGAGATCGCCTTGCTTGAAATTGATAACGCGGTGGAGAAGGTTAATGAATTCCTCAATCCGGAAGCAGGGGTAATTCGAGTGGGTTTTCCGAACAGCCTTTCCGCTAACACCCTTCCGGCAGTTATCTCGAATTTTCGACATCACTACCCTGATATCAGTCTGCAAGTCCAGCAAGGGAGTTTACACTACATGTTGCAGTCAGTGATTAAGGGAAGTCTTAATTTGGCTTTTGTAACCCCTGTCCCAATGAATGAAAAAGATGTCACCGGCCGGATATTCTTTACCGAGAACATGGTTGCCCTTTTGCCTCATGACCATTTCCTTGCTCAACAAGAAAGGTTGCGCCTCGACCAACTGAGAAACGACTCATTTGTATTATTTCGAACGGGACTTAGGAAGAATATCATACTCGATGCTTGCAGGCAGGCTGGATTTCAGCCACAAATCGCCTTTGAAGGGGAAGACATTGACACTATCAAAAATTTAGTCGCAGCCGGACTTGGTGTCGGTCTCTTGCCGGAAACGACAATTTCGGGAAATCTGCCGAGAGAAACGGTAAAAAGAAAAATAAGTGAACCAACGGTAAATCGTACAGTCGGAGTTATTACGCCCAAAAACCGTGAATTGGCACCATCTGAAAAATTATTCTTTGATTTCCTGAGCGATTTCTACGATACGCTCTCGCGCTTTGGCCAATAAAAAAAAACCAGCATCCCACTCAAGAGATACTGGCCAATGTTGCTTTCCATTAAGAATGTTTTTTCACCCAGTTTAACTGACCGCCTTCAAGCATTATGTCAATCTGCCGTTTCGACAAGGCATGCTCGGCAGTGATTTCCTTATCTTTTCCTTTAATATTCAACCTAACATCGTTGCCTTGTTGAATTTGATTGCGCAAGTCTTTCAACTCCAACACGTCACCTTGTTCAAGCTTCTCATAATCCTCTTCACTCTTGAACGTTAAGGGCAAGACCCCGAAATTGACTAGGTTTTGCCAGTGAATCCGGGCAAAATCCTTTACCAAGGCGACACGGAGCCCAAGGTATCTTGGTGCCAAAGCAGCGTGTTCACGACTCGAACCCTGCCCGTAGTTAAATCCGGCAACAACGGCGTGACCGCCTTTGTCGCGAGTGTCCATCGCACGTGAATAGTAAGTATCGTCAACAATCTCAAATGAAAATTCACTGATTTTCGGCAAATTGCTTCGGTACGGTAGAACACGTGCGCCGCCAGCCAATATTTCATCTGTTGAAATGTTATCTCCCATTTTCAACAGAACTTCAATTTCCATTTCATCCGGCAGGGCTTCCATTTCGGGAATCGACGCGATATTCGGTCCTTTTACAAGCTCAACCTTTTTCGCTTCTTCTTCCGGCAGCGGTTCATCCAATAAACTCTTGTCAACCGTTGGATGCCCCGGCATTTTCACCTTTGGATAATCCATATCAAGATCACGTGGATCTGTGATCACACCTTTAAGAGCAGAAGCTGCCGCAGTCTGGGGGCTGCATAGAAAAACACTGTCTTCTTTTGTCCCGGAACGGCCCGGAAAGTTCCTCGGTGTGGTCCGCAAACTATTTCGTCCCGTCGCAGGCGCCTGGCCCATGCCGATACAACCGTTACAACCGGCCTGGTGAAGCCTTCCTCCCGCCTGAATGAAATTGGCGATATGGCCTTCCTTTGCCAAATCGGTCAGCATTTGCCGGTTTGTCGGATTCAGGTCAAAGGATACCCCTTCCGCCACTTTTTTGCCTTCAACAAT
>DASTWO010000140.1:0-19869 GCA_035776675.1 Caryophanales bacterium
GTTCCTCAGGGCGGAAGTTTGCCACCGGCTTCCTCCAGACACGAGGTCGCCCTCCATGCCCTTGCCTTAAGCTACAACTACTACTGCCTTCACTGTTCGGGACTCTCACCCTATAGCCTGCACCCATGCCGGGCACACAAGGAAGAAAACCTGCTGTGATCCACAACAGGTTTTCTTTCATCATTCAAACATTTACTCTTCCTCTTTCTTTTGTTTCAACTTATCGATCAGCATTTCGTACTCTTTAGCCGTCCATCCCATCGACCCTGGTGGCGAAAATTCGTATTGATTCAAATCCACCTGGGTGATGCCGTGTTCCTCAGAAGATTGGCTGGAATCATCCGGACGCTTTGCACTTCTATTGGGTTTCATTTGATCATCGCGCTCAGACATGGTTTCTCCCTCCTTCTTCATCGGAATGAAAGTTTATCCTCAACCGGTGATTTTTTCATAGATCTCATCAAACCGGTCCAGAAACTCACTTTTCGAAGTTTCAATCGCTACTACATTCTTCAGGGCTGCCAAATATTTAAAGTCGGACCAAGCTTTCTTTTCCCGTAAATAATAGTTTTGTGCGATGGAGCAGAAAAGATGAGGAAATCGCAGGTCGGTCCACAATATTCTTAGATCTTCTTTCGTAAGAGGTCGAACCTCATGATAGGCTCGAAGCATCTCACAACAAAGTTCAACATCCCAGACCGACAGTTTCTTCATTACTTTGTCGAGCATAATCCGCAAATCTCTCATTGGCAGATCGATGTTAACGGAACGCAATTCTTTCATGAAAGCCTTGCCGTCTTTTAAGGTCAAACGGGAAAGAGTGAAATCTTGCTGGCAAAACCTGTTTTCTTCTGCATAGGCCTGAACCTGAAGCTTAAATGAATCTTGTTCGATTTCTTCCGATGCCCGTTTTCCTCGTTTCATTATTTCGTCGACATGCATGAGAAATAATTCCGAAAAGGGATCCGTCTCCTGATTAGCCGCCAGTAACTTAAATCCTTCTAATTGCTGTAATTTCCATCTGTACAACTTTTCCCACTTTCCAAGGCGTCGGCGTTTCTTTCCCCCTTTCGGCGGAGAATACCCTTTCGATTTCTCATGGAACTCGGCTTTGAATGCCATCGCCTTTCTCAAGTGATCCGGACTGTAATAATTCAGCGGTGAACCATCATGTTTTTCATACATGACATAACTGCGGTCTTCTCCTCCAACAAAGAGTTCCCCCTCACTGGTCTCAATCAGATTCGTTACGGGAAATCCATTTTCTTGCAAATGTTTATGGGCTCCTGCGATGAACAACATTTTTTCGGGCTTGCGTAATTCTCTCTTTAATATCATCCGGCCCTGGTCAGTTTCAACCAACCATTGAGCGCGGCCGCCTCTTTCAGAGACCAGCCTAATGGTGTTCACTTCCACGGGGTACTTCTCGACGATGATTTCGGCTTCTTCATTGTTTGCCTGATGATTTTTCATCGTTTCTCACCCCCTTTAGTTGCTCCGCCTTTTCATAAACGCGTCGGAGGTGGTCTGCGACATGTTCCCAACCAAAATGTTCTTCCGCTGACACACGCCCGGCCTTGCCGATTTTTCTTCTTAGCGCATCGTCATTCAGCAGACGATTGATTTTATTAACGTAAGCGCCGGCGTCCTCAAATTGGTCGATGACAAATCCATTTTTGCCTTCTTCAATCACTTCACTATTGCCGCCTCTATCAGTTGTGATGATCGGCAAACCCGCCGCCATCGCTTCATAATGAACTCTGGCAAGAGGCTCTTGCCATTGCGAAGAGCACACAAATACATCCGACATGGTGTAAAGCTTATGAATATCCGAAGGTTTGACAAATTTAATAAACCGAACGTTGTCAGGATATAATGCCCCGAGTGTATAAAGAAATTTGACATACTTGTTGACATCGTTTTCGCCGAACCACTTTGAACCAACAAATACGGCTACAACCTCTGGATGGCTCTTAACGATTTCTGGAATCGCCTGCAATAAAATATGCGGCCCTTTCACCTTGCTTAAACGGCCAACAAATAATATGATTTTCTTCCCTTCAAGATCTAAATCCCGTCGCATGTCATTGCGAATTTCATGGCCTTCATCTGTCCATGGCGGTCTGTATGTCTCAAGATCAACACCGGAATTGACGGTTTCGATTTTCTCCCGAGCCTGAGGAAATCGATCGCAAATAGTATTAGCGATGTAGTCGCTTACTGTCGTAATACGATCAACAAGTTGAATACACTGCTCCCCTTTTTTTGTTGTGATCTTTTCAGCTGCGAACATTTCGTTATGCACACTTAATACAAAGCTGCTGTTCGGGGAAGCATTATGAAGCATTTCAATCCATGCCGGCCGATTACAGATATGAACGACATCGAAATGCTCTTTCTTCAATTGTTTTGCCACTTCGGACACGTAGTCTTTCTTCTCCAAGTGAATATAGTCGATACCATCAACATTGTCCTGGTCCGGCAGAGCGGAATCTTTTACAGAAAATACAGTGACGTCATATTGCTTTGCGATGAGTGGGGCAAACGACTGAATGTAAATTTGGATAGCGCCACCCCGGACAGCTGGGACCGGTAATTTCTCCGTAGCGACCAATGCGATTTTCATCGTCTGGCCTCCTTTAATCAGTTGTGATCCATCATAAGCCAAAGAGCGGTATCTTCTAAACCACTGAAACCTTCTTATTTATTCCCCAAAACACTTGCTCCGAGGAGCTTTAGGCTTCTGATCTCTGGCATTTGGTCCTGTACACCCATCATACGAAGGAAAGGATTCCCTGGTATCGCCACCTGCCCTTAATTTGGAAAAAAGGCGATTACCTGAAAATGGGGGATCACTTCTAGACCCATAAACATAGAGTGAATACAGAAACTTCTTTAAAGCAGGTGAATCAATGTTGAAGAAATACCCGAACATATTGTCGGTCGGTCCTGTTTCAATTCAAGGTGAAATTAGATCGATTCTTGTTGAAAATCTTCAAAAACCCGGAAAACCAAACCCTGGCCAAACAGATAGTAGTCTGCACAGTGAAGCCGAAACCGAAATAGGCACAAAAGATGCCGAATTGACACCGGAAATGCGTGAGAGGTTAACCCTTCTCGGCAGAGAGATATTGAAAGAATGGGATTTGGATGTCCAGGATATCGAGGTTGTACAAGGCGGACAAATGGCGCTTGTTTGGAAAGTGACCACTCCCGATGGGCCTGTGTGTCTGAAGAGAATCAACCGCCCCGAGAAGAAAGCATTATTTTCAATCCACGCTCAAAATTATCTTGTTGAAAAAGGAGCCCACGTCCCGTCCATCATCATCACGAAAAATCAGCAGTTGTATGCCAAGCATGGACCATTTCTGTTTGTCGTTTACGACTGGATTGAGGGCCGTCAATTCGACATGAACGTGCCGGAAGATATTCAATGGATGATGAAGGGTCTTGCGGAGTACCACATTCATTCCAAAGGATTTCTGCCTCCTGAAGGACTCCCTGCGGCTTCCAAGCTAGGAGAATGGCCAAAACATTATACGAAGCGTTTCCAACAAATGGATTCGTGGAAATTAATAGCCGAGAAGCAACCGGACAATCCTTTCTCCCAACGATACCTGGAATTGGCGGATGAGTGGGTTGAATCCGGGAAAGATATTCTCAAACAGCTTGATGAATCACACTACAATGAATGGATTGAAGAATGTAAGAAAGAGCCGAATCTTTGCCACCAGGATTACGGAACGGGAAATACCATATTGGTGGATAACGAAGTTTGGGTCATTGATCTTGACACAACCGCTTACGACTTGCCCATACGGGACTTGAGGAAAATCATTATTCCGATGATGACCGATTATCCTGAGTGGCAAGATGGCTTATTCGATCTCATGCTTGACGCCTATGAGAAAGTAAATCCGCTGACAAATGAGCAAAAAAGTGTGATGTACATTGACATGATGTTCCCATACGAATTGTACGATGTGATTCGCGACAAATACTCACTACAAAGCGATACGGCTGTTACGGAATTGGATGATGCCATTGCTTTTGAACGCACGAAACAAGAGAAACTGAAGGAACGCTTGAATCAAATTTCGTGATAGATAGCGAAACGCTCCATCCTCAGCAAAAGAAAAAACCGGGGTTGTCCCGACTTACTCAGGCAATCCTGGTTTTCAAATATAAAAAAGAGAGAATGTCCCATATTTTCGTATACAATAGCCCAAATCATAAATAATAGGTAAAAGACAAAATTCACCCGTTAACGCGAGGTTATTGGTATGGACAAATTGATCTTGTGGACCCTTTTTGCGGTCGGCATTCTTTTGTTAATCTTGAGTTTCAGAAAGCACCCTGTAAAAGAATGGATTCTCATTTTTGCCATTACGGGCTATCTTTGTTCTATTTTCGGGGTTCTTATCGTTGAGGAAGGCATGCTGAGTTATCCCGTAGGGATTTTTCCAAGCTATTTTGACACGAGTCCTCTTTATGAATATTTACTATTACCAGTTGTGTGTATTTATTATTATCAATCCTCATTCGACTCTAATTGGCGAGGAATTATTGGACAGGCGTTGATTTATTCATGCCTGCTGACCATTTTTGAGAAGTTTCTGGAGACCTACACAAATTTGATTGAATACTACACGTGGACATGGGTGGACTCGTTCTTCAGCATTTTTTTCATGATGATCTTTGTAAGAGGTACCCTTAAACTGATAAACCAAAACAATCAAAAAGAATAAAAGTGGCCATAAAGGCCGGTTTTCTCTATTTCCCTTCCTTCTTTTTAACCTTCACGTTCAGCTGTTTTCTTCTCCACAAACAAATTCCCGTCACTTTGAAGTTCAGCTAACAGTACCTCATCAGGACTTTCAATGCCGAAAGAACGTAACTGATCGGTCAACCACACCTGTGTCAATCCGACTTCACGCAAATTTTTCATCACAATCCTGCCATCTACAATGATTTCGGTCGGCATATACATCCGGCTTTGCGCCTGAATTTGCATATCACCCTTCGTAATGTTTTCCTGAAGAGGCTTTTTCAGCACACTGAGCTTTCCGTTCGGTTCCATGATAGCGTAGTCAATGTCCTGAAATGAAAAAGCGTTGTTGTTGCGCAACATCATACTTAAATCGTCCATGTTCAACCGAAGGCGTTTCATCACATTTTGTTGAATCACACCTCTTTTGATGACGATGGCAGGCTGGCCATCCAGGGCAACCCGTGCCTTTGATGATCTCAGACTGATAAGCTCCACAATAATGGTCAACACGGACCAAAGCAAAAGAGCGGCGACACCCGATAAGATGCTGACATCTCTGTTTACAGCCATTTCAGCAGCAATGTTTCCTAGTGAAATGCCGGTTATATAGGTAAAGAAGGACATTTGGCTGATTTGCTTTTGCCCTAGAAGTCGTGTGAGAACAAGCATTAGCACAAATCCAAGCAAAGTTCTTAAAGATACTATCAATACCGTTTCCATAGTTCCCTCCGCGACAGTTTTTGTTTATTTGTCATTTTGGCCAATGTCACGGCTATATAAAACAAAAAGCGCGGAGAAACTTTTTTGGTTTCTCCGCGCTTGAAGCTTTATTATATTCCTACAATATTAAATCCGGAATCGACGTGAATCATTTCCCCGGTAATACCGGAAGCCAAATCACTCATCAAGAACAATGCCGTATTGCCGACATCTTCTTTCGTAATCGCCCGTCTCATCGGCGCACGTTCTTCAATTTCCTTCAAAACAGTGTTAAAGTCACCGACACCCTTAGCGGATAAGGTGCGGATAGGACCTGCGGAAATGGCGTTCACTCGAACACCGTATTTCCCAAGATCGTTCGCCAGGTATTTTACGCTTGCATCCAACGATGCCTTGGCCACACCCATGACATTGTAGTTCTTTACAACACGTTCGCCGCCGAGATAGGTCATCGTGACGATACCAGCCCGATCAGTAAACAACTCATGTTCCTTCGCTGCCTTTGCAACGGCAGTCAGTGAATAGGAACTAATATTTTGCGCGAGAAGAAATCCGTCCCGCGTCGTGTTCATGTATTCATCTTTTAACTCTTCGGTTTTCGCAAATGCGATACAATGTGCGATCCCGTCAATTTGCCCGACTTCATTTTTGATGGCCGTGAATGTTTTATCGATTTCTTCATCACTCGTGACATCGCACGGAAAGAACAATGAATCATCACGGTCCAATTCATCCGCCAGTTTCCGGACATTTTTCTCAAAACGCTCTCCGACGTATGTGAAAATCAATCTTGCTCCCGCATTACTTAGGGCCTGTGAGATCCCCCATGCAATGCTTCGTTTGTTGGCTACCCCCATGACGACATAAGTACGCCCTTCCAATGATATTCCCATATGTAATGAAACCTCCATTATGTTGATTTGTTCACAATTATAACATGTCCTGGCCTTGTGAGGAATTGCAATGAGTGACAATGAAAAAAAGACCCCCTGGTTTGGGACCAAGGGATCACCCACTCCGTTAACCGTTCACCATTTCCTCCATTTTTTCCACATGTTCCTTCGATCCGGTGACGATAAGGCAGTCATTCATCTGCAACTCGGTATCTCCATGGGGGACAAGAGAATTGTTGTCTCTGAAAATCCTTACGATTATAGTATCACCGAGATAAGGGAAGTTCCTGAGCCGCATCCCGACAAATTCATGGTTTCGCATTCGAAGCTGAAACAACCCATTGTCCTCAGTCGTCAGAATGTCAACCACACTCGGAGATTCAATCATCGCCTTTAATATCGCTTTCGTCGAGAAGAAGGAAGAGAACACTTCTATGTCTTTCCCGCGAAGCTCCTCGCTTAGATCCGCTGTTTCAATTCTTGCGATAACCCGGCCGTCTACATGCTCTTTCGCATATTCTGCGATCTTCGCATTTGTTTCATCTTTCCCGGTCATGGCTACCAGAATATCGGTTTCATACGCTTCAGCCTTCTCCAACGTTTCTACATCATAATCAGACAGCTCTTTTACAGTAAACGCAGAAGCTCTGGAGCGATGATGGTCGATCTTTTCCTGTAAGGTATGATAAATAGTCGTCTCGTAAGACTCTCCATTCAGTTCAAGAGACAGTGGCAAAGTCATTTGATTGGCGCCAATAATGACAATCCGAGTCTTTTTCTCCGCCTCTTCCTCTGGAAGTGAAAACATATTTTTGAACAAAATCGGGCCGATGATGCAACTGATAACAGCAACCAGTATAATAGCCGACGCCAGGTTGTTGCCAAGCAAATTCATGTCCTGCCCTACTCGAACAGCGGCGATAACCAGGGTCAGTTTGGCTGACACAAGAAATCCGATGCTGAAGGCCGATCGCCACCCGTACCATCTTTTGATCCATAAGGTCGGGACAACTTTCGCTACAAAGAATGCAAGGAACAGCATTGGCATCAAAATCAGGACGGTTGGATCGGAAAACAGCGCCCACAAATCCAGTTTCACCCCGACCATCACGAAAAAAATCGGGATCAGAAAGCCATAACCGAATGAATCAAGCCGTTGCACCATTTTCGGGTCAGGTGATAACAAAGACACAAGCGCGCCGGCAAGGAATGAACCAAGAATGATTTCGACTCCAAGAGATTCCGAAAGACCGACAAGCACAATGATGAGCGCGAAAACCGCGCGTGTGTCAAGATGAATGGTCCCTTTGGACATCGTCTCCACAAAAGACTGACGGCGAAAATGCTTTCCAACAAAATACAGCAGAACGCCTGCGGCAAACAAAACCAATAGCACCCAGGTGCTACTGCCCTCTTCGGAAAAAAGAGAAACAAATACAGCAAGCAAAATCATCGTCAATAAATCGCCGACAACGGTAATCAGCAAGATCATTTGACCAATACTCGTTTTGACAATGCCCATATCCTTGATTGTAGGGACAACGATGCCAAGTGAGATCGTTGCAATCACAAGCGTCATCAGATATACGTTATCAACGAGCCCGCCCCAAACAAACACCAATGAAATCAGGTAAGAAAGTACGATCATCATGACAAAAATCGTTACCGCAACGACCATTCCATTCGGTTCTTTCTTCCCGTTTGGCAAAGTCTTCTTTTCTTTCTTCCCCGCAAACACGGAGAAATCAATTTCAACGCCGCTTAGAAACAACAAATAAATAAAACCGAGCGTTGACAAAGTCTGAATCCACATATCTTTTTCGACAAGGTCAAATCCGGTTTTGCCGATAATCAGCCCGGCAATAATCTCCCCGACAACGACAGGAATGAACCGAAGCCGAAACCGATGCAACAAAATCGGTGTCAGAAAAGCGGCGATAACGACAATAACAAGTGAGGCGAACGATGCCTGTGACGCTTCCATAAATGACCTCCATTCCAGAAAATCTTTCCTTACTCTACCCGATCCGTTTCACAGGGTCAAGAAAAACATTTAGACCAAATAACTCATGAAAGCCGACGCGATACTGAAGTAGATCAACATGCTAATGATATCGCTGATGGTCGAGATAAACGGCCCCGATGCCACTGCGGGATCGACTTTCAATTTATGCATAATCAAGGGAACGAAAGCGCCGGCAAGAGTCGCGACAAACAACGAACACATTAACGAAAAACCGACGATCAAGCCGAAGAATAATTGTCCCTGCCACAAGTAAACGATAGCTGATAAAATAAAACCGCAAACAACCCCTGTGATCAAGCCGGTTCCCATCTCCTGAAAAAACAGCTTCCTTCGGCTGAGATCATCATAATCTCCAGTTGCAATGCCACGGACGACCACTGCCAATGCCTGGGTTCCGCTGTTCCCGGAAGTACCGGCAATCACGGGAATAAATGCGGCCAGAATCGCAACCTGGCTAAGCGTATCTTCGAATCGCCCGATCAGTGTGGCTGTCAACATGCCCAGAAACAATAAAATAACAAGCCACGGCAAACGCTTCTTCGCGGAGATCAAAGGATTCCGATTCACCTCGACGTCAGCGACAGCCGCTAACTTCGAATAGTCTTCAGAAGCTTCTTCATCTATAACATCAACAATATCATCGACTGTGATGATCCCAAGCAAGTGATTTTGGAAATCGACAACAGGGAGAGCGAGAAAATCATAATCCTTCATGAGCTTAGCCGCCTCTTCCTGATCGGCTCCTACGGAAATCGAGACAACCCGTTCATTCAGGATTTCCTTAATTAGCGTATCCTCTTCGGCTATAATTAAATCACGAAGTGAAACGACCCCCGACAACCTTTTTTCTTCATCGATCACGAACACATAGTAAATCGTTTCAGCCTCAGGCGCCTCTTTCTTCAATATGTTCATCGCTTCCGCAACAGTCTCATATTCCCGAATCGCGACAAATTCGGTTGTCATGATGCTGCCCGCGGTTTCTTCTTCATAATGAAGGAGCTCCCGAATCTCCGCTGAAGATTCATCCTCCATTAATGTCAAATAACTTGCGACCTGATCGGCTTCCAATTCATTTAACACATCGACAGCGTCATCGGCATACATTTCCGACAACATTTGGGCGGCATAATTCGGCTCCATCTCGGATATGTAGGTTTCCTGATCTTCATCTTCCACATTTTCGAACAAATCCGCCATTTCTTCCGGTGACAAATAGGTGTAAAGCTGCATGCGGAGTTCACGTTCTTGCCCAAAGAAATATTGTGCCTGTTCATAGGGGTGCATCTCATTGAACAAATCGCGAAACGCATCAATGTCATCATTTTTCGCGGCTTCATTTAAACGTTCATATAACTCATTCTTATTTTCAATACCGTTCTGCATATTTCTCCCCCTCTCCTCTTCACTCTTTCCCTTATTTAGTGAGAACAAAAATGCAGATTTCCTCGTCTAACGATTACCATGAAAAAAAGGCTTCTCATAAATTTCATTTTTTTATTCTTGGAATACCATTCGATATGATAAGATAGTGATGGTTTGAAGTAAAACCGAAATTTGTCGTTTCCTGTACAAAACATAATTGAGCTTGAAGCAAGCAGCTTTCTTTGAAGGTGATAACAGTGGATAAAGATAACAATTCAACGTTACAACAACTTGACTATACCTTATTATTTATAATCTTTCTATTCCTATGTATCAGCCTGGTTTCTATCTACTCCGCTCCTATACCGGGCTATTTAGGAAACTTGGTTTTGAAACAATTTGTCTGGTATGTATTGGGCGGGATTGCTATTGCCCTCATTATGCTGGTTGATTTCGATCGGTTTCGCCACATTGCCTGGTATTTATATGGATTTGGGGCTCTCCTTCTTTTCATTATGTTTCTGGGAAATCCAAGTATAGGGATCTTGCCCAGCTGTGACGATGGTTGTTTTATAGTAACGAATAACGGCGCCACCAGTTGGTTCAACATCCCAAAGTTTGGTACATTACAACCATCTGAGTTTATGAAAATCTTTCTAATTGTGCTTCTTGGCCATGTCACTATGAAGCATCACGAAACACATCTGGAAAAGACAATTCAAGACGATATGATTTTACTCGGCAAGATTGTTGGTTTTTCCATCATTCCGATTGGTCTTGTAGCTGTACAACCGGATCTTGGTACAGCGGCGATCCTTGCGGCTATTATGTTAAGCTTGTTGTTGATTTCCGGTATTCGTTGGCGCATTTTACTTACAGTTGCGTTAATCTGCATCCTGATTCTTGGAATCAATATTATGTTGTATGTTTATTTTCCTGAACATGCACTTATTAAGGATTATCAAATGAACCGAATATATTCTTGGCTCTATCCGTATGAAGACCCCTCAAGCGGAGATGCCTACCAGTTGTTGCAATCAATGAATGCAATTGGCTCAGGACAATTATACGGAGTGGGTTTTCAAGACGGTGGTGTTTATGTCCCTTATTCATGGACAGATTTTATATTTGCACTTATTGCAATGCAATTTGGGTTCCTTGGCGCCAGTCTTGTGATTTCATTATATTTCCTGCTCATCTACAGGATCATCCATGCCGCTTTGGAAACGCACGACCGTTTCGGCAGCTTCCTGTGTGCCGGCGTAATCGGGATGTTCACCTTTCAAATTTTCCAGAATATCGGCATGACCATTCAAGTGTTGCCGATCACCGGTATTCCGTTGCCCTTTATTAGCTACGGAGGCAGTTCATTGTTAACTTGCATGATCGCTGTAGGAATCGTCTTGAATGTGCACTCGCGGAGACGCACCTATATGTTTGAATAAAGATGAATGTTATCGAAAAAGAAACGGCGGGGTTCTGTCCCCGTCGTTTCTTGATGTTCTAATCGGTTATGAACGATTCTTTCACACGCTTCCAGAAAGGAAACGGACGAAACCGCGCGAAACGGACCTTTTCCCGGGCCACACGACACTGGATGGATTTCACCTTTTCGTGAAGCAAGAAAAGGTGATCGATCGTAATGTGAAAGTCCACGTCATTGACTGGTTTAAGCATGCAAGTATGGTGCTGAGGCAAGACAAGCGGGGAGCCTACTGTTCGGAAAACCCGATTGTTGATCGAAGCCATTTCCGACAACTGGATTGAAGCCAACGACGGATGGATGATGGCTCCACCGAGCGCCTTATTATAGGCTGTACTTCCTGAAGGTGTCGACAGGCATAGTCCGTCTCCGCGGAAGGTTTCAAACGGTTCCCCTTTAATTTCAACTTCCATCTCCAAGGAACCTTCCGAGGCTTTCACCGTACATTCATTCATCGCAAGGTATCGATTTTCTTGAGCCCCGTCTATATATCGCACCGTCACCTCAAGCAAGGGGTAATCTACGACTTGGAACGGGGTTTTGGCAATATGAATGACAAGTTTCTCAAGCTCTTCAGGCATCCAATCCGCATAAAATCCAAGATGCCCTGTATGTACGCCGACAAAAGCCGTCTTTTCCAAGCGATTTTTGTACCGATGGAACGCATGCAGCAACGTCCCGTCACCACCAACCGAAATCACCACGTCCGGTTCATCTTCATCATAAATCATTTCGAATTCCGTCAAGTAGCGGTAAATTTTCGTTTTTATTTTATTCGACGTTTCGTCGCCTTTCACCTGTATCGCAAATTTCATGACTATCCCCTCAATTTCGCTTATGCTTCTGATCCTTTTTCCGCTGAAACACTTTCTGTGCCTCTCTGACTTCATCTCGAATCTTCGACATCTCTTCATCCAGCCGAAATGCCGCTTCCGCTGCGCGTTGGAGACGTTGCTGAACGTTTTCCGGAATGCGTCCCTCATACTTATAATTTAACGAATGCTCAATGGTCGCCCAGAAATTCATCGCCAGTGTCCTTACCTGGATCTCGACCAGGATATTCTTCACACCGTCGATCATTTCAACGGGATAACGGATCACAAAGTGATAAGAGCGATAACCACTCTCCTTCTTCTCCGCCACATAATCCCGTTCTTCAACAACCGTGAAATCGCTGCGATTGCGAATCAACTCAATGACCGCTTCAATGTCATCGACAAACTGGCACATAACCCGCAACCCGGCAATATCCTGAATTTCCTTCTCCAAATCTTCAGGTGCCGACCCCTTCCGTTTCGCTTTATCCATAATGCTGGCTACCGGTTTCACACGTCCGGTAACAAACTCGATCGGTGAATGGTCGGAGTAAAGGTCATATTGGTCGCGGAAGCCTTTGAGTTTGATTTTCAGTTCATCGACGGCCTGTTCGTAAGGCGCCAAGAACATATTCCAATCCATTTATCATTCCCCCGAAGGGACAACCTCCATCCGTATGTCCCTGAAATTTAATGGGCCCTATCCGACTTAATAGCCTGTTCCCCACCTTATTTTACAGGAAACGGCTGATCTTTCTCTAGTTTATCATAATGTGGACTCCGTTAATAAGTTACGCCCTTGTCGATACCGGACTTGTGCAAAATTTGATATGATGAATGATAGAAAGGAATGTTCTAATGAGCCGGGAAATCGAAATTGAATTCAAAAATTTACTTAGCAAAACGGAGTTCGATCAACTCTGTAACCATTTCAACGTCAAAAAGACGGATTTCAAAGTCCAGCATAATCATTATTTTGACACCGCAGATTTTATGCTTAAAAATCAAGGGTGTGCTTTACGAATTCGTGAGAAAAACAATACCCATACGTTGACGTTGAAGCAACCGCATCCGGATGGACTGCTGGAAATCCATCAGCCGCTTGATGAACAAGACACCGCTGCCATAATGGCAGGAGCGCACCTGCCTGACGGTGAAGTTGTCGATGTTTTACATAAAATAAAGGTTTCGGTCGCGGACCTGAACCCATTGGGAACCTTATCAACTGATAGAGCGGAGGTTTCCTTCAAGAACGGTCTCGTAGTTCTTGATCATAGCTTCTATTCAGGGACGGAAGATTATGAACTGGAGTATGAAAGCACTGAGAAAAACCGTGGGGAAGAGACTTTTCATGAGCTTCTGGCCACTCTTAATATTCCAGAGAGGGAAACCGAAAATAAAATTCGACGCTTTTTCAGGAAAAAATAGGATTGCTCTTCTCGGAATATCCTGGTAAACTGAAGAAAATCTTGTATCATAATAACGGAAATGCAGATGACAAAATCAGGCGTGATTGAAATCTCTCATTTCTAATTTCCCACCTGTGAAACGGAGAAGATTTTTTTATGGATATTCGATTATATCAAACTTTATTGGAACTGCGAGCGTTGCAACAGTTTCGTCCTGCCGGGAATCAGGCAACAACCCAACCGTTTCCTCATCTGAATTTCGGTGAGATCCTGGAAAGCCAATTACAAGAGTTGGTTTCTTCGAGGCCAGTCAAAGAGGAAACTACCCCAAGAACGAAAGCTTCCTTTTCAATACGAAACGATATGATTACCGACACCTTCTCAAATGATAAGCCCAACGGCAAGTTCGGCCATTTGATTCAACAGGCGGCCGAGCAGTACGGAGTTGATCCTGAATTGATCCGTTCGGTTATTCGCCATGAGTCGAATTTCAATCCAGAGAGCCGAAGCTCGGCCGGAGCGCTCGGCCTTATGCAACTCATGCCGGCAACCGCCCGTGGACTTGGAGTAGAAAATCCGTTTGACCCTTGGGAAAACATTCAAGGCGGAACGAAATATTTAAAGTTAATGCTCGAGCGATATAACGGGAACAAAGCTCTTGCCCTCGCGGCATACAACGCTGGTCCCGGGAATGTCGACAAATACGGCGGCATTCCTCCATTCGAAGAAACACAACATTACGTCCATCGTGTCCTGGATACATACACTTCTGTTTAGCACCTCTCTCATTGGAGAGGTGTTTTATTTGTTTCTTCCATCCTCCTTTCCACATAGAGCTTGCTCCCGCGCCCACAGTCATTCAAGTAGCGGATGTTCCCGGCTTGGTCGCAGGGCGGGTAAACCAAACCATAGATCCTCTGTAAATAGGTTAATCCCAAACGTATCATTTGCTGTCTAACCACCACCCTACTCCGTCGCCCACTGATTGTTCAGGAAGTATTGTTCTCGGCTCCTCCGTAACATCGTCTATTCGAAGGGGGCTTTGTTGTGTGCTACAAGCAAGCCTAAGCCGTATAAGTTGCTGTACGGCTTATAAAAGAGCTTGCTCCCGCGCCCACAGTCATTCATGTAGCAGATGTTCCCGGCTTGGTCGCAGGGGAGGTAAACCCAACCGTAGATCCTCTGTAAATAGGCTAATCCCAAACGTATCATTTGCTGTCTAACTCCCTCCCTGCTACAATAAAAAATACATTGGAAGTAATAAGGAGAACGCTCCATGAAAGAGAAAGAACAGTTGAACCCGTACAAGGCAATAGGTGGATTTGAGACCATTGACAAATTAGTGGAAGCTTTCTATAAAAGGGTGGCCCGGCACCCGGACTTATATCCGATTTTCCCGGAAGATTTAACCGAAACCGCTCGTAAACAGAAACAATTCTTGACCCAATTATTGGGCGGACCGCCTCTTTACCTTGAAGAGCACGGTCATCCCATGCTTAGGGCACGCCACATGCGTTTCCCGATTACGCCTACACGCGCTTCAGCATGGCTTTCCTGCATGAGCGCGGCTATGGATGAAATTCGTTTAGAAGAACCGTGGCGTGAAGCCATCTTTAATCGTCTAACCGTTATTGCACAGAATATGATGAATCAAAGAGAGGAACATAGCACGAAGGGGGAATAAACATGACGCTTTATGGGACCGGATCTTATTGCGACGGTGCGTCAGGTGAATGCAAAGCTTATTCTTCCTCACCAATTTCCCAGCAGGGGCCACGGCACAAGCCGATTGAAATATATGCATTTATTGATCCTGCATGTCCCATGTGCTGGGGACTTGAGCCGATTATCAAGAAACTCACCATTGAATACGGACAATATTTTAAATTACGCTATATAATCGGAGGAAGACTGAATACACTAAATAACTGTGAAAAAAAGAAAAGCGAACAGAAATCCGCTCAGGATCGGGCTGACCGCTGGGATCAAATTTCCCGTCGCTACGGAATGCCATGTAACGGTGATATCTGGTTGGAGAATCCGATTTCATCTTCTTATGCCGCTTCCATCGGAGTGAAAGCTGCGGAATTACAAGGAAAACAGGCGGGTTTGCGTTTTCTACGTAAACTTCGTGAGGCGTTTTTTTTGAAAAAACAAAACATTTCAGACGAAAAAGTGTTACTACGATGTGCCGCGGATTCTGAACTAGACCTGAATGAATTTCAACACGATATTCACGCCAAAGGCGCTGTCAGAGCTTTTCAATGCGATATGAAAACGACCTCCGAAATGGAAGTCGACCATTTGCCCACTCTGGTATTTCTGAATGCCAACGCTGATGAAGAAGGCATCAAAATCAGTGGGAATTTCCCATATGAGGCTTATGAACAAGTTATTTGCGAAATGCTTGGCCGGCAACCGCAAACGGCCGAGCCCCCGGCGATTGAGGAGTTTCTGAAGAAATACCCGTTTGTGGCCACAAAGGAGATCGCTGTCGTCTATAACCTCAGCTGTGAGGAAGTAGAACGCCATATGAAAAAACTTGTTCTGAAACAACAAGTGGAACGGATTCCCGTGAAATCAGGCACCTTTTGGCAATATCGTGGACCAATAGCAGAAGCACAACATCCATCTGAAAAACAATCGTAAAGGCATGCCTGCAACCCTCCCTTCATAGCATAGAATCAGGGAGGGTTGCATCATGTACAAAGTGCTTTTCATCACTGGTCTGTTGCTGTGCCTTGTCAGCTTCACCTATTTCATGCTTGGCTTAATGCACCTGGAACCATTGTGGACTTCTGCCCCCCTCTTCTTCATCTCGATCTTCTTCACCTTACATTGCTTCAGCCATCGCAGAAACCGCAAAGAAGGCCACCGAAGTTCCCGGTGACCTTCCCCTTCTTTTCTCTATTTTTCTACAGAAGCTCTTCCATCTCTGTCAGAACCTCTTCAAACATGCTCAGCGCGTCTTCCACCGGCTTTGGCGATGTCATGTCAACACCGGCTTTTTTCAGTACATCAATCGGATAATCCGAGCTCCCAGCTTTCAGAAAGCCGTTAATATAACGATCCACAGCCGGCTTTCCTTCCTCCAATATTTGCTTGGATAGTGAAGCTGCAGCACTAAATCCTGTAGCATACTGATACACATAGTAGTTCATGTAGAAATGAGGAATTCTCGCCCATTCGAGACCAATGTCCTCATCGACAATTAAATCTTCCCCGAAATATTGCACGTTCAAGTCATAATACAGTTTCGTCATCAACTCAGGGGTCAACGCTTCTCCAGCTGCCGCCTTTTCGTGAATCATCTGTTCAAATTCGGCAAACATGGTCTGGCGGAACACCGTACCCCGAATTCCTTCTAACATATGATTCAACAAATACAAACGTTCATTCTTATCATCAATGACATCCAGTAAATGCTGATTCAGTAACGATTCATTACAGGTTGAGGCCACTTCCGCAACGAAAATGGAGTAATCCCCATATGGATACGGCTGATATTTTCTTGTGTAATAGCTATGTGCGGAATGCCCGAGTTCATGAGCGAGAGTGAACAGGCTGTTCACATTCCCCTGCCAATTTAACAAAACATATGGCATAGTCCCGTAAGCACCGGATGAATAAGCGCCGCTTCGCTTCCCTTTATTCTCACGAACGTCAATCCAACGATTTTCATAACCTTCCTTGATCACGTTCATATAATCTTGTCCGAGGGGTTCTAGCCCTTTCAGCACTGTTTCCTTCGCCTCATCAAACGTATATTTCATCTCAACATCTTTCACAAGCGGCGTATACAAATCATAAGTATGAAGGTCATCCAGGCCAAGGACTTTTTTCCTGAGCCGCACATAACGATGAAGCAACGGTAAATGTTTATGTACCGTATCGACCAGATTATCATATACACTTTCAGGAATATGATTAGCGTCTAGTGCAGCCTGGCGAGCTGAGTCGTAGTGACGAACCGTTGCGTAAAAGTTATGGCTTTTCACCGCTCCGCTGAGTGTACTGGCGAATGTGTTCCGATAATGTCCATATGTATCGTACATCGCCTTAAATGCATCACGACGGACACGCGGATCGTCGCTTTCAAGGAAACGAATATAGCGTCCGTGGGTAACATCCACCTCGTTCCCTTCTTCGTCTTTAATGCTCGGGAACTCCATGTCCGCATTATTCAACATGCCGAACGTATTACCGGGACTATCGGTTAACTCACCTACCTGCGCCAGAATACTTTCCTGTTCCGCCGGAAGAATATGATCCCGCTTATGATTAATTTGCTCGAGGGCGAAACGATACAACTGAAGATCTTCATTCTTTTCGATAAACCCGTTTAGTTTCTCCTCATCCATCGACAAGATCTCCGGAACGACAAATGAAAGGGCATTACTTACGCGAGCCGCCAAACCGGATGCTCTGTCATTTAATCCTTGATAATGGGAGTTGCCTGTGTCCTCATCAGATCTCATATGAGCGTAAGCAAACAACTTACCAAGTTTCTGAGTGATCTCATCTTCCAATTGTAACGCTTCATTTAATGTCTCGGCTGATTCACCGAGCTTTCCCTGATACTCCGCCATCTTCGGCAACAAATCTTTCACTTCCTGAAAGGAATTCTCCCAATCCTCATCTGTCGCGAAGATTGCTTCCAGATTCCACTTTTCCTCCGCCGGAATTTCACTTCGTTTCGGCAAAGATTTCGTCTGTTCAGCCATACAGCACCGCCTTTTTCTTATTTTTAATGATCAAGCTGTTTGGGTTGGATTGAAGATCCAAGAAATGACATCTTCCGATTTCAAAGTCCATCCGAGGACACTTCACTCTCTATCTTAAAATATTCCATCAATCTTTTCAAAATACTCGTAATCCCGGCGGGAAATTTCTTCAACTGTTGAAACTTGACGGAAAGAGTCCGGAACCTTAACAAAAGCGTTTTCTCCAATACGCCGCAGATACCCAAAACGCTCAAGACAACAGAGATATTCCAGGAGGGCTGGGGTTTCATCGCTAATAGAAATCAGAGGCAAATGACGCACTTGGAAAATCCCTTGGAGGACGAGACTTCGAAAGGCACTCTTGATATGGGCTAGGGAAATCTTCTTTCCCGCTGGCCACTCAAGGTAAAAACGATGAAACAGCCAACTTTGCCATAGAAAGACAGGAGTTTCAATGAGGAAAAGATGGGGAGTCGGCAAACCTGCTGCCGGAGGAATCAAGGAAAGATGCCCAAACAAATTTCGGACGTAAAGGTGGGAACGGGTTCTGGAGCGAAAAGCGTTTAAGCGCCATCGTTCTTTCACCTTCAACCAGAAGGCGGGAGGTTTGAAAGAGCGAGGTTGGGAAATTCGATAAAGATCATGAATGGAAAAAGAAGAGATCGGCAGATAATGAATGGAAGCAAACACCTTAGAAGCATTGTAAGGAATGATATTTGAGAGAACAGCAAATTGTTTGGTTTCCGGACAGAAATACAATAAAAAAACATTGGGCCCCGCCATCGAAGCTTTTCTCAGAGTGAGCCAATCCATTTGGGGAATTTGAAAGATATTCATTCCCGTACGCTTCAATCGGTTGCCTCCAAGAATCCAGATCGGGTCCATGCCGGCTTTCTGGAAAGATTCTGTTCGTTTGACTAATAACAAAGGATCCATACTGGAGCATTGAAATTCAAGGGGAATGTCATTGGAATGGAGACGAGCTAACAGATCGGGGCGCTGTTTCAGAAGAGGAAGATACGGTTCCAATTTCGCCTTAATTTCTTGAACCGAAAGCCATTCATAAAGCCATTTCTTACCGTTTAAATGGTAAGCGGACTCAGCCTCCGTCTCAAACGTACAATCATGGCCTTTCAAGTGAGCGAAATGCCAAATTCTCTTGCTTCCCAGTCGCATCTGAACATTTCCGTTACAAACCGGACAATAAAAGGATTCGCGCCTCCTGAGGGCGAGCAACTCACTTTTCCCCCGCCTGTCCAAGAGAGAAAAAAGCGTTTCATCTTGTCGTTTTGCCACGAGCAAACACATCACATCCAATCTGGAATGAAATTCAAACATAAAATAGGGAAAGACGAGTTATTGCGGGAAAGGGATTGCGAAGAAACAAAATGCAGGGGCAAGTGGAAAACGAACCCCTGCTTATCAGAAATTTTACCATATTAAAGTAACGGCGACAACAACCTGGAAGTGGATTCAACTACACGCGACAAGATCGGGCGTCTTCGGAAACTGTCAAACATCAATTGTTCCGAGTGTCGAAAATCCTCTTCGAAATCCTGCACCAACTCATTTGTACTTTCGGTCCGATAGAGAAAAGCATTTACTTCAAAATTCAGGTGGAAGCTCCGCATATCCATATTGGCCGTCCCAATGGATGCCAATT
>DASTWO010000141.1:0-5037 GCA_035776675.1 Caryophanales bacterium
CATGTATTGTCCCGAAAATGGCCATTCTGACGTTATTCAAGTCGTAACGGTTAGTTATTCTGACATCCCCGGTATTAAGGCCGGTTGCAAACGGGTGAGTGGTTTCGTCCAATCGGCCTGCCTTTAAGTCATAACCTAACTTTGGAATGATGAAGTGAGCGAATTTCTTCTGTGTTTCAATGTCAAATTCCTGTTCGAACATATCTTTGCGAGGCTGGCTTTTCGCATTCTGAATACGTTGAAGCAGGCTGAGGCTGTTTTGTCGCAAGTCAGCAAATAGAGGATCAAGTCTGTCAATGGTGAAACCTGGTTCGAAGTCATCCAGCAGGGCGTTATAGGGATGGCTTTCATAACCGTAATATTCGGCAAACCTTTTCTTTAAATCGACCATTTTTTCCAAGTAGGGGCGAAAATGATCGAAGTTATTGTTGGCTCGCGCTTCCTCCCAGGCATCATTTGCATTTGAAGCCAGTACAACATACTCATTATGAACCTTAGAAGGGATGTTCTTGGATTTATCGTAAGCGTGTTGGCGAACTCTGACACTTGAACGGGTTACTTCATCTAATTGTCCATAAACTTCAGGGTCAGATAAGGTCTTTAAATACTCTCCCATTTCATCGGATACGGAAAGTTGAAACATTTCGGTAGATAAGGTGCCTTTTGCTTTGGCGAAAATCGAACGTCCTTTTTGCGGGGCGCCTGTCCGCGCGTCCCAATTCACTAAACTTAGAATGTCAGTGTAGTGGGAGACTTTCTCATCCAGTTCTTTAAATTGATCGATGATTTTCATGACGTTCTCATTTAAGAGTTGTTGTACCACTGTTAAACCTCGTTTCTCCTATGTATTTTTGGCCATTCTCTAATATAGATATTCTCGTTTTCTCCTGGAATTCCTTTCGATAATCGAAATATTATTTGCATAAATAAAGCCACCGCCTGCGTAGGTTGCAGGCGATGGCTTTTCGCATCTCCGGGATGTCTTATTTCTACTTTACACTTCCATAATGATTGGCAGAATCATTGGGCGCCGCTTGGTTTTCTCATAAAGGAGCGGTGCAAGCGTATCGGAAATTTCGGTCTTGATCTCTGACCATTGCGTCGTTTTCCGATCCATTACGGTTCCTAGATGCTTGGACAATAATTTCTGAGCATCATTTATCAAATCGCCGGATTCCCTCATATAGACGAAACCTCTTGAGATGATATCGGGTCCCGCGAGAATCCTATGTTCCTTCATGTTGATACTGACGACAACCACAACAAGTCCTTCTTCAGAAAGAATTCTTCGATCGCGCAACACAATGTTGCCTATGTCGCCAATGCCGCTGCCATCGACATAAACGGAGCCGGACGGGACTTTTCCGACTATAGATGCTTCGTTCTGGTCAAGAGCGAGTACGTCCCCGTTGTCCATAATAAAGCTATGGTCTTCTGGGATCCCGCAATCTTTCGCCAGTTTCGTATGCGTCTTCAGCATACGGTATTCGCCGTGGATCGGCATGAAGTATTTCGGCTGAATCAGCCTGAGCATAAGTTTCTGTTCTTCCTGACCGCCGTGTCCTGATGTGTGAATATCATCCAATGAACTTTGAATGACATCCGCTCCAGCCCGTGACAATTGGTTGACTGTCTTGTTAATACTGACCGCATTTCCGGGAATGGCTGATGACGAAAAGACGACAGTGTCATCAGGAATGATCTGGATTTGGCGATGGGTACCGTTGGCGATACGGGACAAGGCCGCCATCGGTTCACCCTGGCTGCCGGTGCACAGAATCGTAACTTGATCCGCCGGCAATTTATTCAATTGATTCGCATCGATAAACGTATTCTTTGGGGCGCGGATATAGCCCAATTCCTGTCCGATTGTGATCGACGCTTCCATACTTCGGCCGAATACGGCGACTTTGCGATGGTTTTGAACCGCGGCTTCAACAACTTGTTGAAGCCTGTGAATATTGGACGCGAAAGTCGCAAAGATGATTCGCCCGTTTACTTTCCGGAAGATGTCAGCAATATTCTCGCCGACTTTACTCTCCGATATTGTGAAATCCGGGACTTCGGCATTTGTGCTGTCAGAGAGAAGGCACAGTACGCCTTCTTTTCCGATTTCGGCCATTTTTGTCAAGTTTGCCGGTTCCCCGACCGGTGTGAAATCAAACTTGAAATCTCCAGTGTGCACAATGTTTCCAGGCGGTGTCTTTACAACAATTCCGTAGGAATCAGGAATACTGTGTGTTGTGCGGAAAAACGATACCGCCGTTTTGTTGAATTTCACAACTTCGTCTTCGTGAATTTCATGCAGTTCAGTTCTTCTCAACAGCTTATGTTCTTCCAGTTTGTTGCGCAGTAAGCCGAGAGCCAATTTACCGCCATATATCGGTATGTTCACAGCACGCAACAAGTACGGAATACCGCCTATGTGGTCTTCGTGTCCATGTGTAAGGAATAATCCTTTGATTTTGTCTTTGTTCTTCTCTAAATAGGTGTAATCGGGAATAACATAATCGATCCCGAGTAGTTCGTCTTCAGGGAATTTAATTCCGGCATCGACAAGAATAATTTCATCTTGGAATTGGATGCCGTACGTGTTTTTCCCGATCTCCCCGAGCCCTCCCAGGGCAAAAATCGAGGTTTGATGGTTTTTTACTGACTTCAACATCATCTCTCCACTTCAAATTGATCTGACTGTTTCTCGTACGACAAATGAGCTTCACTCATTTCTTGTACGAGTTCAATATTGTAATTACGACCGGCCAACTTCTGCCGGACTTCTCGTACTGTATCCGCTTCGACCATTGTACTTTCAGTACGTTCCCTCATTGGAGGGACCTCCCATTCTGGCTGATAATACACTTTGAAAATCATCTAGACATATCTCTCCCGTTCTTAATTCTTGAATCCACGGCTTATGATGCTCGGCTGACATACGTGTCCCGTTTCAAGCCGAACCTGTTTTATAGAAATAACCCACTTCCCTTGTGGGCAACCGGACAATGCGATCTATCTCTTATTATAAAGGAAAATGAATTGTTTTTCATGTTTTTGTTGGAATGATTGACCAAAATCCTTCTATCCCGGGCAAAAAAGCCGGTCAAAGGGCTTCCTAAAATTCAGCGATCCGGTTTTGGGCCAAGAGATCACGCCAGCGTTTGACCAATTTATCTTTCACTCTTTTCAACATTATGGATCCCTCCAATGTATTTTTCGGACTAATGATTTGTAAGGTAGTATTCGCTTAATGGGACATTAGTTTGCGAGGGAATCCATTCCATTTCAAAACCAAACAATAGCAAAATGAAACGGCGCCCTGTTATAATGAGCGGGTAGCTCAGGAATGGGAGACGGTTTTGCTGTAGTGCATGTCACAGCTCATTTGAGGGCTCGATATTTTGTAAGTGAAAGAAGGGGTGGGCATGAGGCTGTATGCAGCATTGATTAGCCTTAGCTTGATTTGGGGTACGTCTTTTTTATTTATTAAAGTTCTTATTTCTTATACGGAACCTTGGGAAATTGTTTTCTTGCGTTGCTTGCTTGGAGCGATTCCGCTGTATGTGATTTTATTAATGAAAACAACGAAAGAAACGTGGAGGAATTTGCCGTGGCGGGCTCTGGTGTTGGCTGGCGTTTTGAATGCTGCCATTCCATGGACGCTTATTGCGCTCAGTGAAACGACAATCAAAAGCAGCACGGCCGCAGTCTTGAATGCAACCACTCCGATTTGGACGAGTCTCATGGGATTTGCGTTGTTTTCCGTATTCTTGTCGAAGAGACAATGGATCGGAATTTTCATTGGATTTATCGGGATTTTGATTTTAATGGATTTTGATATCAGTGGTTTTCTAAGCGAAAATTTCATAGGGGTCGGAACCATGATTCTCGCGCCGCTTTGTTACGGATTTTCAAATCAGTTTGTCAAACGATTTCTAGGCGAGGTACCGGTCTTGATCATTGCTGCGGGTACCTTGACGGTTGGCTATGTGGTAACCGGCATATTCTCTATTTCGGCGAGTGGGTTTCCTGTTGAAATCTTTACTTCCTGGGAACCGCTTATGGCCATCATTGTACTTGGTGTATTCGGATCGGGAATTGCCTACTTGTTAAATTTCTACATGATTCAAAACGGCGGGCCGGAATTTGCCTCGTTCGTCACCTATCTTGTTCCGATTTCCGCGATGTTTTGGGGATGGCTGATTCTTGAGGAGCCGTTATCCGCGCACTTGATTTTCGGGTTATTATTTATATTCGGCGGTGTTTATTTATCCGGCAGAAAGAAAAAACAGCGACATTCGGCAGCGGAGACAGAAGAGAGGGCGACTGTTGCCAAATAAAGGGGGAGCAATGATGGGGAGAAAGATGGTTTTTTTCGATCTGGACGGAACATTGCTGGATCATAATAAACGGATTGTGCCTTCAGCCAAAGAGGCTGTCCATCGTTTGAAAGATGAAGGTGTTGTGGTTGCGATCGCCACCGGAAGGGCGCCATTTATGTTTGCCGATTTTCAGCGGGAGCTGGGAGTAGACTCGTTCGTTAGTTTTAACGGCCAATATGTCGTGTCAGGGACTGATGTCGTTTATAAGAATCCGCTTAATTACGAAGCATTAAAAGAGTTGGATTTAGCGGCGGACGCAAATGGCCATCCAATGGTCTTTCTCAATCATGTCGAGATGAAGGCGAATCAAGCGGATCATGAATATATTGAACAAAGTATCGGGGATTTGCAATTTCCTTATCCATCGGTGGATAAAGATTTCTATCATGGCCAGGATATTTTTCAAGCCTTGTTATTTTGCCAGGACCGTGATGAAGCTTTGTATGATGCAAACAGGAAAGGCATCGAGTTCATCCGCTGGCATGATTTCTCATTAGATGTAGTGCCTGAAGGCGGTTCGAAGGCAAAAGGGATCGAGCAGCTCTTACGGCATTTTGACATTAAGCGTGAAGATGCTTATGCATTTGGAGACGGGTTAAATGATATCCAGATGCTTCATTACGTCGGAACGGGTGTGGCGATGGGGAATGCGAAGGATGAA
>DASTWO010000142.1:0-3728 GCA_035776675.1 Caryophanales bacterium
ACATTTTATTCTGCTGCTTCAACTTCTCGTGATATTTCTCCGCTCCCCCGGCATGAACTTTCTCTGTCGCCTCCTGCAGTTGTTTCTCCAAATCGGTTCCCATGAATCGGCCTCCTCTTCTTTATTGTCTCGCTACACTGAAACTGCCCTCACCAACCCGTATTCCAGGAGCAGCTCAAACCATCGCAATTCAGACTGAGCGCTCACTCAGAATCAGAAACTCAAACAAAAAGGCAATCTCATTTATTTTAATACCACAAGAACGTCGCCTTCATTGACGAAATCTCCGTCATTAACTTTAACTTCTTCGACTTCTCCTTCTCCTTCGCTTTCAATCGGAATCTCCATCTTCATCGACTCCAACATCACAAGCTCTTGTCCCTCTGAAACATTGTCTCCATTTGCAACGAGCACGTTCAATACCGTGCCGGCCATCGATGCTTTAATTTCCTTCATTTCCATCACCTCTGCAGAAATTTGGTAGTATATTGACCCGCTATAAAATCCTTATCATCCAATATTTTCATAAATAACGGGGCGTTGTTCTTAATGCCTGTTAAAGTCAATCCATCGAAAAATTGTTTTGCCTTCTGAAGGGTATCCGATCTTTCGGAACCGCTTACAATCACTTTCGCAATCATTGGATCGTAATACGGGGTAACCGCCGTTCCGCTTTGCACACCGGTATCAACCCGTACCCCCTCGGAGTCTTGATAAGTAAACTGATCGATGGTCCCCGGTGAAGGCAGGAATTTCTCCGGATCTTCGGCATACAGCCGAAACTCCATTGCATGTCCATGTCTCCTGATCTCTTCCTGGGTGAGTGGCAATCCTTTTCCATCAGCGACTTTGATTTGCCATTCCACAAGATCCAGTCCAGTGATCAATTCCGTGACAGGATGCTCCACCTGAAGCCTCGTATTCATCTCAAGGAAATAATAATTTTCCTCTTCATCCACAATGAACTCGATCGTTCCCGCGTTCTCATAGCCTACATGTTTCACTGCCCTGACAGCAGCGTCATACATTTTGCCTTTTCCTGATTCTGACAGAAAAGGTGAAGGCGATTCCTCAATCACTTTCTGGTTACGTCGCTGGACCGAACAGTCTCTCTCAAACAAATGCACCGCATTGCCATGGGCATCTCCGAAAACCTGGACCTCGATATGTCTGCCGTTTTCGACCATCTTTTCGAGAAACATGTCAGCGCTGCCAAAATAAGCTTTCGCGCGATTTTGATTGGATGTGAAGGCCTTCCGAAGTTCATCCTCCGAAGAGCAACGTTGCATCCCGATTCCACCGCCACCAGCACTCGCTTTCAGCATTACAGGATAACCAATCTCCGCAGCAATGGAAACTGCTTCTTCGATATCATGAATGGCTCCTTCACTTCCAGGTACTACCGGAACACCAGCTGCCTGCATCGTTTGCCGTGCACGGACTTTATCGCCCATGATATCCACCACATCCGCACTTGGTCCAATAAATGTGAATCCTTCTTCCTTTACACGGCGGACAAATCCGGCGTTTTCGGAAAGAAATCCGTATCCTGGATGGATCGCATCGACTTGCTCCTTCTTCGCAACCTCAAGTATTTTCTCCTGGTTTAAATAGGATTTTGCAGCCGGAGGCTCCCCGATTGAATGAGACATTGTCGCCTCTTTCACATAAGGCAGGTCCTTATCGGCATCAGAATAAACAACAACAGACTCCAAACCTAGTTTATCACAAGTTTGCAATATCCGCCTTGCAATTTCCCCCCGGTTGGCAATTAATACTTTCTTCAGTTTCATCCCTCCGTTCCGGATATCCTTTTCCAGATATCCATACGATTCTTTCGACATTGTTTAGGAAAATTCCTCTTTGCATTGGGAAAATGCCACTCAAGTATATTATAATATAAGAAAAGATGTTTTGGAGGGGGAAGTTGTAAATGAATCAACCTATTATTCAAAGACTGCTCATTAATTATAAAACATTGGAGGAATTTAAGAAGTTTCGAGAGTACGGCATTCAAGAACTTTCCATGTTTGAAGACTTCCAGGCAAACATGATTGAAAATAACAGCGAATCACCGTTTTACGGTATATATTACGGTGACAAACTAGTCGCAAGAATGAGCTTATACCGGATCAGCGCGAAATTCGATCGTTACTTCGACCCGCCGCAGGATTATCTGGAATTATGGAAATTGGAAGTGTTGACTGACTATCGAGGAAAGAATTATGGAAGTGCTCTTGTGAATTTTGCCAAACAATTTGAGCTCCCAATCAAAACAAACGGACGAACCGGATCTGATGATTTCTGGGAGAGGCAAGGATTCGAAGCTGTCACCTATAATCCGGAAAGAGACCGCGGAGAAAATCCATATGTTTGGTATCCGAAAGGGGTATCCGAGCAATCTGTGTAAAAAAAATACGGATGTTCAACAACCTTCTGATGAAGATCAGATTGCAAAAATAATGATAAAAGACCAACAATACCAATCCCCGTCAAAGGCAAATTTGACGGGGATCATTTCATTCGTTTATCTCCTGTACCCTTTCATGCTCTAATGAATCGGCTTCACCGTTTCCACCGTGAAGAACCGCACGCTTTCTGGCTCGATCCATAATCTCGATTAACGCCCTGTAATCATCCTGAATGGACCGATTTTCCTTCTTCACATCTACTACAGTCTGTTCCAACCGCGCCTTTTCCTCTTCTAACAGGCTAACTTGAGTCTTGAGGCTTTCATTTTGTTGAACAAAATGCTCATAACTCTCCGCCGTAGAACGAAACTTTTCCAAATATGCGATTACATCATCGAGCGATAAAGCTTCTTCCTGATCGGTTTCCCTATTTTCAGGTGAAGATGTCGGAGCTGGTTGCTTCAACTGCTTTCGCTGTTTTTTCGCTAATGTAATAGCGGATTGATATTTTTTTCGGACAAGCGAATTCCAACGGAAGCCACAAGCGGCGGACGTACGAGACAAACGTTCACCGACTTCCTCAAAGGCTGCTAACTGCGTACTTCCTTCCCGAATGTGACGCAAAACCACTTCCGCAAGCACAAGGTCCTCTTCCCGGTTCCATGCATCTTGGCGCGAGGCAGTCATAATCATCCCTCCCTTTCCGGATGTCAGTTATCAAACGCCTTTGGCCAAATGCCTTCAACTTTTCGAGAAGCCTGCCGTTCCATCATCTTTTCCATTCCATCTGATTAGGCGTGCCCCCCGGCCTTCAGCCTCTGAACGCTGATCTCCGGTTATCCATGTATCCTCCCTAAACCTTATGCAATTACTAGAAAAGATAGACTGCACTTATGGCGGTTTTGACTTGTACAGGACGAATTTTTTATAAAGAATCACCAAAACCATCCCTGTCGCCGTTCAAGGATGGATCCTAAGGGGCGAATGAGCCCTCTTCGGAGTTAACCCATTCGATCATATCGAAATCATGCTTATTCACGAGTCTCTGAATTCTAGACATAAAAAAAACAGGGCTTCATAAATGAAGACCCTGTTTCGCTTACTTCTCAACAACATTATTGCCATTATACGATCCGCATTCCGGGCAAACACGGTGTGAAAGTTTGTACTCCCCACAGTTATCGCATTCCACCATACCCGGCACACGCAATTTATAATGAGTACGGCGCTTTTTCTTTCGCGTCGTCGATGTTCTTCTCTTTGGTACAGCCACGACGGACACCTCCCCTATTCGTTCTTGTCATCCAAAAGTTCTTC
>DASTWO010000143.1:0-21275 GCA_035776675.1 Caryophanales bacterium
ACGGGAAATATGGTTTTTTTGATTCAGTCAATGTGAAAAGCGGCAAGGTAACAAAAGCTTATCTTGCACTGGACCAAGGAATGATTCTCGTGTCCATAGCCAACTATTTAGAAAAAGGTGTTATTCGAGACTATTTTAATCAAGACCCTATCGGTAAAAGACCACAACATCTTTTGAGAGAAGAGGCCTTTTCCATTCAATAATGAAATAGGTGAGGGTGCCCCTGAAACTTGCTTTAGGGACACCCTCTAAATGGATTACAATTTAATATTTTATCAAATCAACAAATGAAACAATCTCTGATCCTTGTTGATTTCCGTATAGGAGAATCCGTTCTCCGCCATGCGCAGAATCAGAGGCTTATAATCTTCTTTGTTTTTCAGCTCGATGCCGACAAGAACAGGCCCTTTCTCACGGTTATTCTTCTTCGTATATTCAAAGTGTGTGATGTCATCTTCTTCCCCGAGTACTTCCGTAATAAACCGGCGTAATGCACCAGCCCGTTGCGGAAATTGTACGACAAAGTAATGTTTGTAACCCTCGTAAATAAGTGATCGCTCTTTAATTTCCTGCATTCGGTCAATGTCGTTATTGCCTCCACTGATCACGCAAACCACATTTTTCCCCTTGATCTGATCCTTGTAATCTTCCAAAGCCGCGATCGGCATAGCCCCTGCCGGTTCTGCGATGATGGCATTTTCATTGTACAGATTCAGAATCGTTGTACACACACGTCCTTCCGGGACAACCACGATATCGTCCACCACTTCCCGGCAAACCTCGTACGTTAGATTCCCGACTTTTTTAACAGAAGCTCCATCTACAAATTTATCAATCTTGTCCAGTTCCGTGACCTCATCGTGGGCAATCGATTCTTTCATGCCCGGAGCCCCGGCAGGCTCGACACCGATGACTTTCGTTGTTGGGGTAATGCTTTTCAAATAAGATCCGATCCCGGAAGCCAGGCCGCCGCCGCCGATACTCGTCATGACAAAGTCAACCGGTTCTTCCATATCGTTCATAATCTCGACACCGACTGTACCTTGTCCTGCGATCGTCTTATAATTGTCAAACGGATGGACAAACGTCCTTTTTTCATTTTCACATACAGCCATCGCTTCACCGAAAGAATCATCAAACGTATCTCCCGTAAGAATCACTTCGACGAAAGGCTCCCCGAAGAATTTCACCTGGTTGACCTTCTGCCGAGGTGTGGTTGTCGGCATGAAAATTTTCCCTTGCGTCCCGAGGATTTTGCAAGAGTATGCCACACCTTGCGCATGGTTCCCTGCACTCGCGCAAACTACGCCATTTTCAAGTTCCTCCGCCGAAAGGCTTTTCATTAAATTATAAGCGCCGCGAATTTTGAACGACCGGACCACTTGTAAGTCTTCCCTTTTTAAATAAATGTTGCATCCGTAACGCTCCGATAGCACCTCATTTTTCTGTAAAGGTGTTTTAACGACAACATCTTTCAGCACGCGGTCAGCAATCATAATATCTTCGACGTGAATCTTACTCAGTACTTTTGCCATTGGCCCTGCTCCCTTTCCGCTGCGTCTCAATAGTTTAAAGAACATTTTAACACATTCCACAGTTTTGAAAAGGGCAGCAAACGCTTACAAGCAAATTTAAATAAAAAAAAATCCCGAAAATGAATCCGGGAAGCTTACAAATGTCCGATCGTGACAATCGCGAGGCCATCGAGCACTTCATGATGTTCAGTTTTGCGAACGCCGTGCTTTTTTAAAATGAATGACAGCTGTTCCCCTGTATAGCGATGGCGCAAGGTCGATACATCAGACCACTTGAGAAGAGTTTCCTTCTCAAAACCAGTCATCTCGTTCTTGTCAGCATATCTCTCTGCATGTTGCGGATCCATCTGCTGAGACGGATTCAGCATGGCAATTGTTCCTACGCCCTTAGTGACCCGTGCCATTTCGGAGATGCCCTTTTCCGGTTCTGGCAGTAAAAACATTACGCACGTGGACAAGCTGATATCAAATGAGTTATTACCAAACGGCAAATCATAAGCGTCCCCGAGCAGGAGCTCAGCATGGCTATCGAGGTTTTGCTCAGCTTTCTTGATCATTTCCGGTGATAAATCCACTCCGGTCAGTTGCGCAGCCTCACCGATTCCACGCTTTAGAATCCTCCCCGGTCCACAGCCGACATCCAGAACGGATTGGCCGCTCCAGGTTCCCGTCCAATTCTTCAATTGATCGTGAACCTCGGATAACCATCTGGTTTGTGCCATTTTGTCAAAGAAATCCGCCATTCCGTCGAAATCCTTCTCTGACATTTTTCTCAATGCGCTCACACTCCCTCGCCTTGATTTCACCACTTTAACCGGGTTCTTTGTACGATTACCACTCCTACGATTTCAGCCAGGCTTCCGATGCCGGGTTAGTAGCCCATTTCTTTATTTTATTCCGCTCTTCATCGCCTAATTCGGCAACTTCCAGCAAGGTTGATAAATTCGTAATCGTCGCCCAGCTCACTTCGGCTTCCTGGAAAGCCTCGTCTGCCTTTTTCAATCCATATGTAAAGATCCCGACGATGCCAATAACCTCCGCCCCTTCGTTGCGGAGGCCATCAACTGCTTTTAGGGCACTGCCCCCTGTTGAAAATAGATCTTCGACCACTACGACCTTCTGCCCTTCCCGGAGAACACCTTCCGTTTGTTTCTTCTTCCCGTGACCTTTGGCACTACCACGCACGTATACCATAGGGAGATTCATATTCTCGCTCACCCAAGCGGCATGAGGAATGCCTCCGGTTGCAGCTCCGGCAATTACTTCAGCTTCAGGATACTTATCCCTGATGACTTTTTCAAATTCTGCCGCGATTGCGCGTCGGACCTCTGGATAGGATATGGTCAGTCGATTGTCGCAATAAATTGGCGATTTCATGCCGGAACTTAATGTGAAAGGATCATTTGGTTGGACAGCAACCGCCCCGATGTCCAGTAAATGTTGCGCGATTTGTTTATTCATTTGCTTCGCTCCATTCCGCCTGAATTTGATGATAAGCCAGCAAAGGATCATCGGCCTTTGTGATGCTTCGGCCAACTACGATAGCGTCACTCCCAAGCTCTCTTGCCCTCTTCGGTGTTGTGATCCTTACTTGATCGTCTTCGACACTGCCTGCTGGACGAATACCCGGGGTAACTGTCAAGAAATCTTTTCCGCATCTTTTCTTGATAGACGGAACCTCCAATGGTGAACAAACGACTCCATCAAGTCCTGCCGACTGCGCTAGGCGCGCATAGGAAAGCGCCACGTCTTCAATTTTTCCGCCAATCAACAAATATTGATTCATCATTTGTTGGCTCGTGCTCGTCAATTGCGTAACCGCAATGCATTTCGGCCTTTTCTTACCCGGAGGAGTTCCTTGATCAAGTCCCTCAAGCGCCGCTTCCATCATCGTATTGCCCCCGGCAGCATGAACATTTACGATATCCACACCAAACCCGGCCAGTCCTTTCATAGCCTTCTTTACCGTATTGGGAATATCATGCAATTTCAAATCCAAGAAGATTTGGCAGCCGGCTCCCTTTAAATCCGCGATCAATGCCGGACCCGTGTGATAGAAAAGTTCCATTCCAATCTTAACCGCCAAACCGTTCGTTTCAAATCGATCCAGAAAATCAAGGACTTGCTGCGGTTTTGCAAAATCCAATGCGATATAAACGGGATTGTTATCGATCACTTCCAGCTCCTTCCGACTAAATCAGAAATGGTGTCAACCTTCAATTCATCCAGAACGGCCGGCAGGTTTTCAATAATTGACGGACAAACAAAGGGATCAATAAAATTAGCCGTGCCAACAGCCACTGCACTTGCGCCAGCCATGAAAAATTCAACGACATCTTCAGCTGACTGAATGCCTCCCATCCCTATGATCGGAATCGAAACAGCCTGGCTGACTTCATAAATCATTCGGATGGCTACAGGTTTCACTGCCGGTCCAGACAATCCACCAGCTCCATTCGCCAGGATCGGCCGCTCTGTTTTTCGGTCAATCCGCATCCCCAGCAAAGTGTTGATCATCGACAATCCATCGGCGCCGGCTTTTTCTACCGCCCTGGCAATCCCGACAATATCAGCGGTATTCGGGGACAGTTTAACGTACAACGGTAAATCCGAAGCTTCCTTCACCCTTTGGGTCAATTCCGCTGCGAGCTCCGGCTTCGTGCCAAACGCGATTCCGCCTTCCTTCACATTCGGGCAGGAAATGTTCAATTCGAGCGCGTTGACATTCGGAGACTCACTAATTTTCTTTACCGTTTCCACGTAGTCTTCCATTGCAGAACCGGCTATGTTCGCGAGAATCGGCACACTGTATGGTTCAAGCCACGGCAGTTTCTCTGCAACGATTTGATTGACACCCGGGTTTTGCAAACCGATGGCATTCAACATTCCCGAGGCGGTTTCCGCTACACGCGGCGTCGGATTTCCGAAGCGGGGTTCATACGTCGCAGCTTTGACTGCAATCGCGCCCAACACATTCAGATCATAAAATTCTGCGTATTCCTGGCCGAATCCAAAGCAACCGGATGCGGGCATCACGGGATTTTTCATCGAGAGTCCCGGAAGTTCAACTTGCAGCCGATTCATAAAACCACCTCTCCAATCGGAAACACAGGGCCGTCTTTGCACACTTTGCGGTATTCCGCCCCGGTTTCATCTCCTTGAACATGGACAACACATGCCAAACAAGCCCCGACCGCGCAACCCATGCGTTGTTCCAAGGAGAAATACGCTTCTTCATGAGGATATTGTTGTTCAAGAGCCTTTAACATTGGAGTCGGTCCACATGCTTCCAATATGTCAAATTCAATATGTTGCTTGGTGATGGCATCGGTCACAAAGCCCTTCTGGCCGTAAGTTCCATCCACTGTCGTTACGTAAGTCTCGCCCAAAGTGCGAAATTTTTTTTCGTAGAAAACTTCCGATTCCGATGAAAAACCGATTACGTGCTTCACCTTAACCCCTTTGGCAATCAACTGTTTCGATAAATAGTAAAGGGGCGGGACTCCAATTCCGCCCCCCACAAGCAATACCGTTTGTTCCTTTTTCGGACGATCTAATGGAAATCCATTGCCAAGCGGTCCAAGCATATCGATGACATCACCGGCCTGTTTCTCGGAAAGATTTCTCGTTCCATTGCCCTCGACGCGATAAATAATCGTCAATTCACTGCGATTAAGATCAACATTCGCAATGCTGATCGGGCGGCGCAACAACGTATCAAAACCACCTCGTGCCAACAGATGAACGAACTGCCCTGGAATCGTCATCTCGCGGGCGACCTCGCCTTGAAGGCGAAGTTCGTAAATATTTTTCGCGATTTCCCGTTGTCCTGTTACGCGAACCGCCGCCTTTATCATACTGTCACCTTTTCTTGTTTCTTAAACGAAGGCATGCTTTCGGTTCTGAAAGTCATGGACTCCAGAACACCGAGCAATGCTTCCGCGGTATCAAATGACGTCAGACAAACCACGCCGTTTTCCACGGACTCACGGCGAATCCTGAAACCGTCCCGGGCTGTCTGTTTCCCTTTTGTCATTGTGTTAATGACAAACTGTGCTTCTCCCTCGCGGATCGTCTCCAACAAACTCGGTGGTTCATTTCCGATTTTATTAACAGTCGTCACCGGAATATTTTGTTCGCTGATGAACTTGGCCGTCCCTTCAGTTGCAAGGATACGATAGCCAATTCGATAAAATCTTTCGACGAGTGGCAAGGCATCGGATTTGTCCTTGTCAGCGATTGTGAACAACACTGATCCGTATGTTGGAATCTTCATACCCGATGCGATAAGGCCTTTATACAACGCCTTTTCCAATGTTGTATCTCTGCCCATAACTTCACCAGTCGACTTCATTTCCGGGCCGAGCGTAATATCCACACTGCGAAGTTTGGCAAAAGAGAACACCGGAACTTTCACAAATACGTCCTGACTTTCTACAAGATACCCTGTACCGTATCCGTAGTCCCTTAATTTTTCACCGAGAATGGCCTTTGTTGCCAGTGAGGCCATCGGCACTCCGGTAATCTTACTCAAGAATGGCACTGTCCGGCTTGAACGCGGGTTCACTTCAAGCACATACACATCATTTTTGTGAATCACAAATTGGATGTTTAGCAATCCGACAATGTTTAATCCTTTGGCGAGTGAAATCGTATGATCAATCAATTTCTGTTTTATTTCATCTGTAAGGCTTTGTGGCGGGTAAACCGCGATTGAGTCGCCTGAATGAACTCCGGCCCGTTCAATATGTTCCATGATGCCCGGAATCACAACGGTTTCGCCGTCTGAAATGGCGTCAACCTCGATTTCCTTACCAGTCAGATAACGATCAATCAGAACAGGATGCTGCGGATTGACTTTTACAGCATTGGTCATGTACCGTTCCAAATCTTCTTCATGGTAGACAATTTCCATTGCGCGTCCGCCCAATACATAGGATGGCCGTACAAGCACCGGATAACCGATTTCCTCAGCTACCGCAAGCGCTCCCGCCTCTGAGGTCGCTGTTCTTCCTTCCGGCTGTGGAACCTGAAGGTCTACTAGTGCTTGTTCAAACAAATCACGGTTTTCGGCTCGATCCATATCCTCCAACTCAGTCCCGAGAATGTTGACTCCTCTGTCAGCCAAATCGGATGCAAGATTAATCGCCGTCTGGCCGCCGAATTGAATAATAACACCAAGCGGGTTTTCAAGATGGACAACATTCATCACATCCTCAACCGTTAAAGGTTCAAAATACAATTTGTCAGAAACACTGAAATCAGTAGAAACGGTTTCCGGATTGTTGTTAATGATGATGGCTTCATAGCCTGCTTCTTTAATCGCCCAAACTGTATGCACAGTTGCGTAATCGAATTCTATTCCCTGGCCAATTCGTATCGGACCGGATCCGAGTACAAGCACCTTTGGTTTCTCGGTCACAATCGATTCATTTTCTTCCTCATAGGTTCCGTAATAGTATGGGGTTTCCGATTCAAATTCCGCCGCGCAAGTGTCGACCATTTTATACACCGGTATAATCCCGTGATCTCTTCTAAAGCTGTCCAGATCTCGCTCGCTCCATTTCCAGAGTTCAGCAATTTTCTGGTCTGAAAGCCCCAATTGTTTCGCTTTCTCCAGAAGCTCAACATCTTCGACCTGTTGAGCCAACGCTTTTTCAACTTCAACGATTCGGGAGATCTTATTAAGGAAGAAGAGATCAATCTTCGTCCATTCCCAGATGGTTTCAATTGAAATGCCACGCCGGATAGCTTCAGCGATGAAGAATAACCGTTGATCGTCCGCACGCTTGATTTCTGCCTGCAATTCATCATCCGGTAAGTCGCCGGCACCATCAATCTCCAAATGGTTCATACCGACCTCAAGCGAACGAACAGCTTTTAGCAGGGATTCCTCAAGATTGCGGCCGATTGCCATCACTTCGCCAGTCGCTTTCATTTGTGTGCCAAGCTTGCGGTTGGCAGCGTTGAATTTATCAAATGGCCAACGAGGAATTTTCGAAACAACATAGTCAAGTGTAGGTTCAAAGCTTGCGTATGTGGTGCCGGTAATCGGATTGATGATTTCATCAAGCGTATAGCCTACGGCGATTTTCGCAGCCATCTTGGCAATCGGATAGCCTGTAGCCTTTGAAGCGAGTGCCGAAGAACGACTGACACGCGGGTTCACTTCGATGATAATGTAGTCCGAGCTGTTCGGGTCAAGCGCAAGCTGAACGTTACAGCCGCCTTCGATCCCAAGCGCACGAATGACCTTCAAGGAGGAATTCCGTAACATTTGATAGTCTCTGTCTGACAACGTTTGACTTGGTGCAACGACGATCGAATCACCTGTGTGAATGCCGACAGGGTCGATATTTTCCATGTTACAAACCACAATCGCCTCGTCATTGGAATCGCGCATCACTTCATACTCTATTTCCTTGAACCCGGCAATGCTTTTTTCCAAAAGCACCTGACTTACAGGACTGTGTTTCAAACCGCTTGAGACAATTTCAACAAGATCTTTTTCATCCTCAACAATGCCTCCGCCGGTTCCACCAAGCGTATAAGCCGGACGAACAATGACAGGATAACCAATCTTCTCGACAAAACGGCGAGCGCCTTCCAGATCATTAACGATTTCACTTTCAGCTACGGGCTCGCCCAACTCATTCATAAGGGTACGGAACTCCTCGCGATCCTCAGCCTGTTGGATCGACCTTAGGTTCGTGCCCATGAACTCAATACCGTATTCTTCAAGAATTCCGCTTTGCGCAAGCTCTACAGCCAAATTCAGACCGGTCTGTCCGCCAAGAGTCGCCAAAAGCCCATCCGGCCTTTCCTGGCGAATAATCCGGCTGATAAACTCGAGTGTCAACGGTTCGATGTAAACTTCATCAGCCATTGTCGTATCCGTCATAATCGTTGCCGGATTGGAGTTCACCAATACAACCGTGTAGCCCTCTTCTTTTAACGCTTGGCAAGCCTGTGTACCGGCATAGTCGAATTCTGCCGCTTGCCCTATTACGATTGGCCCTGATCCGATCACCAAAATTTTATTTAAATCCGTACGTTTAGGCATGCTGCAATCCCTCTTTCTTGTTGGTATCCATCAATTCCATAAATTGTTCGAACAATGGGTTGGCGTCTTCCGGCCCCGGAGAAGCTTCCGGATGGAATTGAATACTGAAGGCCGGATAATCAAGATGGCGCAAACCTTCAATGGTTCCGTCGTTCACTGCGAAATGTGTCGCTTTCAAACGGGTCCCGACAAGAGAGTCTTCATCAACTGTATAACCGTGGTTCTGCGATGTAATCGCAACTGCCCCGGTTTCCACTTCTTTGACAGGATGATTGATGCCCCGGTGGCCAAATTTCATCTTTTTCGTGTCCGCCCCGCAGGCAAGCGCCAACAGTTGGTGCCCCATGCAAATTCCGAATACCGGAATTTTGCCGAGAATGGCTTTTACCGTTTCAATCGCTTCCGGAACATCTTTCGGATCGCCAGGACCATTTGACAGCAACACCCCATCCGGATTCAGGCGAAAAATTTCTTCGGCCTTCACATTGTAAGGAACGACGATCATATCACAGCCGCGCTGAATCGTTTCACGCATGATTCCGTTTTTCGCCCCAAAATCGATCATTACCACTCGCTTGCCACGACCTGGCAAGGCGTAAGCATTTTTCGTGGACACTCGACTCACTTGATCGTGAGGGAAGGATTTCTCACGTAGAGACTGAATAACCTCAGCCGGATCAACTTCAGCGGAACACATTTTTCCTTTCAACGTTCCGTGTTTTCGTATCTTCCTCGTCAATTTTCTTGTGTCGATCCCTTCCAATCCCGGAATGTTCTTGGCTTTTAACAACTCATCAAGGCTTGATTCCGTCTTCCAATGGCTCGGGAAATTCGCCGCCTCTTTCACAACAAGCCCGTGAATCGCTGGTTCAATGGATTCAAAGTCATCACGATTGATTCCGTAATTTCCTACTAGTGGATACGTAAAGGTTACGATTTGGGCGCAATAGGAAGGATCCGATAAGGTTTCCTGATAACCTGTCATTCCAGTCGTGAACACGACCTCTCCTTCGGTTTCCTTTTCGCTGCCAAATCCATTTCCGATAAAAACACTGCCGTCTTCAAGAATCAGTTGTCTTTTCATACGCGCACGCTTCCTTTCTCCGAGATGATGGTTCCTGCTGCAACAGTCAGTACCGGCCAGCCTGTACAATCCCAGCCGTTGAACGGGGTATTTTTCCCTTTTGAAGCAAAGTCACCTGGGTTAACAGATTTCGTTAATTCCAAATCGATGGCTGTTAAATCAGCTGTTGTTCCTTCAACCATCTGACCGTAAGGCAAGCCAAATGCTTCACATGGTTTCACAGTTAGAAAATCAACTAGTTGTTTCAGCGATAAAATGTCTTTTTGAACAAGATTCGTATATAAAAGCGGAAAAGCTGTCTCCAAACCAACGATTCCGAAAGGCGATTGTTCCATGCCGATCGCTTTTTCGTCTGCAGCATGAGGGGCATGGTCCGTTGCAATACAATCGATCGTACCGTCAAGAAGTCCCTCAATCAGAGCATTACGATCTTCAACAGCCCGCAAAGGCGGATTCATTTTATAATTGGCGTCCACTTCCGGGATGTTGTCTTCCGAAAGCAGTAAGTGGTGAGGCGTGACCTCCGCCGTTACACGAATCCCAGCCCTTTTGGCATCGCGAATCACACGTACCGATTCCTTTGTACTGACGTGACACACATGATAATGGGCACCAGCAGCTTCGGCCAACAACACATCACGTGCGATCTGGACGGATTCGCAAACCGAAGGAATGCCTCGTAATCCGTTTTCCTCGGCGAATTTCCCTTCGTGTACACAGCCGCCGTGAATCAACGTATTATCCTCACAATGCGCCACAACAGCCTTGCCGGCAGCTGCCGCTTTCTTCATGGCGTCGAGCATCATCCCGGCTTCCTGCACACCGACTCCGTCGTCGGTGAAAGCGAAGCAATCAGCTTCCGCCAACGCCTCAAAATCAACAAGCTCACGCCCTTTTTCATCCATCGTAATCGACGCGTACGGCAATACCCTAACAAGCGCTTTTTCCTCAATGCGCTCGTACAACGACTTCATTTTCGCCACATCGTCCGGCACCGGCTTCGTGTTTGGCATCGGCGCAATCGTCGTAAACCCGCCATTTGCCGCAGCACGCGTGCCTGTTTCTATCGTTTCCTTATGTTCGCCGCCCGGTTCACGCAAATGAACGTGAACGTCAACAAATCCCGGTGCAAGCAACTTTCCTTCCAGATTCACAACTTCGTGACCGGCTTCTTCCACATGATCGCTGATTTTCTCAATCACCTTTCCCGATACCAGTACATCTTTCTTCACAAATCCACCGTTCTTATCGAGCAAGTTGCCGTTCTTTAACAAAAGCGCCATTGTTTCTCTCCTTTCCCTCTTCAAGGGCCCATTTCAATACAGCCATCCTTACAGCCACGCCGTTTCTCATCTGTTTGAAAATCCGCGATCTCTCAGATTCAACGAGCTCGTCCGCTATTTCCACACCTCGATTGAAAGGTGCCGGATGCATGATAATGCTGTTCGGTTTCATTCGGCTCTCTCGCTCTACGGTCATCCCGTATTTTTCGTGATAATCCTTTTTCGTCATTTTCATACCTTCCGCGTGCCGCTCATGTTGAATACGCAAGAGCATGAACACATCGGCCATCTCCACGGCTTCGTCAAAAGGCATGTAACGACCGTTGGGAACTGATTCATCAAACCATTCTTCCGGTCCGGTAAATATCAGATTGGCACCAAACCTTGAAAGCACATCGGCATTAGAGCGTGCCACGCGACTGTGACGCAAATCCCCTGCAATGACAACGTTCAATCCTTGCAGTACAAGAAACTCTTGTTGAATCGTTAGTAGATCGAGAAGCGACTGGGTCGGGTGATTCCCGCAACCGTCACCAGCATTCAAAATCGGAATGTGGACACGGTCAGCCAAGTCGTCGAAGAATCGATTCTGCGGATGTCGAATAACCACACATTTGACCCCGATTTCCTCCAACAGGCGGATCGTATCGTAGAGGCTCTCGCCTTTCTGGACACTAGAAGTTTGTTCCTCAAAGTTCAGCACCTCAAGCCCAAGGCGTTTTTCCGCTACCTCAAAACTGAATTTTGTTCTTGTGCTCGGTTCGAAGAACAAGTTGCTAACAAAGGTCTGATCCGGGAAACCGCAGCGCGGATTCTCCAAAATATTTTCCGTGTCGGCCAAAAGATCCCTTATCTTTTCCAAAGACAGGCCATCCATCGTAAGTAAATGATTCACGTCAATCCCCCCTGAAGAAGATTCAATTTCACTGCATTAAAAAACTCTTTGCCCGTATGGCAAAGAGGTAGAGTGACTCCGGGATATACCGGTACAACGGCCACTTACAAAACTCCTTGCCAGCCTCACGGGACTGGTTTAAAGGACTTTTATTTATTTTGTTTAATGCTTACTTGATCCATGCTGTCTGTTTCTCTTACCTCGACAACAATGATTTCATCCTTGGAGGTCGGAACATTTTTCCCGATAAAATCCGGCCTGATCGGCAATTCCCGATGCCCTCTATCAACAAGGACCGCAAGTTGAATCCTGGCTGGCCGCCCCATGTCAACCAAAGCATCCAGTGCGGCTCGCACTGTACGTCCGGTGTACAGAACATCGTCGACCAGAACAACATTCTTATCAGTGACATCAAAAGGAATGTCCGTCCCCTTGAGTTCTGGTTCTTGATCGTCCGTTTTCTTCGACAAATCGTCGCGATAAAGAGTAATGTCTATTTCTCCGACAGCCACCGGAGATCCTTCAATTTGCTCAATCTTCTCAGCTAGACGCTGAGCCAAATAAATCCCCCGGGTTTTCACACCTACAAGCACAATATCGTCGATTCCTTGATTATTCTCAATAATCTCGTGCGAAATTCGAGTTAAAGCACGGCGAATCGCCTGCTCATCCAATATCATTTTCTCCACCTGATTCATTCACCCCCAGGTCTCCGGAATTTACATGAGAAGTGGAACGGAACTTACAAATACGAAAAAATCCTCTCACCGCAAGTGAGAGGATTCGGACATACGTGTACCCATCTTCATTCCGTTCCTTCTCAGCCTCACGGGACTGCAATTAAAGGACATTCGATTCAGTTTCTGTTAATAAGTATGGCAAAATAATTCGTCGAAGTCAAGACATAATTACCGTTTTCTAAACAAACCGCGCGCTTTCTTTTTTGATCTTCTTGGAGGAAATTCCCGGACATTATGATGACTTTCAACCTTAACTTCCTCAGCATCCAGTCCATCCATATCTTCCGAGTTCGTGCTTTCTTCCAACTCCTCGGGGTTCTCCCCAATTTTCGGTTTCACCTTATCGCGGCTTTCCAAAGACCTTGCCTTCATAACATCTTCAATTTGATCCTCAAGATCGACTAAAGTCTCCAGAATAGCTTGATAACGAGGATCTCCTTTGCTTTCTTCTTCCATCTTGCTAATGAATAAACGATCTTTTTCGATTTGCTTTATAATGTCAGGTAAGGTTCTTACTTCATCCGTTTCCTCCACCAAAGCCGATTCAGCTGAAGAGTATCTTTCCGACAAGATTTCAAGAACCTTTTCCTGACCCTCTTCGATCTGCTTTGTACGGGAAAACACATCTGCAAAAAAGAAAGAAGAAATGCCTCGCCGAAAACTGATTTGGCGTTTACTTAATTCTTCAAAAATGACATATAACAAATAAAGTGCAAGGGCCGAGATGAAAAAATAAAAACCTTGCCGGCTGCTCAAAAAAAGAATCGGATAACCTAAGTATGGATACGAAGCCGCAGGGGTACCCATAATATACTTTGGAAGAACGGTGAAAGGGTCTTCTCCCCCATTATTATCCCCTTTTACTCGGAATTGCAATTTGCCTCCGGTCCGATCCACCTTGACGACACGGTGAATGATGTTAGGTGGATATCCAAAACGTTCCATGACAGCTTCCGGAACATCGACAACGATTATATCTCCAACCTTCACATCGGAAGGCGTGACCTCTTCAATGATGACCAGATCTCCGATTTGGAAAGTGGGAACCATGCTTTTACTAGGGATCGCACTGAAAGGAGGAGTCCCATAATGAAAATAAAGACTGGTTCCCACCAATAGAACAAATATGAAAAAACCAAGAAGCCTTCCGAGAGATTTCATTCTGGAGATTGCCTCCCTAACCTGAAAAGAGCGGCGATCTTTGCCGCCGCTCTTCCTTACATTACATTCTTACCATACAATGAAATTGAAGATTGTACAAATCTTTTTGTTGGCCGGGTGGCGGATTATGGCCCATTTTTGTGTAACTTCCGATGATGTAGAGGGTTGTTCTGCTAGTGGAATCATCGCCATCTTCCGGGATAAGGCCACCAGTCATTAACAAGCCATCCGAATCTTCACTTTGAAGATACTCTGCCGCCATTTCGCTGGAAAACCTTTTAACCATTGTGCCATCTTCAAGGATCAAATCAGGATCCGCCGCAACCTCATAATACACGCCTGCCTTGACCCACCACTTATCTTTGGAACTGGCCTCGGAACCTACACTTAAGTAAATTTGCGCCAGTTCAGCCCAACTTGGATCAGCTAATTCAATTTGATACAACTGTAATCCTGCAAGTTTGTGGGCCCGTCCTTTCTTTACGGTATGCACTGTTTCATCTGTAATCGGCGTAACTGCCACCGGTTTTCCACTCGGTAAAGTTTTCGATTCAACATGAATTTGCAATCTGAGCGCTTGTCCGATCGCCCAGCTGACAAAGGTAACGGCAAACAAGGCTCCGATAAGAAGAACAAGGAAATTCCGCTTGTTAACTCTCATCTCCTAAACCTCTATTTGATTTCCACGAAAAATTCGGGTTCTGTTACAGCCGAGGTGTTAAGAAGATAAAAACCTCCACCATCCACACTTACGGAATACGTAGTGTAGTCACCCGTCAAACTGAAATTCACATAACCGTTCGTCAGCGACAACAATAATGGATCACCAACGGGGTCCCATGTTGCCCCGTCGTCAGCAGTTCCATAAATCTGAACATTAAAATTCAAAAAGCTGAAATTATCTGTTAATGCGGCCGCATTACTGAGATAAAGTGTACCATAAATATCTCCTGTGCCTGTACCCTGAGGTGAAATAATGTACAAATCTCCATTGGCTACAGTGCCAGATGATCCTTCTGCAGACAATTCAGGCTGAATCTTATACTTACCTGTAGTAGTACTTGCTTGGCTGACCGTAGCAAAATCAGTTGTATTTACCGTTACACTAGTCGAAGCACTGGTAGCGGCATAACTAACACCCGTAATCGCCAATGCCAACATAATCCCAACAACTAAAAATAATTTCCGTTTCATTTCCTTTACCCCTTTCTGATTTTCGATCAAGAAAGAGGTCGGTTGCACTACTAGCTCCCCTGCACCAAAGTGCCCACATAAAGATGCAGTTTCATCGCTCCCCCCATTGAATACTGGTATATTAGACCTAGTAACAATTACCCACTATCAGTCTACTATAAACCTCGATAAAGTCAAGAAAATTCTTCGACTTTTTTCACAATGGAGAAAAAGGACTTAATGGTCAGCGGTTCAAACGGTCGAGCGTTTGTTGAATAAGATCCGGTAGTGGAACTTCAAATCGTAACGGTTTCCCGGTCTTTGGATGAGTAAAGCCTAGAACCGCCGCATGTAAAGCCTGTCCATTGAGAGGGAGAGTTTTGGCTGGGCCGTATTTTGGATCCCCTGCCAATGGATGGCCGATATATTTCAAATGAACCCGGATTTGATGGGTACGACCGGTTTGAAGCCGACATTGAATATAAGTATAATTCGAAAATCGCTCCATAACAGTAAATTGAGTAACTGCAGATTTACTATTGTGATCAGTGACGGTCATTTTCTTGCGATCTTTAATATCCCTGCCGATGGGCGCATCTATCACACCATTGTCATGTTTCACCACACCATGAACAATGGCTCTGTAAATGCGTTCAATCGTTTTATCTTTGAGTTGCCCTGCAAGCGATTCATGGGCGGCATCATTTTTTGCCGCCATTAACAGGCCTGACGTATCCTTGTCAATCCGATGGACAATACCCGGGCGAATCACCCCGTTGATTCCCGAAAGATCATCACAATGATGCAAAAGCGCGTTAACAAGTGTGCCGGACGCGTGGCCTGGTGCCGGATGAACCACCATCCCACGTGGCTTATTTACAACAATTACATCAGCATCCTCATAGACAACATCAATTGGAATGTTTTCCGGTTTAGCTTCCAATGGTTCAGGCTCCGGAATTTGGATATCTACAGTATCCCCAAAGTTGATTTTATAATTGGCCTTTACCGATCGTCCGCCAACTTGGACAAATCCGTCCTTGATCCATTGCTGCACCTGGGCTCGGGACCAGTCACCCTCCGCCAGCCATTTGTCAATTCTTTGTCCGCCATCTTGTTCCTTAACCGTTCGCGTGACCTTCTCCATGATTGGCTTTCTCCTTTTTTCCATCAAGCAAGGTTTGAATGAAAATGAGTATCACACCGATTGTTAGTGCGGAATCCGCAACATTGAAAATCGGGAAATCAATAATCCTGAAATAAATGAAATCAACCACTTCACCGCGAAAGACACGGTCGATGAAATTTCCGATCGCGCCGCCGAGAACAAGACCTAGCGCAACTCCCAATAGCGGTTGCTTTAAACCATGTCTTTGTAAGTAGAAAACAACACCGATAACGACAACCACCGTAATGACATAAAATAACCACATTTGCCCCTGTAAAATGCCAAAGGCAGCTCCGCGATTCCGATGGGAAGTAATGGAGACAACTCCCTCCCATAACGGTATGTTTCCCCTAAGGCTCATTTGGGTCACCACAAGCCATTTTGTAAGCTGATCCAGAATAATTATCGCGATCGCAATCAAATAATAACGCAACCTGAGTTCCTCCAATATCAATTTTCAAAAACAAACTTGAAAAAAATGTACATCTGAATTTTACCACAGCCGCCGGTCAAGAATAAAGAAAACTTGGCTTGCACCAAATTCTTGTACTCAAGTCTTGACTGACACAGAGTAAAAAGGACCGCCAAAGCGGTCCAGAGCCATTAAGGATCCTCTAAATGATCATCGTCTTCATTCAGATTTTCCTGATTCATCCATTTGTCATATTGAATATTTCGTTCAAAGTGAATGTGATCGTCGCCCTCATAGCCAGTGATTCCTGTGGATGCTATGGCTTCGATCGGAGTTACATAACCCATGCCATCTTCGTTATCTATAAGCGAAGAACCTTCATAAGTCATATCAGTTTCATTAAATCGGGCTACCTGTTGATAAGCATTTTGTTCATTATATTCCGTTTCGTCGTCGCCCGTATAATATTCTCTTTCAAGTCTCTTTAGAACATCCTCCTCAACCGGACGATAATCCGAAACCACACTTGGAGTCGCCTCAACGATGGTCCGTGCCGTCGGAATGGCACGAAGACGTTCAAGCGGTATGGCCTTCCCTGTTGTTTCACAAATCCCGTAAGTCCCGTTTTCCATCTTTTCCAATGCATGCTGGACATCGCGCAATTCACCTTCAACCTGCTGGCGAAGCGCAAAATCCTTTTCCCTCTCGAACACAGCGGTTCCTGAATCGGCGGGATGGTTGTCATATTGGGATAATTCCCCTGATGATTGAGATGAAGCCAATGGAATATCCAGACCGAATTCAGCGTTTGCGACGAGCCGTTGTTCCGACTCCTGTTTGCGTTCAAGAAGATCTTTCTTAATTTCTTGATAAGGATCCAATCACATAACCTCCTCCCTGTCAGCGCTGTACCGTTAGTTTTTCCAACAGGCGGGAAGTTAGACGCGTTATCATTTTCCACGAAAAAAAGCACTCGAGCAAGAGATTTCTCAATCCCCTACTCAAGTGCTTTAAATTAATAATGCTTTTTCACAATCTCCGAACATTCTTCGCAGAGCATTGGATGATCCGAATCGCTGCCAACAGAAGGTCTTACATGCCAGCATCGATCACATGTGTCCCCTTCAGCAGGTTGAACTACCACTGCCGTCCGATCATATTGCCTGGCATTCTCCGGCGCATCCTGCTTGGCCCCGCCAATATCCGCTTTTGACACGATAAACAGTTTCTCAAGATCTTCAATCCCTTCAAGAAGCTTGAGGGTCTCTTGATCCGGATATAAAGTTATAGCGGCCTCCAGCGACTTCCCGATCACTTTCTCATTGCGTGCTTCCTCAAGTGCCTTCAAGACCTCATCGCGGATTTTGCCGAATCGATCCCATTTCTCTTTAAGGGCTTCGGCATCTTTAACCACTTTCTTGTCAGGCATGTCAGTCAAATGAACACTTTCTTCCACAACACCGGGGACGTAATTCCACACTTCATCAGCTGTATGTGGGATGATCGGTGCAGTCAGCTTTGTAAAGGCCGTCAATGTTTCATAAATAACCGTTTGCTTTGCACGACGCCTTTTGTCATTTTCCGGTTTTGTATATAGCATATCTTTTGCCACATCGAGGTAAAACGAACTAAGTTCAATCGTACAATAATTGTGTATAGCATTATACACTGTGGAAAATTGGTAATCGCTATAACCCTTATTTACCCTATCGATCAATTCATTCAAATTGACAAGCATATAACGATCGAATTCCGGCAATTCCCCTACAGGTACAGTATCTTTTTGAGGATCAAAATCATGCAAATTGCCGAGCATAAAACGAAGGGTGTTCCGGACTTTCCGGTAAGTTTCCGCAATTTGCTTCAAGATATCATTGGAAACACGGGCATCCCCTTGATAATCGACCGAAGACACCCAAAGACGAATGATGTCGGCACCAAGTTGTTTCATGACCTTAATCGGATCAATAACGTTACCAACGGACTTGCTCATTTTACGTCCTTCACCGTCAAGAATGAACCCATGACTGACTAATTCCTTATAAGGAGCTTCACCAGTCACGGCCACAGCAGTTGAAATCGAAGAATTAAACCAACCGCGATATTGATCTGAACCTTCCAGATACATATCAGCCGGGCGACGTAATCCTTCTCGCTGTTCCAGCACCGCTTGATGGGAAGAACCCGAATCAAACCAAACGTCCATGATATCTTCCTCTTTACGGAACTTTCCGTTCGGGCTGTGCTCAGACGTGAATCCTTCTGGCAATAAATCTTTCGCATCCCACTCAAACCAGATGTTCGATCCATGCTCGCGGAACAAATCCGATACATGGCTTATGGTTTCATCTGTCATGATCGGTTCACCGTCTTCGCCATAGAACGCGGGGATCGGCACACCCCAAACACGCTGCCTGGAAATACACCAATCTTCCCTGTCTCTCACCATATTGTGGAGGCGCGTTTCGCCCCATGACGGATACCAGTCCACTTCACTGATCGCCTGTAAAATACGATCCCGAATGTCCGCAATCGAGGCGAACCATTGTTCGGTTGCCCTGAAAATGACAGGTTTTTTCGTCCGCCAATCATGCGGATAGGAGTGGGTAATGAACTCCAATTTCCGCAGGGCCCCGGCTTCATCCAGTTTTTCTGTTATCGGTTTGTTTGCTTTATCGTAGAATAACCCTGAAAAACCAGGAGCACCGTCAGTCATGACGCCTTTCTCATCTACCGGGCACAAAATATCAAGCCCGTATTTTTTCCCGATCAAGAAGTCGTCCGCCCCATGACCAGGCGCTGTATGAACCGCTCCAGTTCCGGCATCTAAAGTGACATGATCCCCTAGAATGACAAGCGAATCACGATCATACAACGGATGTTGAGCCGTGACGTATTCAAGATCTTTTCCTTTTATTGTTTTTACCGTTTTCGTATCTTTCCACTCTAGTTTATCCTTCAAGCTTTCCAACAATTCAGAGGCGACAACATATTTCTCGTCTCCGACCTGAACAACACTGTAATCAAAGTCGGGGTGAATGGCGATCCCGGTATTAGCAGGAATCGTCCAAGGTGTGGTCGTCCAAATCACAATTTTTTCTCCGCCGTCAAGGACTTCTTTGCCATCTTTAACGCGAAACTCGACGTAAATCGAAGGAGAACGCAAATCTTTATATTCAATCTCAGCTTCAGCAAGCGCGGATTCGGAAGACGGTGACCAGTAAATCGACTTTTTATCTTTATAAATCAATCCTTTTTTCACCATTTCACCAAATACTTTAATCTGCTCGGCTTCATAATCCCTCGTTAAAGTAATATAAGGGTTCTCCCAATCCCCTTGAACGCCAAGTCGCTTAAACTGCTTACGTTGGCGGTCAATTTGTTCAAGCGCGAAATCTGCGCACATTTTGCGAAAATCGGCAACACTCAACTTCTTCCGATCCACACCTTTTTTCGCAAGTTGCTGTTCAATTGGCAAACCATGTGTATCCCAACCAGGCACATAAGGCGCATGATAACCTGCCATGGATTTGGAACGCACAATCATGTCTTTCAAAATCTTATTCTCCGCATGGCCAATATGGATGTCTCCGTTTGCATACGGAGGACCGTCATGCAAAACGAAATATGGCCGGTCTTTCGTCCGTTCAAGATTCTTCTCATACAGCCTTTGATCTTCCCACTTCTCCTGCATTTCCGGCTCACGATTCGGTAAATTGCCCCGCATCGGAAAATCCGTTTTCGGCATTCTTAATGTATCCTTGTAGCTCATTCCTTTTCCTCCTATTTCTTCTGTTCCAAATCCCACATTCAGAACTTCATTTCCACAAGAAAAAACCTTCTCATCCTTAAGGGACGAGAAGGTTACCCGCGGTACCACCCTGATAGGCAAAACAAAGATTGCCCGCTTTTCATTCGTAACGTGAATGAATCGCCATATATTTACTATCCAGACCTTTCCGGCAAAGTCACCGTTTCGGCCGAATTTCAACAAGGAACTCCGGGGTGATGCTCTCATTACATCATTTCTCGGGCTTTCACCATACCCCGATTCGCTGGTTAAATGAGTGGCAAGAGATGGTCCCCATCACAGTCTTCGTCGTTTAATTTAACTAACAGTATAAGAAAAAAAAGATCGAAAATCAAGCAGACGTCATTTAATCAATACTTTGCAGGTTCTCTTGACTTCCCTGCAACAATTCATCATCATCCATCGACTTCTGAAGCCTTTCCCAATCACCGTCGTCAAGCATCTCCAATTGAGCTTCGACAAGCATACGGAACCGCGTACGATATACCTTAGCCTGTTTCTTCAATTCTTCAATCTCAAGGGCGATTTTCCTTGATTTAGCCAGCGCTTCATTGACGATTCTATCGGCATTCTTCTCGGCTTCTTTCACAATCAGCTTTCCTTCTTTGGAAGCGTTTTGCTTGACCTCTTCGGCTGTTTCTTGCGCGACAATGATCGATTTGTTGAGCGTTTCCTCAATATTTGAAAAATGCTTTAACTTGTTGCGAAGTTCCTCAACCTGAGCTTCGGATTGCTTCTTCTCCCGAATCACGGCTTCGAAATCTTTAATAATCTGATCCAGAAAGTCGTTGACCTCATCCTCGTCGTAGCCCCTGAAGCCGCGTGTGAATTCCTTATTATGAATATCGAGTGGTGTTAGCGCCACTATTGCCACCTCCGTGCTTAATCTGTGTTGTATGTTGTATTCGACAAGTTTAGGCGGAATCCTTCTTTTTTCAAGGATGATTTTC
>DASTWO010000144.1:0-7450 GCA_035776675.1 Caryophanales bacterium
ACACCTATTTTTCCAACCAACCATTTGATAAACCGATTATACAGAAATTTTAAGGAAGGTTAAACTACTTCACTTTAAAGCGAGAACCAGATTTTTCGTTTATACGTTTTTTGACGGTACGGTTTTTCAATTCTGTCAAAAGGAAAGATGTCCTCAAAAGCTAAAACTTTTGGGACACCTTCCTTCCTGGAACCTTCAAACAGGCAAGAAAGCCTTAATTCTTTTCCGTTGGCTGTATTTTTGTGATAGGTATATCTTATTCGTTCAGCCATACGTTCAGAAACATTTCGAGGTCGGCTTTGGACGAGGTATCTATATGTTTGTCTGACATCCTCTCAACGAAGTCAAGCGCTTTTCGCAACTTCCTTTGTCGTTTGTCAGCGTCTTTGGCACGCTCAGCCTGTTGAACGTGAGCCTTCAACGCCCTTTTTGGTCCATGTGAATGAATCGCTGCATGATCAATCAATCGGTAAAGGTTTTCAAAAGTAGGTGCGACAACGCGGACATTTAAAGTTTGGATTTCCTCGATGTTCCCCGCTTGGTCAACCGACCTATAATCGATGCTTGTCGTTCCATCGGCCTTTATAGCAAACGGAGCGGAATACGTTTGCCACTCGCCCCCGTTAAGGCGATATTTCGTTTTTTCAACGCCCGATTGTTTATCCTTTGCGGTTAATGTCACTTTTACCTGGCCCATGAAATTTTCATCAGACAACTTTTTACCGGCAAGGCTAACTGTTGTTGTCGGCGGTGTTTGATCCCTCGTAAGAAGCAATACCCCTAATCTTGATGTGTTCTGATAAGACTGACCGGTTGGGTCATTCCACGTGACGACACTATCTCTCGTACCGTCGCCGTCTGCATCATTGTTCACCTGGAAGTCGAATCCGAAGGTCGTGCCGACAGACGGGTCAATGTCCAGCTTGATTCTGGCCTCCACGACATAACCGTGATCTGTTATTCGTGTAGCTGTTTTAAAAGTTTCTGCCGAAGCACCACCCGCAAAACTTTGGTTATTCTTGAAATTCACCCGGTATTGACGATCATCCGGTTGATAATACTCAGTCTTTGCATTGTTTTGGTCAAGGAAGATTTCAACCGAATCCTGCTGATACGCTGCGGAACTTTCAGCACTTAACAGGTTGTCCGTAACATCAGCGTAAACATACAAATAACCGTCGTCCCACAGGGTCCGGAATTTTGCCGTTGCACCGTCCTTGCCCATGACCCATGTGTTTGTCGAAAGCACCGAGGCATTCTCCCACACATCATCCATTTGTGCATCAATCTCCGGTGTCCCGAAGAACGTTTTGCTGATTTTAATCGTGCTCAGCAGGTTCAAGATGCCATAGCCGGCTGTACTGTCTTCCTGGTTATTATTCGTGTCATTCCAAGAAAACATTAAATTGTTTTGGTCCGCCTCTTTTACCCTGATATCAAAATTCACTTGATCTCCGACTGCCACAGGTTGACTTAAGGGAATCTCAGCTTCGACCGTATAACCATCCATCGTCCTTGTCACAGCATAATCAGCATCGGACCTGCCGTCCCGCTTCAATGCGAATTTCTGCGGTTCACCGTTCTCAGACATGAATACGGCAACTGTGTCCTCCAAATTGTAGGAATCATCTTGTACATGGGCCAGCACATACAGATGGTTTTTATTCCACTGCGTCCGGAAGGATGCTGACAGATTGCCACCTCCCGAAAATTCGGTGGCAGGAACCGTCTCCCAACTCAAGTCTACCTTACCGTCAATCGTCGGCGTCCCTTTTGCGGCCCCCACCTTGTGAATAAGCGGCGGAAGTTTCGACGGATTGACCAAGGCCCAATAGGCAGGCTTGGCCTGTAAGTTCTCATCAAATACAAATGGTGCATCCTGGCGTGGAATCGGCCTGTCTGTCAACCATGTGTGGTCGTCAGCGATTCCCCAGAACGTGACACTCTTGATATCGTCGCTGATGGACTCGAACATATTGAAAAGATTTTTGTAGCGATACGCCTGTTGAATATAAAGTTCTCTCGGGATCGCATCAAAAGTCGGGTAACTGCTCGTGTTGTCCGTATAAATGCTCATGTCCAGCTCGGTGATCTCGTTAATAAACCCGGCAGCTGCATATTTTTCAAGCGATTTTTTGATCTGTTTGACGCTCGGACTCTGAATATTGATGTGCATTTGATTGCCGACGCATTCAATCGGCACCCCTTCACTTCTTAACCTGGTCGCGACATCGAATAAAGCATCGCGTTTTGCCGGGCTGTTGATGCCGTAGTCATTGATACAAAGTGTTGATTCATCGGCGAAGCCATCCTCTTTCAGCGCTTTGTGCACGGTATTGAAAGCCACTCTAATGTAGTCATCGCCAGCGATTTGGTACCATCTACTTCTTCTCAGTCCGTTGTCATAGGCCGTGTTAATGACCTCATTGACTACATCCCACGATTTCACCACGCCGGGGTAATTTTGGTCAACATGATCCACAACCGTGTTGATATAAGTTCTCAGACGGTCGAGGAGCAATTTTTTGTTTTCATTGTTTGGACCGGGGCCCGTCATGAATTCCCCGTTTTTCTTGAAAAACCAATCGGGTACCTGCTTATGCCAAACGAGGTTGTGATAACGCATCGTCTTCCCGCTTTTCCTGGCAAATTCCAAAATTTCATCCATGGCATCAAAGGTGTATTTTCCTTTGGCGGGATGAGTATTGATTGGCTTCATGACATTTTCAGCCACAATGACGTCGTAATGCTTCTTCAGCAATGCCGCATGGCCACCTGTCAATTGAGCGGGTTCAACGGCTGCGCCGATTTTGAATTCACCCTTAAACACGTTTTTCAATGACGGAATATCCTCTTGAATCTGTGAGGGCTGTTGAGCCTTTACAATAAAATCATCCAAGTAGAAGGGCGCCAACCCAGAATCGGACTCCACATAGAATGATAGACCGGTAGCTTCGGAGGTTAGCGTAAAAGTGCCCTTGAGTTGCATCCATCCGCTGTCCGTAACTTCTACATTACCGCTGATTCCTTTGTAGATGGTTCCTTCACTGTCATCCAGCTGGTAACTGATTCTCAGTTTCATCGGGGCTGCCCCCTGGGCCAGTTTCACCCAGGTGGAAACATCGTAGGTGACGCCCTGCTGAATCTTGTCTAAAACATTGAAGCTTGCGCCATTCCATTTTTCCGTTCGTCCTGTAACCGATAAGCTGTTGCTGCCTTGATGCGAAACATCAGTTGCAACTTCCAGGTTGACGTCAGCGCCTCTTGGGTTGAAGCCTTGTGTCGTGCCGTCTTCGAACCCTGCCGAAACAACCGGTCCTTCGGGAGCAGAATTCTGCGGCGGCGACACCATTGTAATGGTGACATCGTCAATATAAAACTCGTCATCCGGATTATTGCTTTCAAAGTAAAGCAATTGTCCTGCTTGTTCCTTGGTAAATGAATAGGTTCCTTCGAGCCTTGTCCATTCTGTATTGGAAATGTCGGTTGCGGTCACTTGGGCATAACCAACATCACCGCCTGTAGGGGTATGTTGCATCGTGATCTTTACCTGACTCGGCGTTGATGGTGCAACCTTCAACTTGACCCAACCGGAAATTTCATATTCTGCGCCTTTCTTCAACTTACCTGACAAATCAAGACTCGGCCCATTCCAAGTGGCTGTTCTTCCAGTAGTTAATAAGCTTGCGCTGCCTGAATGAGAAACATCGTTCACAACATTTAATGTGACACCGCCCCTTGGCTCCCAGCCTTGTTTTGTACCGTCTTCAAAGGTTGCGTGATAAACCGTTTGTGTCTCTGTCTGGCTTCCCGATCCTGTATCCTGTGCAGGTAGCGGTCCGCCAATCCATTCTGCAATTTGGCTAAGGTCCTTGTCTAATACATAGTAACGACCCATGGCATAATCGCCGGCATTAGGGTATCCCACTTTAAATGCGTACTCGATGCCATTTTCCTTATTCACTTGTATGGCAACATCATTGTAGCTGCCATAAGGATATGCCATCAGAATCGGGGCTTTTCCTGTGATATTTTTTATATATTGATTTGCTGAAATAATTTGTTCTTCAGCTTGTGCTCTCGTTATTTCACTTCTCTTACTGCCATCAGTCCCCCAAATTGCGCCGTCATGCGTTTTGGAATGATTCTGTATGCTGACATTCGGGTTGCCCACCAGACTTTTCAACTGTTCTTCCGACATGCTGTAACCGCCGCCTATCCAGTCGGTGATGACAAACAAAACAGCGTTAAAGTCATGTTTCTGCAATATCGGAAGCGCAGTTGTAACGAAGTCAGATGTCGCATCGTCAAAGGTTAATAAAATTGGATTTTTGGGAACCCGCATTTCTCCATTCATGATTTTCACATATTGTTCTGCAGTCAAAGTGTTGTAACCATTCTCATCAAGATAAATCATCGTATTCTTAAAATGTTCAATGCTGGTATCCGTGTATTCATTAGTAGGATTCTCGACAATGCGATGGTACAAAAGAACCGGAATATTAACGTTCGTTTCCGCATTTACTTCACCATTGGCTGCATTTGCTTTTGGAAGCAAGCCAGGTGTTAAAAAGCTGAAAATCAATAGCGTGATGGTAAATAAACTGAACTTTCTCTTCATGTTCGACCTCCTTGAATTTTTGTGTTGCCGAGATCAGCGAGATTGAATCACCCCCCTTAATGACATTGGCTAAACAAAGAACACAAAAAGAATCCGCTTACATTTCTTTGGCCTAAATAGCGTGAGCTCTATTTTCCAGAAACATTAGCGGTTTTTCCTGATGATATGTCTTTGTCAGCATTGTCATAAAACTATGAAACTATTATAACAATAACAATCTACTTTGTCTAATTGATAAACAAAGAAAAAAGATGTCATTGATTTTTACCGGATTTTCACAAATGAGTCCAACCTTTGTGGTTGAACCCATTTTTGGCATAAATGAAATTGTACCAAACATTTTTCACCTGAAGTCTGTCAGTTTCCGAAGTTCCGCACTAATACCCCGTGTTTGCCCATATATCTTTTGGTAAATGGCAAACAAGGATTGATACTTTTCTACATTCTCACGAATTGGGTGAATCACTTTTTTACGTTTCACAAACACTTCTGCACAAGCTTCCAATGACGCAAACCAGCCGCAGCCATAAGCGGCAAGCATGGCTGCACCCATTCCCGGCCCTTGCTCGTTTTCAAGTTGGACAACATCTGTATCAAAAACATCCGCCTGGATTTGCAACCACGCTTCGTTTTTAGCGCCACCACCGATTGATATTACCCTGTCTATGAACTGTCCGGATTTCCGCATAATTTCAATAGATTCATTCAAGGAAAAGGTAATACCCTCAATCACCGCACGCACAAAATCTTTCTCTCGATGAGATCCGTCAATGCCAATAAAACTTCCGCGAATATCCGAATCGGCATGTGGCGTCCGTTCTCCTGCAATGTATGGCGTAAACAACAAACCCTTTGATCCTATAGCCACATCTTCAAGCCCTGAAAGCAACTCGTTGAAATCTCGGTCTGGCGCAAATGTTTCTTTAAACCAATTCAGACTGTATCCGGCTCCTAGGGTGACACCCATCGCGTACCAGGCATCTTCTTCAGCATGATTAAAAAAATGAAGGACTCCCCCGGAATCTTTTGTTCGATCTTGTTCATAGGACAAAACAACACCGGACGTGCCGATACTGCACATGGTTTCTCCCTGCGAAAGAATTCCCGAACCGACGGCCCCGCATGCGTTATCGGCTCCGCCCGCAAATACTTGTGTTGAAGCGGCCAATCCGGTTTGTTCAGCAATGTCGGGAAGAATTGTTCCGACACACTCATGGGAGGCCACAAGCGATGGACAAATGCCGGGATCAAGATCAAAAGCTTCACAAATCTCCCGGCTCCACGCTTTGCCCGCCACGTCCAACAACAACGTGCCGGCCGCATCCGAATATTCACTGTTAAGCTGCCCTGTCAGCCGGTACCGCACATAATCTTTCGGCAATAGAAAAATAGAGGCTCTCTGGAAATGCTCAGGTTCATACTCTTTAACCCATAACAGCTTCGGAAGCGTAAAACCTTCCAAAGCTGGGTTTTTTGCTATCTTGAACACCCTCTCACCCAGCCGGTTTTCGATTTGATGGCATTGCTCCGTGGTGCGTGTATCATTCCACAAGATGGCATTTCGGATCACATTTTGACTATCATCCAGCAAAACAAGGCCATGCATTTGTCCGGAAAAGCTAATTCCTTCAATATCTTTTGCCGATATACCTGATTTTTCCACAAGTTTCTGTAAGGCAAAAACAGTTTTATCCACCCATTCTTCAGGGTTTTGTTCACTAAATCCCGATTTTTCCTGAATTAATGGATACTCCTTTGAAACTGAATGGCGAATCTCTCCATGTTGATTGACCAAAAGAACCTTTACTGCGCTTGTTCCCAGATCGACACCAATAACATATTTCATGATAAACGCCTCCGACTGTTAAACTTCCAATAAATATTGATTCAAAACGCCTTTGATTTTTTCTTGTCGACCTGATTCGTTTTGGATATGATGCCCGTACTCAAGAGCATAGGCTTCCAGCGAATGAAAATCAGCTTTCCCTTCAACAACATCGAGACCGATTCCTTCCTTGAAACTGCTGTAACGATCATTTACTGTATCATTCAGCACACCATCTTTAATGAGTTTGTGAGCAACCTTCAATCCACGGGCGAAGCTATCCATTCCAACAATATGAGCGTAGACGATGTCGTCCGGTTGAAAGGACCCGCGCCGTACCTTAGCATCAAAATTCAAACCACCTTTACCGAGACCGCCATTCTCCAGAATTTCATGCATAGCCAACGTTGTAGCATACATATCTGTCGGAAATTCATCTGTATCCCAGCCAAGCAAAGGATCCCCTTGATTCGCGTCGACAGAACCCAACATTCCGTTGATCCGGGCAGTCCGTAATTCATGTTCAAACGTGTGACCCGCAAGCGTCGCATGGTTTGCTTCAATATTCAACTTGAAATGATCCGTTAAATCGTATTTTTGTAAAAAAGAAATCGCTGTGGCGGCATCGAAATCATATTGATGCTTTGTCGGTTCTTTTGGCTTGGGTTCAATTAAGAACGGCACATCAAGTCCAATTTCTTGAGCATAATCAATCGCCATCCGATAAAAGCGGGCCAAATTGTCCTGCTCCAGTTTCATATCAGTGTTCAACAGAGTTTCGTATCCTTCCCGACCGCCCCAGAACACATAATTGGATCCATTGAGTTCTTTTGCAATTTCCAAACCTTTTTTCACCTTCGCTGCCGCATACGCATACACATCGGCATTGCAAGAAGTCGCCGCTCCGTGGACAAACCGCGGATGTGTAAACATATTCGCTGTATTCCAAAGCAGCTTCATACCACTTGTTTTCATATTTTCTTTGATTAGACCCACAATCTCAT
>DASTWO010000145.1:0-10614 GCA_035776675.1 Caryophanales bacterium
AATCATGAATTCGACCCCGTACTCGAATACATCCATGCTCATTTCCCGTCCCCATACGATTTTCCCATTTAGCCTAAACTCAGTTCCCAAAACGTTTGTTTCAAAACCGTAAACGATGCTTTGATGAGATCTCAATCTTAAATGGCTTATGAAACGAAGTCCGCCGAGTCCGATATCCTGAATCAACACTTCCGTTGAACCGAGCGAAAGGTCCTTCCCGCTAATGGACAAGATCGTCAATTGGGCGCTTAAAGACAAAGGTAAATCGATCCGATAGTACTGGCGTCTTTCCGTGGCAGGAACGCTTTGTTGTGCGAGTTGAACAATATCTTTAAGAAACAATTGCCCCATTTCATCCCCTGAAATGGATTTACTGAACAGGTAACCCTGGATTTCATCACATCGGTACTTCTTTAGTAAATCGAATTGTTCCCGGGTCTCGACCCCCTCAGCCACCACTTTCTTTCTCAATCCTTTGGCCAGGTCAATAATAGATTTGACAATCACGGCATCCTCTTCATGACCTGTTATTTTCTGAACAAAGGAACGGTCGATTTTGATTGTATCCACCGGATAGTCTCTTAAGTAATGAATCGAGGAATACCCCGTACCATAGTCATCGAGAGCGATTCGCACCCCCATTTCCTTAAGCCTTCCAATCTGGTTTCCCACAACCTCAGCCGACTGTAACAAGGAGGATTCGGTTATCTCAATCTCAATAAATTCAGGTGAGACGCTATATAAATTCATGTAAGCTTCCATTTGATCAACAAGATTGTCTTTCAGGAAGTTTTTTGCTGAGAGGTTAAGGGACAGGAAGGAAAAAGGAGTGCCTTCTTTCTTCCACTTTTTGATCTGTTCACAAGCTGTCCGAACCACAAATTCACTAATTTTCTGAATAATGCCGCTGTTTTCTTCTGCCAATGGAATGAATTCTGCAGGCGAAACCACTCCCCATGTGGGATGATTCCAGCGAATGAGCGCTTCCGCTCCCACCGCCTGTTGTTTTATAGCATGAATACGCGGTTGGTATTCGAGGTAAAGTTCTTTATTCTCAACGGCTTTCCTTAAGTCGGATTCCAGCTGAAACAGCTTAAATGATTCAATATCCATTTGCGGCGCGTAAACCTGATAGTTCGCTTTCCCATATCCTTTGGCCCGACTCAATGCGTTTCTCGCATTTTTCACCAAATTGAGGTAGTCCTTACTGTCTAATGGGAATATACTGATTCCTATACTCGTGGTTACATAAATATCATATTTCTCGATATTCATAGGCTGCTGGGTAACATCTATTAACTTTTGAGCCGTTTGATAATAATCCTCCAGCTTTTCCTGGCGTCGAATGAGAGTAATGAACTCATCCCCGCCGATACGGCAAACCACGTCGTTTTTCCCGACAGTATTGATGATCTTTTCCGAGGTTCTTCGAAGAGCCTCGTCCCCGATTTCATGGCCAAATGCATCGTTGACACGATTAAGCCCATCCAGATTGAGATAAAACAAAGCAAAAATCTTATTCTCTTCCTGATGTTTGTCAATCCATTCCCTAATGGTTTCTCTTCCATAATAACGATTGGGCAGGTGTGTCAATTCATCATAATAGGCCATCTGATGCAATTTGTGCTGCAAGGTCTTGGTTTCCGAAATGTCTGCCACGAAACCAACAAGTCGAACCAGATTTCCCTTGGAGTCCATGATGGGAATCGTATGATCTTTGACCCATTTGAGTTTTCCTTTTGGCGTAACAATCCGGTAACTGTGTCGTAGGGTTTCTCCTTTCAATAATCTTTTTTGCCTGACCATAGCTTCGTCAAGATCCTCAGGATGGATCAGATTTTTCCAGGTATCTGTTTTAATATCCTCCGGTCCTATCCCATACAGGTCTGTGACGGCATCAGAACAGAAATCCACCGTATTTCGCTGCACATCTATTGCCCATATCGCAATGTCCAAATGATTGATGATATTCCTCATTTTCTTGATTGTTTCAGTAAAGGTTCTTTCCGTTTTCACCGATTCCGAAATATCTTTCAGAATGCTAACCATCCCCGTTATACTGGCATTCGCAGAAATGGGAATATGTAAGATCTGAACATGGCGTTCATTTCCGTCCTTGTGGTCTATCCTATCATCATATGTTTGAACTCTGTCTCGACCTTCCTGCTCAAAGCGATAGCGTCTCCTGATCTTTTCGAAAAGACCAGGCGGAATGTTCTTCCTTGAGAAACCCGTCAACTCCAATAGTCTTGAGTTGTAAATAACAGGTTCTCCATCCCCATTAAAGAGACAAACGGCATCCGGGTGATTCTCAATTAACGAGCGAAGGGCCTCCTGCGATTCGATCGAACCGCTCTGAGACACATCGTGTACTGAAGACTTTGTTTTCAATAACCCCTTTTTTTTCATCAAATTCATCCAACTCATAGCACTTGTCGCCCTCCCCTAAGGTTTAAATATGGTATTTCGTTTAATGATAATCTCACCACTTTCTAACAAAACCGTATTTAGTGAATGAAAAAAATCCACCAGAAATACAGGTGGATGTTTGTCCTTCACTTGGCAGGGCAAAGAAGTATGATGATGAAATGACTCCATCCTTTTTCGGCAACCCGGCTGCCGGAAATTCCTCGGCCCGTGGCTTTGCGTCCCTGACTTTCGTACAGGTTTGCTATTATCGAAAGGTGATTACATGTATTTTATACGCCTGACCTCTCAATTTCAAGATTTTTGTCGAAAATTGTTGTTTCTTCGAAAAACCATGAGTTTTTGTTTTAAAACCCATTTATGGATAAAGGTGCGTTATCAAAATGACACAAATAAATGTTGTACCAACAGTGAGATTCCACTGCTACTTGACCCATATAGAACAACCAGAACACGTTTAAAAACGCGGTGTAAGGGAATCATGAAATAGGAATCCGCGTTAACATCCTTAACATTTGACCTATCCTGACCTTATGTGTAAGATGAAAATGTAACCTAAACATTGAAATAGGAATTTTCAAGAATGAAGGGCACGGTCGAACGACACCTACATATTTTTTCAAAAATGTACGCGCGGGTTCGGCACGGTGCGAAAAACAATGAAGGAGGATTTCACGATGCCATTAATTCCAACGGTCATTGAGCAAACCAATCGCGGAGAACGGGCTTACGACATTTATTCCCGCCTCCTGAAAGACCGGATCATTATGCTTGGAACGCCGATTGACGACAATGTCGCCAACTCGATTGTCGCACAATTGCTTTTCCTTGGCGCCGAAGACCCGGAAAGGGACATTTCTCTTTACATTAACAGCCCGGGTGGATCGATTTCAGCAGGCATGGCGATTCACGATACAATGCAACACATCAAGCCGAATGTTTCGACTATCTGCATCGGCATGGCCGCTTCGATGGGGGCGTTTCTTCTTGCCGCCGGCGAAAAAGGCAAACGTTTCGCTTTACCGAACAGCGAAGTGATGATTCACCAACCGCTCGGCGGAACCCAGGGCCAGGCTACGGATATCGAGATCCACGCCAAACGGATTATCAAAATGCGCGAGCAATTGAACAAAATTCTTTCTGAGCGGACCGGCCAGCCGCTGGAAGTGATTGAACGCGACACGGACCGTGATAATTTCATGTCCGCCGAAGACGCGAAGAAATACGGCTTAATCGACGAAGTGATCGTCCAACAAGACGACGCCAAGAAGAAATAAAGCCATTTGATAGACAGCAAAGGCTGCTGACATTGAGTCAGCAGCTTTTTTTCTTTGGTATCCTACAGAGAAAGCTTTCAAGACAAATAAAGGATGACGAAATAGAGCGGTATAAGGCCGGTGGGATTCTTTCAATAACCTGTATTTTGATTATGTTGCTTCTTGGTGGTTGGCTTTTCTTATCTTCAACCAAACAAATTAAGAAACCTGAAACAGAAGCTCAAACAATCATAAAGAAAACAAAACAGAACAAAAGCAGGAGTTCAGTCAATCCTCGATGATGATCCATTGTACCGACCAGAACGACCACCAAACGATGCGACGTAGAAAAACAAACATTCAATCAAAAAAAATAGCGGAGGAAGTTGGCTAAAACATCCCGTCGTCGTAATTGATAAGTATATGTAACAGCCTGCTCATAACCAAGCTGTTGTTATTACGGCTTAAAATCCCATGTATCTTAAATACATTTTTACCAAAGTTAGGTCAAAATAACCATTGCATTTTGATTATAAAATGATAGATTTGAATCACACCATGATTTACATAAATTACCCGGATTAACAGGTAAAGGAGGTCCGCCCATTATAAAGACAAGCCTGTATATGTGTAATAGAGTGATAGTGTGAGAGGGAAGCACACAATTTATTGGAGGTTGAATAAATGGTTGCAAAACGAGTTTTGCTGTTGATGTCAATGCTGATGATGATCGGAATGTCTTTTTCCTCTCTTTCAGTAAGTGCACACACTTCATCAGAAGGCGGTTGCGAACACTGTGAACATTCTCGGAGCACCTCACATAAGTTGAAAGACCCTCAGCTCAGAAATGCCATCATGCAAAAGATTCAATCTGTCTACAAATCGAGGGACGGCATATACAAAAAGGCAGACTTTAAATGGAACGAAGCGGTCCAAAATGTATATGGAAAAGGCATGTCTACTATTGCCATTCCGTTGAAAGCCAATGCTCAATCATCAACAGTGAAGACGTATGTGAACGTAGCTTACAATGCCAACATCGAAGAATTTGGTCATTTTTCAATCATGCATCTTGAAAAAGCGAATGCGGATACGGACGCTTTCACCATGACCGTTTCTACCTTGCAAGGTGTAGAAGCCGCAGGAGTTTATATTGACGAGAATGGAAAAGCTAGTCCTTACCTGATCAACGATTCGGATGATTCGTCAGGGACCGTTCATACGGCAGGATATTGGCAAGATGTACAAGACTGTATCCAAGACAGTTGGAAAACGATGCCTGCCTGGACCAAATGGGTATGCGGCGCGGCTTGCGGCGGCTGTATCTTTGCAAATCCGTATGCTTGCGGCGGTTGCCTAGGTTGTTTAGGAGGATATGCGCTCGGTTGCATGGGAAAAAATATCGGTTAAACTTGACAAGAAGGGAGTCCTTTTGCATAAATTGTGTAAAAGGACTTTCTTTTGTATGAAAGGAGAATAAGCGATGGCGATTTCAAGAGGACGACTGATATACAATTTGTCTATTATTGTGATCAGCCTCGTCTTAGCAATCATCTTATATCCGAGTACAATCGCAGGCTTTTTAATCCTCGTTTGTACGATCGGAGTTTTCATGACGCTTGATCGGATGTTTCCGTGGTCAAAGAAGAATGCAATGAAATTTTGCATTCCAATAGTTGTCATTTTCATGCTAATCGTAGCAGTTTCAGTAATAATGACATATTAAAAACGGTACACGTAATTTCCACCTCGATAACATGTCGCGATGTCTCACCTTTACGCGGATCCGCGGTTCAAGCAATATGAGACTCATTAAAGCAGAACAGGCTACGGAAACACAGGTAAACCTTATAAAAAAACTGGCCAAACAAAAAGAATAGACGTAAAGGTACAAGAATTAAATAAAATCAAAGCCAACAAACTCATCTTCGGGCTGCCATCCGCCAATTGACCAAAAAAGCCTCTCCGTTACAGGAGAGGTTTTTCATAACTCTTCTTTTTCAACGAAAGCAACCAGCGCTTCTATCGCTTCTGCCTCGTCCTGTCCATCCGCGGTAATCGTAATTTCACCGCCGGATCCTACTGCCAGGCTCATAATGCCCATAATGCTCTTTGCATTCACTTTCTTCCCGTTTTTCTCGAGGAATACATCGGCGCTGTAACGATTGGCTTCCTGAACGAATAGCGCCGCGGGACGGGCCTGCAGCCCGGTTTTCAACTGGACGGTTACCTTCTTTTCCAACAAATGATTCTCCTCCTTCTGATCTTTTCCCATTTATGAATGAATTTGTTCACCCTTGCGCAACTTGTTCGCGATGTTTTCGATTTTCCGCAAACGATGATTGATGCCTGACTTGCTGATTCGCCCGCTTTCGACCATCTCACCCAATTCCGTCAGGGTCACATCCTGATGTTTCAGGCGCAACTCCGCAATCTCCCTGAGCTTATCGGGCAACGTCTCCAGGCCGAGTTCCTGCTGGATCAGGCGAATATTCTCCACCTGCCGAATCGCGGCGCCGACCGTCTTATTCAAGTTGGCCGTGTCACAATTGACAAGCCTGTTCACGGAGTTCCGCATGTCTTTCATAATGCGGACATCTTCGAAGTACAACAAGGCGTGATGGGCTCCAATGATGCCAAGAAATTCCGTGATTTTCTCTCCTTCTTTCAGGTACAAGATACAACCTTTCTTGCGTTCAAGTAGTTTCGCATGCAATCGGAATGTATTCATAATCTTCAACAAAGAACGGGAATGTTCCTCGTATAAAGAGAAAATTTCGAGATGATACGACGATTCTGGATGATTCAAAGAGCCACCCGCCAGGAAAGCGCCGCGTAAATAAGCTTGTTTTTGTTTCTTGCTTTTGATAAGGGCCGACGGGATTTCTTGTGTAAAATAAAAATGATCATCGATGATGCCAAGATCTTCGAGTAACGGTTTGGCGTCATGGCTGATACGGACGATGTAGACATTATTTTTCTTCAGACGCATTTTCTTGCGGACCAATAATTCCACGTGAGTGGAACGAACCACTTTAATCAATTCATAGATCCGTCGCGCGATGGCCGCATTTTCCGTGGAAATATCAAGAACCGTCTTTCCGCCACCGAACGAAACCGTCCCGTTCATGCGGATCAACGCCGCCAACTCAGGCATGGCTCCGTCCGCACTGACCTTTAATTGCGTGAGTTCCTTTTTCGTTTCAGCTGCGAACGACATCTCTTCACCTTCTTATTCAGCAGACACCATCGAGTACAACAATTGAGAAATCCGTTGTTCGTCATGGCGAATAACCGAATGGTCGTATTGAATCATTTTACCACTTATAACCTCAAAACCAAAGGATTTCAACCGTTTCTCATCATATTGAACCGGCTCGGCTTGCTCCAGCTCATAACGAGCCGCAATTTCTTCTGGGATGGTCTCACTGTTCACGACAATCGTATCGATGAAAGAATAATGAATATGATCCACCAAAGCCTGAACATGATCCGCTGCTGTGAAATCATTCGTTTCCCCATATTGGGTCATGACATTGCAAATATATACTTTCTTAGCGTTTGCCTGTCTCACCGCATCTCCGAGACCCGGAACAAGTAAATTCGGTAAAATACTTGTGTATAGGCTTCCCGGCCCGATGACGATTAAGTCAGCGTCTTCAATGGCTTGAATGCTTTCCGGCAAGGGTTCGATATCATCCGGTGTAAGAAACACCCGGTCAATCACCTTGTTCATCTTTGGAATCTTTGATTCCCCTTCGACAATCAATCCGTCTTTCATTCTCGCGTTCAGTACGATGCTTTGATTGGCGGCCGGAAGCACTACGCCATTTACATTCAAAACACGGCTCAACTCCCGAATTCCTGAAACAAAGTCACCGGTGATGGACGTAATGGCGGCCAGCAATAAATTCCCTAGCGAATGGCCGCTGAGGCCGTTTCCATTTTCGAAGCGATACTGGAAAATGCTCTTGATCATCGGTTCCGCTTCCGACAGAGCCGCGAGCACGTTTCGAATATCTCCCGGCGGCGGAATGGCCAACTCGTTTCGTATTATGCCTGAACTGCCGCCGTCATCCGCTACCGTTACAATGGCTGTGATATCAACCGGATACGCCTTTAGGCCCCGCAATAATACGGATAAGCCGGTTCCCCCGCCTATAACAACAACTTTCGGTTTTATCATTTCTGTCATGAAGGCAATACCTTTCCTTTTCCAATGTCCCGGTGGGTCACATGAGTAAAGTAATCTCCCGCCAACTGGCCGGCGATGTATTCAGCAAGCGCCACAGACCGGTGTTTGCCCCCAGTGCAACCGATGCCAATAATCAGTTGGCTTTTCCCTTCCCGCTTATACTGGGGCAGCATATAGAGCAACAAATCCAACAGCTTCTCCAGAAACTTCTTCGTCTCTGTCCATTTGAACACATAATCGCTGACTTCCTGATCAAGTCCGGTTTTCTCCCTCATTCGATCGACATAGTGAGGATTCGGGAGGAAACGGACATCAAAGACGAGATCGGCATCAATCGGTACACCGTATTTGAATCCGAACGACTGTACATGAATGGTGAAAGCTTGTTCACTTGGAACCGAGAATCGTTGTATAATCTTCTCGCGAAGCTCTCTCGGCTTTAAATCAGTCGTATCAATATAATGTTGCGCCTTCCCCTTCATTTCGCTGAGCATTTCCCGTTCCTGGCCGATTCCTCCGAGAGGTGAACCTTTCGGCGCAAGTGGATGCGATCGTCTAGTTTCTTTATATCGGCGGACAAGTACAGAATCTTTCGCGTCAAGAAACAGGATTTGCGGAGTAATGTCCGCATTTTCACTGAATTGATCGATCGCCTCGAATAAAGATTCGAAGAACTCCCGTCCTCGGAGATCCATGACAAGAGCGATTTTATTGGTTTTGTCAGCGGATTCCTTCACAAGTTCAACAAACTTGGAAAGCAAGGTTGGCGGCAAATTGTCAATACAGAAAAAACCAAGATCTTCGAAGCTCTGCATCGCAACCGTTTTCCCCGCCCCGGACATTCCGGTGATAATCACAATCTGGATCTCTTTCGCCATGTGCACCGCTCCCTTCTGGAGTTAGAGATTAGACGTTGAATGGATTAGAATGAAACCTATATTTTATATAAAATACACTTGCGATTAGTTCTCCGCTTCAGGATCCAATCTGTAGCCAAGCAACTGATAATCGGGCGTATAAGTAAATGTGCCGAACAGCATTCCTTTTCCATGAAGCACATAATCCAGCAAGTGCCGGTCACCTTCAGCCATCGGCAACTCAGGCAATTGGTCGGCGTCCACCCACTCGACCTTGCCCTCGTCACTTTCTGAGACGACCTCTCCTTCATAATCCTCGGCGGAAAAGGTAAACATCATCCACTCTGACACAATGGTCTCTTCTTCTTTTATTATAAACGTAAAGACCCCTCTAAGTAACGGCTTTTTCAGAAACAGGCCCGTTTCCTCGCGGAATTCACGGATTACGGTGTCTTTCACCGATTCGCCGGACTCCATCTTGCCTCCAGGCGCTACCCACCACCCTCTTCGGGGTTTCTGCAACAACAGCAATTGCTGGTCTTTATGTAGTAAACAGTTGGTTACCCTTTGCACACTATTTCACCTCAAACGTGAGAGTTCATTAACCTCGCATTTTCATTCCACTATCCATGCAAGTTTATGCGGCTTATATGTATATCAGTATATCAAAGCCCGAATGCCTGACGCCAGAAGGGGAAACAGAAGACAAAAAAAAGAGCACGGGATTTCCCGTGCCATCAAAAAGTGTATTATAAAAAGGGGGTCAATTTCTTATTTTCTATACTAACGTATTTGTGTTGCATTGGTGTTACAGCGGAATTAAAAGGCAATTACGAATCAAGAAACTTTCGCAGTTTCTTTCAGATTTTCGATATAAGACTGGGCCGATTGGGCGGCAATGCTGCCATCTCCGGTCGCAGTGACGATTTGCCGCAATTCCTTATCACGAATATCTCCGGCCGCGAAAATCCCCGGAACTTCCGTCTCCATATTTTCATTAGTAACCACATAGCCTTCTTCGTTCGTGATACCGAGACTTTTCACCGCTTGGTTCAACGGATTCATTCCTATATAAATGAAAACGCCGTCAGCCGAGAATTCCTGTTCTTCCCCGGTTTTCGTGTTGACAAGCAAGGTTCCGCCGACTTTGCCGTCTTTGTCACGAATTTCTTTGACGGTATGATCCCAAATGAACTCAACCTTCTCATTGTTAAAGGCGCGATCCTGCAAAATCTTCTGGGCACGCAACTGATCACGGCGATGAACAATTGTCACCTTCGATGCAAACCGAGTCAGGTACACACCTTCCTCACATGCGGAATCTCCGCCGCCGACAACGACAAGCTCTTTTCCTTTGAAAAAGGCTCCGTCACAAACAGCACAGTAAGATACGCCGCGTCCGCCGAGTTCCTCTTCACCCGGCACGCCCAATTTTTTATATTCAGCACCTGTTGTAACAATCACCGCGCGGGCTTTGTATTCTTTTTTACCGGCGATAATAGTCTTGACTTCACCGTCATCGCGGATTTCTTTAATATCGCCGAATGCGTACTCGGCACCAAACTTCTTCGCATGCTCAAACATTTTATTGGACAAATCGGGTCCGAGAATATGGCTGAACCCAGGGAAATTCTCAACGTCTTCGGTATTTGCCACTTGTCCACCCGGGATGCCGCGCTCGATCATCAATGTATCAAGATTGGCCCGGGAGGCGTAAACAGCCGCCGTCATTCCAGCTGGCCCGGCACCGGCTATAATCACATCATAAATTTTGTCTTCATTAGCCAAGGGGCTCACTTCCTCTCCATCATTGCTGTCTATATGCTACCTTGCGTGGAAAAGGAAGTCTACAAAAATGCTCAGTCGCTGCCATGTCGTT
>DASTWO010000146.1:0-3225 GCA_035776675.1 Caryophanales bacterium
CGCCTGCTTGCTCCGCAAAATCAACTAGATCAGGAAAAGTTTCTTTCCAAATGGCGAAACTTTCCTCTCTTGATTGTGTCATGTCCTCCGGCACAAGGCACATGAACATTGTGCGAACATCCAGTTCCGCCATTTCCCGCACTTGCTTTTTCATTCCCTCAACGGCAGCAGAACGCCGTTCTTCGTTCCGGCTCAACAACTCTCCCATTTTCACGGCGTCGACTGTACCGATTTTCAATCCATTTTCTTCACAAATTTGTTTCACTTCAGACGTCAATTTTGGAACGTCCAGTACATCCAGCCCGGACCTGCCCGCCCATTCTGCGACTTTATTTATACCTTCCTTCCCAATTCTCGGAGGAATTCTCATACCGATCGGAAAACTCATTCGCTTCACCTCACTGCTAAAGGCTGATAGCCGGCGGACTTATAAATCATTTCCGTCAATTTTACAACTTCACGGGCAAAGTCTCCCGGAACCTTCACTTCATGACGCCCAAGAATCGCATCTATGAAACTTTTATCCTGATTCGTTGTTTGTTCAGGCAATTCTGGTGTGATCGGCTCTTCTCCGAGACGACGAAGTGTAATTTTCCCGTTCTCATAGAAAATTCCGCCTTCTTCACCACAGAAAACGTAAGTTTCATGCCAACCGGGCGCATAGCCGACAATATTCAATCCGGCTACAACATCATTAGAAAATCTGATGGAGGTAAAGGAATCAATTTCAACGGGAGCGCCTTGCATTTGGATCTTGGCATCGGCTTCAACCGGTGTTGCCCCAACCGTCCAAAGCAATATGTCAATAATATGGCTGCCGGAATCCATTAACATACCACCGCCCGATAGCTTCGGATCTTGCCGCCACGTTCCGGCAGACAATTGTTTCCACTCTTGATAAAGCGAAGCCGTTACCGAGGTTAATTTTCCGATAGCTCCTTCGTCAAGCGCCTGTTTGATGTAAAGAAATTCAGGTTCAAAATGGCGTTGGTAGGAAACTTGCAGAACCTTGTTTTTCTGTTTAGCTGTTGCCATCATCCGCTCTGCTTCCTCCAAAGAACAGGCCATCGGTTTCTCGACAAGCACATGACAGTTACGATTCAATGCATCGATAACATGAGTAGCATGGAGCGTATGCGGCGTACAAATTACCACTGCATCGGGATCCACTTCATCGAGCATTTGTTGGTAATCCTCAAATTGCTTGGCGGAACCGAAGCCATATTTGTTAATGACAAATTCCCTATTGTCTTCGACTGGATCGGCAATCGCCACGACTTCTACCTCATCCAATTGTCCCAACTGCTTGGCGTGCCAATGTGATATGCCACCTGTCCCGATCATACCAACACGAATTCGGCTCATTTTCCATTCCCCTCTCCGAAGGTTATTCTTACCGTCTGAAGATCCCAGGCGGAAACGCTCACTGTTAAAGATCCGTCATCGTTCACTGGCATAGGATTTTGTTTTCGTTCCAGCAGATCAATCTCACAGGCAAATTTGATTTTCTTGCCCGGAAACTGGATGGTAGCAGAATTACTTCCACCTGCAATTTCCTGAAAACGCAAAACCCAACCTTCCTCCCATTTGGCTTTTTTCATCGTAGACAGGATTACCTTCTCTGAATCAACTTCTGCCAAAGTACCCCCGTCACTCTTTTCATACGGTGCTTTCGTTTCACGAAAATCTTGAAAGCTTATCCTTTGCCCATACAAGGGCCGGCTAACCTCAGACCCAAAACGAAACGCATCGTCTTTTGCAATCTCCTCACAGCTGGTAATCGAATACCTGAACGAAATTTCGCCGCCTTGTGAAGCTTTATAATTTGTATGCCAATAGTTGTTTAATACGTACGAAAAAATCCTTCCACCCGTTAAATCAAGTTCTTTCGGCCATCTTCCGCGAACGATATCGCCAACCGTAAACAGCGGAATGTCAGGGGAAGCAATCATAACGTCAGCTTTCTTCCCTTTGACCAAAATACCGGTCTGCAAGGGCAGCCATTCTTTACAGCCTCCCGGCAATTCATCCTGATTCCAATTGACCCAACCGAGTTGAGAATCCGACAAAACTTCTGCGCCCTTTAATGCACAGGGAAAAGCAACATAAACAGCTTCCTTTTCAAATCTTTCATCCTTGCGATAATCAAAACGAACATCAACCCGTTTCTCATAATCACGAAGAACCCATTCGATTTCAATCTCACCATACGGAACGACTCCCGTTAACATTAACGAAGAACCGTAGGCAAAATGGCAAACCCGCCAATCAGCCACACAAAAATCGTCGAGAACCCGCGGATCGCCTTGAGGCAGGTCATTTTGATTACTCATTAACCGGGTGCCTTCTCCGCCTTCCACATATAAAAGTTTTCCAAATCCCCATTTTTCTTCCTTATCGACAAGCTCCCTCCCCAATTCTTTATCGAAAAGGCTTGAAACCGAACCGTTTTGCACATCTACTGTCAACCGATAAAAGGAACTCTCTATGACCGATGTCTCTGTTTCAGCCTCAATTACTTTCTTCGGATCAGCTTCTTTCAAAATCATTCTCCGATAACTGAGCCCAGGCAACCTATCAACCCATATTTCGACAACAGCCTGGCTGTTCGTTTCCTTTATCAAACGAACGGGCATTTCTTCGCCGGTCACCGGATCAAGAACGCATTCATTCAACGCGATCTCCGCCGTAATCGGGCCGCTGATTTCCCAACTATGCGGGTTGTAGGCCACCACCTCACGGCCTTCGGTTTGCCAGGACAAACTATGCCTTGAGACAGCTCCGTGCAACAATCTTTTCGCACCAAGAAAACCCGCTTGTGCGAACTGTTCTTTTATTTCCCATTGATCCTGCTGGAGCAACGCTCCAGGGTCAGGCCCGCTTAAGAAGGCTCCCCATGTATGCTCCACAAATTGCAAGGTTGATTTCCATGCCTCTGCAAAAAGATTTTCGGGATATGCCCAATCACTGTGATAAATGACTGCAAGGGATTCCAGGCGTTCCGCTGCCGGCAGCATGGCTTGTGCCTCACGAATTTTCAACGTAGGTCCGATCGTTGAAGCCGCCCCGTCTTCCCAATAGCCGCCGCCATCTCCTTTTACCGTCTTCAATTGATCACCAAAATGTTCTTCCACGTATTCAAAAAACTGCTGGACTTCGCATGGAATAAGTTTCGGATACTCATAGTTTTCATTCCACTCTCGCACAAAATCAATGGGCTGAGGA
>DASTWO010000147.1:0-21352 GCA_035776675.1 Caryophanales bacterium
CTTGTAATCAGGGAACCGATCGCGCCATTCTCAAAATCAAGCACGCCCGCAATATGGGTTGGGGTATTTACCTTGATGGTCTGTCCATAATTGGGTTCGCTCGTAATGGTTCTCTCCGGAAACGAAATTCCTGCGGAACCCGTCACACGCTTGACCGGTCCGATCAACGAGATCAACGCCGTTAAATAGTATGGCCCCATATCAAATAAGGGACCGCCCCCCTCTTGGTAAAAGAAATCGGGATTAGGATGCCACATTTCTACACCGTGGCTTGTCATAAAGGCGCTGGCTGCGACAGGCTTTCCAATCCAGCCGTCGTCAACTAATTTCCGACATGTTTGCAATCCGCCGCCGAGGAAGGTATCCGGCGCTCCGCCGGCCAAAAGACCCTTTTCTTCCGCCGTATGTACAATTTTCTTGCCATCTTCCAATGAAATCGACAAAGGTTTCTCAACATAAACATGTTTTCCGGCCTCGAGCACCTTAAGGCAGACTTCTCCATGAGCGGCGGGAATCGTCAGGTTAATGACCATTTGAATATCCGGATCAGCCAACAATTCGTCGACCGTGCAAGCCTTCTGAATCCCGAATTCCTCCGCTTTGTCCCTGGCCCTTTGCAAATCCAAATCCGCACAAGCCACTATTTCCAAGTCTTCAAAACCAGAACAATTGGTAAAATAAATGCTGCTAATGTTGCCGCACCCGATGATGCCTGCTTTGATTTTCGTCATGTTATCGTTCCTCCCTTATCGGCAGCCCCAATTGATCCTGTACAAAATCCCGACAAACCATCAGGCTTTCTTTCGGTGTACTAGTGGACTTATCAATCTCCACTGTCACCCAGCCTTCGTAACTCATTTCCTTCAGAAAATCGATGACCGGTTCGAAGCTGAGTGTCCCCAATCCCAATTCACAAAAGATCGGCATCGCTTCATTTCCTGATAAAATAGGAAATTGTTCCGCATTCGCTTCCTCAGGAGAAATATCTTTCAAATGAACATAGGCGATCCGATCCTGATACCGCCTCATAACCTTGACGGGATCCATTCCGGCTTTTGCAAGATGGGCCGTATCTGGGCAGAAGTAGACGTAATCAGGATCGGTCATTTCCATCATCGCGTCCAATTCTTCTTCAGTTTCAATTTCAGTGCCCAAATGCGGATGAAGGCATGCCTTCACTCCTAACTCGGCACAACTCTTTGCTGCCGCATTCATCGTTTCTGCTGCAATCTTCAAGGCTTCTTTCGATGTGCCGCCTTCGGCCCGCGGCCCTCCCGGACCGAACACGATGCGGTCGCAATTGTTCGCTGCCAAAAAGCGAGCCACCCGCGTGTTATAGTTAATAATGTGCTCCCTTTTTTCCGGATCAGTGAAATTTCCTCCGCCATACAAGGCTGAAAGGACAAATCCACTCTCTTGCAAAAGCCTCTGGAATTCTTCCAGTCTGTCTTCATACTTCAGTGCAATATGCGTAAATGTCTCACATGCCTGATAACCAAGCTCTGAGGCTTCCTTCAATCCGGTAAGCAAATCTTCTCCCCATGTGATCAAATGGCAAGATACTTTCACAATATCCCAACTTTCCATCATTTTAATGAAATAAATGTTTTCCGATTGAACTATTCATCAAGTGCATTTAAAGCGACAGACAAACAGGCAAAATCCCCGATGCTTTCTCCCAAGGCCCCCGGAACAATTTCACAGACTGCCAACGATTGGCTGAGGGCCTCCTTACGAACCGTTTTCTTTACAATAGGTTCAAGCAAGGCTTGCTGCCTCCCGTAGATACTGCCGATAATGACTTTCTCGGGATTGAACAAATCAATAATGACTGCCAGTCCCCTTCCGAGAAATCCCGCAACATCTTCGAAGATTTCCAGTGCGAGTGGGTCGCCTTCCTGTGCCGCTTCACCGACTTTCTTCGTGGTAATATCATTTAATTCTTCTGAGCTTCTGCAAAAAGAAGGGACTTGCCCGACTTGAAGAGCACCTTCCGCCTTCATCTGTGCATATTTCGCAATTCCTCCGCCGCTGCAAAAACCTTCAAACGAGCCGTTTTTTCCGTATCCGGCCGGACCATAGTTTTCAAGCCTCATATGGCCGACTTCACCGGCAAAATCATTGGTACCCGAGTACAACTGGCCATTCAAAATCAAACCCGCGCCCATTCCGGTGCCGAATGTAAGGAAAACAACATTACGGTTGCCCTTTCCGGCTCCCCACTTCCATTCCGCCAAAGCACAAGCATTGGCATCATTCTGCAAAGCGACCTCCACACCAAACTTTTTCTTGAAAGGCGTCACGATATCAACCTCGTGCCAGTTCGGAAGGTTCGGCGGTGATAATATAAGGCCGCGTTTGCTGTCCAACGGGTTCCCGCAACTAATTCCAATTGAAGCGATTGTCACATCCGGATGATCGTCCAAAAGTTTTTCCAGCGCCTGCTCCATAAGTCGAATAGCGGCTTCCGGCGCCTCGGGAGTCGGAAACTTCTCCTTGGCTATAACCTCGATTGAGCCGTCTTTGATTTCTCCGAGTGATACGGCGCATTTGGTTCCTCCAATATCTAATCCCGCCAGAACAGTCATGATTGAAAAAACGCCTCCTCCAACATGATGCACAATGCATGATAAATCGGCAGATGCCTTTCCTGAATATCAGGTGTTTCATTCCACGGTACAACAATTGCTGTATCGCAAACTTCTTTCAAGGCCCCCCCGTCTTTTCCGGTTAAGCCAATCGTTGTTATGCCCATTGCCTTGGCCACCTTCAAAGCTTGGAGAACATTTTTCGAATTTCCGGAGGTACTAATACCGACCACGGCATCCGCTTTCGCCCCGTATCCGAAAACCTGTTGGGCAAAAACCATGTCAGGGGCCACATCATTGGAAAACGCCGTCATCAATGAGGTGTGGCTTACTAGTGAAATAGCGGGTAATCCGCCTTGCAAATGCTCCGATAAATAACTCCCGTCCTCCGGATATTGTTCTATCAATTTCTGTCTGAAAGAATCATTGACGGGTCGTTTCTGCAAGAATCCCTTCATTAACTCTCCGACAATATGCTCGCAGTCCGAAGCACTCCCGCCATTTCCGCACAACATGACTTTCCCGCCTTCTTGATAACAATCTTTCAATCTCTCGAAAGTTTCATTAATAGCCGGAAGGCACTCCGAAAGCTCCGGATATTTCTGAGTCATTTGTTCTAACGCCGAATGCATCTAATCACTCCTCTTCTGTCACTACGTTCACCAGACTCGTTAAGTACTCCCGCGCCCAAAGCAAGTTCGAGATGTAGCGTTCTCGGCTTGGTCGCATCGCAGCCTACTCCCTGATGTGATGCTTGAGCACTCCTCTTCTGTCACTACGTTCACTAAACCGATAAGGATTTCAAATGAGAAAAGGCTTTTTCCAGGAAATCATTTCGCCCGAAGCTGCCGGATTTCAAGACGAGCGCCACAGGCTGGCCCGAAAGAGAAATACAAGACGGAAGACCTGGCGCGATTTCCTCGCAAACTCTCATCCCTTTTATACCCAGACGGCTACACACCGCTCCAGACGTATCACCACCGGCGACAATAAGCCGGTTTTGGCCAGATTGTTGCATGATTTTCTCGGCGATTTCGGCCATCGTTCCAGATACAAGCCGCGATATTTCTTCATTGGAGAGCCCTTTTTCCAAAGCCGCGTCTTTTGTTGCTCGCACTTTATCCGGAGAATTGGAAGTGTGAAAAATCACGTCGGTTCCCTCGTTTAACACAGGGATGATTTCATTAACCGCATTCCGAATTTTCTCTTCCGGATTTGCTGCAGCCGCCAAATCAACCGTGTCAAATTCCAGAACAACCGCCTGCCCATTGCGCATATAATCAATTTGTTCCGCCATCTGAGGCATCAGACTTCCGGCAACGCACAATAAACCCTTGCCATTATAGGGTAGTAAAACACGTTGATGAGAGAGATTCTCCCTTTGTCCCCAAACCTTCGGTAATTCCTCAGCCAATGCGGAACTTCCGCAAATGACATTTTCGTCTTGAACAGCATCGGCAATCACTGTCAAATCCTTTTGCTCCGTGACATCAACAATGGCGTACTGTAAGGTGTTCTTCAGTTCTTTCAATCGCTCCCTGATTGATTCAGCACCACCCTTCACGACTGAATGATCAACCAGACCGACCTTTCTCTTCGTTTGCGATTGCAAAATCCCGACTAAATCGGACTGCTCCATCGGATGAACCGGATCATTCCTGAACTCGGAATCTTCCAATCTTCTGCCGTGCACATAATGAACACCATCCACTGTGGTTCTCCCATTCTTCGGGAAACCAAGAACGATCACGGCAAACTCTTCTTCCAACGCATCCAGCATCGCGTCAAATTCGGCTCCGATGTTACCGCGAAAGACGGAACAGGTCTTGTTGAAGAAACGGCTCACACCGGCTTCCCGAAAGTCCTTTGCAGCCTGAAAGACCTTATCATAAGCCACATCAGGCTGATCGAGCCTTGAATCGGTATCCAATATCACAACATCTGGCGTTTTTTCATGATCCGGACGCCAACCGCCCTCAAGATCATAGCCAAATACATGAGTTAAATAACTGGACTTTGCAAACATGATGCCAATATCATTGGCGCCCGTAATGTCGTCCGCAACCACACCAATCACCTTAGTCCCACTTCCTTCTAGGCTTGTAACCCGCATTTTCAAGGAAATCTCCGACGGTGTCCGCAGATAACCTTTTCAATTCAACGCCCGCACTCCGGGCCGTGACAATCATCTTGCAAGCCATTTCCAGCGTTTGCAATCCCATTCTGGCTTCCTTGAGACTTTTGTCATAAACAAGAACGCCGTGATTCTCGAGCAACAAAATATTTGCTTTTCCTGCCTTTTCCCGGACACCTTCGGCCAATTCCCGCGATCCCGGATGAAAATACGGCACCCGTTCCACACGCTCCAAATAGTACATCGTTTCTACAAATAGATCCGATAAAATATTCATGTCAGAACAAGCCGCAAAAGTGCTGAAAAAAGGAGAAGCATGCAGAATCGCATGTACATCCGGCCTTTCTTCATAAACCGCCTGATGCATCGGCCATTCTTTCGACGGCTTTTTCCCGCCTCCATGATTCTCCTCGCCAAAGGAACACGCAGCGAAATCGCCTTCTCCTAACTCTCCGAGGTAGGTTCCGCTCGCCGTGATCAAATACTGTTCTTCCTCAACCCTGGCGCTGATGTTTCCGGCATTTCCCCAGGCGAGGTCATATGTCATCATGTAACGGCCGGTCTTTCGCAATTGTTGACTTACACTTTCGACAGTCATGCTTCACACACCTTCAAATCCAGATCTTGCTCATAAAGGGACGCCTCCTGGCAGGCGTAAAGCACCAATCCTACACACCAAGAATGCGACAAAGTCAGCATCATGCCTTTCGGTTGAAAACAATTGGTATTATAAAAACGTTCCGTCACCATTCCTTTATAGGCATTGAAATCACCGTCTTCGCGGGCAACACATTGGAGAAAACATGCAAGATTGTCACGAGTTCTGTCCAGGTAATACTGGTCTCCCGTGTAACGCCACAGGCGCATCATCTCAGGAAAACAAAATAACCCGTAATTATGAAGATGTTGATTGGACGGTGAAGCCTGGTCCGCCCCTCTGGAACGGTAGTCTAGTTGGCTTAGCATGGTGTGCTTTGGAAACGCTAAATTGTAAGTCCACCGGAAGGTCATCATCCAATCCGCCGTTCGTCTGGCCAAATCAAGCCATTGCTCATCCCGGTCTTCTTCATATAAAAGAAGATACGCGACAAGAGTGTTGTAAGCATCCTCGGAAGTCGGAGTCAAATGCACATCTTCAGGCGCCCCGTAAATCAATTCATTCTTGATAAAAGATTGATAGTAATGCCCCGCCCGGATAGCCGATTGACAAAATGCCTCATTGCCAAAATAATGACCGCCTTCGAGCAAAGCTGCAATCCAGAGAACGCCTCCGGCACCGTCCCATTCCTCAACATTTCCATTCTCGCAATGGTAATATGAGCCGAAGTTTCCGTCCTCACGTTGGCATCGAACCGCGAATTCCAGATTCGACAACACCGCTTCTTCCCATTTTTCGTGGCGGACTCCGCGTTCTTTTTCAAACTTCAACGCGCGAACCATGAACAACGTGGCTTCGGAAATCGTCCTCGCCTGTAACCAGCTCCGATCCGGGTTCCACCCCGATCCCCAGCCTCTTTCTTCGGTCCATTCCGCCCAGAATATCCCGCTTGGCGCCACACCTGAAGAAATTTTACCCAGAACATTGTTTGCCGCTGTAATATAAGAATCCATTCCGTTTTTTCGGCCGTATGTCAACAATGCATAAGCATACGGAGCTCCACTGACCCAGCCCACATGCATGTGAGGACGATCTCCCTGTCCTTTAACATTTCCGTTGAATTCTCGGTCAAAAGCGGCCGTTTCATTTAAAATGTGATTTTTTTCACTGTAATGCCATGTATATAAGCCGTGCGCCGTCAATTCCGCAGCCTTATCCGGCTTGATCCATGGATTCAAATCATGCTCTTTCTGATCCCGCCGGTACATTTCCCGTACAAACGGATCATATGCGTGAAGGTCCGGTGAACCCATATAAATTTTGAATGAAAGGTGATGTTCTTCACCCGGTTTCCAATGATGAACCTGGCAATCCGCCGGCTGCGGATCCACAGGGCTGTGAAAGGTAATCGGCTCCTCCCTGTACGGATAATGAAGCCAAATAGAAGTCCCTTCCTGGTTGCCGGAAAAACCAAGGCCGCTCAACCCCAGAGAAGACATTTCATCTGTATAAAGCCCTCCGCAAAATTCATTGTTCCAGGAAAAGACAACCGGCAAAGCGGCGCGATCAGCCCGAAATGACCAGAGATCCGAAACCATTTGCTCAGGATCACCGCCTTCGTAGTCATATCGAGGGTACATACGATTGTTGTGCGCAAACCGATTTTCCTTATAAAAGGCACCTGGAATCATCCATGTCGGGCGACCGCTACCCACTAGATCGAATTTCACCTGAATGCCGCGTTCTACCGGCTCCTCCCCGTCATAACGCACCTTCATCTTCACATCATAATACCCGCAACCATCCTCGTTCTTTTTCAAACGGGCAGATACATTGAAATGATGCGACACGCCGGAAAGTTGAATCCCATGGTTGTTTTCGATTACCTCGGAAATCCCGACCGCATTTTCCTCTTGTTCAGGACCCAACAGGCGAACCATTGAAGGCATTCTCATATAGGCTTTAGTCGAAGTTTCGGAAGCCAATCGCAGTTCATATTGATCGTCTCTAGGTTCCACATATAGATTTTTCAGCTGATTCAACGATTTGCTCATTTCTCTCAAACCTCCGCGTTTTCCCATTCCAATAAATCGGTTTCCTGCACAGGAGCCTTGGAATCTTTAGGTACTCGGAAAGTCTTCAATTCCGATGGCCCGAAGTCCGCTTCAATCGACCGGCCCCATTTCGGTAACTCAATCCTTGCTTTGGTTTCAATGTTCGTCGTTTCGTAGGCGCGAATGATCAGATCTTCGTTATCCTCAGCTTTCTTGATGACACTGACAATCACGTTGTCCTTATCAACGGCAAGGAACGAATCCTGTTGCGGCAAAGGACCATCGTGGTAAGTTTCGATCAGCGTAACAGGCTTTTGATTGAGCTCTGCAGCCCGCTTCACTGTGCCTGCCGTTTCCCAATTCCCTTCATGCGGCACCAAAGTATAGGTAAACCGTTGAATTCCCTGATCAATAAAAGAATAATGGCCGTCTTCCTCGGGAATCAGCGGATCATGATGAGCGTAAATCGGGCTTCGCAAAACGGTGATCGCCATTTCTTTATCATGCATGTCAAAGCTATATTTGCCATCGTTCAAAATACTTAAGCCGTACATTTCACCTGTCGCGCGGTGAGTTCCTGACTGATCGATCCATCTCTGACCCGGTTCTTCTTCCCCGTTGCTTTCCCTGACAATATGTCCGTAAGGAATCTCGTATGTTCCCTTTCGGAACATTAAATTCACAGGGAATTTCAATTTCAATGTTTTGAACTGCTCTTGCCAATTCACCGTGACATGAACGTCAATTTGATTCAGCTCGCGATACATCGTGAAGTCTTGAGTGAGCTTGGAATTTCCATATTCGCTAACGACTCGAATAACGGACTTCACCGGCCCGTGCTCCACCCGTTCAACACTCTTGGCTGTGAACTGGCCACACTCATTATCAAAACGAATCACACCATGTGACCAAGTGTCGCTTTTATCGTCCATCACAACAGGTCTAGCGGCAGGGCCATCAAGAATGTCCAAATTCTTCACCTTATCATGAAGACTTGTGACAAACCCTGTCCCCGGATCAATTTCCACTCTGTAGCGATCATTCTCCATCGTGGAATCGTTCGCTTTTATCGTTGAAAATGACCCTTTCGAAGACCTGGGAACAATTTTGTATACCCTGTACCCAACAGAAGGCAAATCAGCAATGAAACTTATCCTTTTTCTCCCGTTCGCTGTAGCCTGGGACTGCACAGTTTGCACTGCAACCTCGTTATCCTCTTCATCCACCAGAATATGTTCGTTTTCTCTGTAACCGCCGACTTCCTGTTCAACGTTGACTTGGCTGTTCCACGAATGCGGATTAAACACAACAATCGGTTTCATTCCCGGTTCTTCTTCAATACCGATTCGCCACGACAAGGATTGGATCGCATCGTTCAATCCCCGACTGGCAATGGACATAGCCTCGCCGTGCAAATCGCGTGCATCGTCGTAAGCGGCTTCCAAACTGGTACCCGCCAGAATATCGTGAAACTGATTAAACAGCACATTTTTCCACGCTCTATGGTATTTGTCAGGATATTTCTGTTCTGTCACCCAATCTGCAACAGAAGAAAAAGTCTCAGCTGTCATCAACATATTCTCGGCCTGCCGATTCCACTGCTTGATCCCGGAATGCGCGGCATAGCAACCACTTGCATGATGTTGAAGATCGTCGTGAAGAACCGGATACGTCAAATCCTGTTCGGCCAATTCCTCAAAGAAACGGTTGGGCGTACTTAATTTCAGCTCCGGAAATTCGGGATCTTCGTTCAAACGGCGAATGCTCTCAAGATTCTCTTTTGTCGGGCCGCCTCCGTGGTTGCCTACTCCGTAAAAGCACATCAAATCGTTAAAAGGCTTCTTTAACTCACCAGCGACTCTCTGAACATGTTGATCGAGCTCCTTGCCCCAGGAATTGTACTGAAACGGGATTCGAAAGGTCAGAACACGGGAGCCATCATCCGATTCCCACCAGAACAACCGGCCGGGAAGGCCTTTTTCCTCTGGCGAAGGTCTCATGAAAATATATTGATCCATCCCGCTTTTCTTCAATATTTGCGGCAGCATTCCGTTATGGCCGAAGCTGTCCACGTTATATCCGACTTTTGCAGTGACTCCAAACTTTTCTTGAAAATAACGCTGTCCATAAAGTCCCTGGCGGACGAATGATTCTCCGCCCGGAATATTGCAATCCGGCTGGATCCACCAACCTCCGGCCATTTCCCATCGTCCTTCGGCGATTCTCTCTTTAATTTCCTCAAACATCTCCGGCTCGTTGTTTTCTATCCATTCATAATTGGCGGCCGAACTCGAGGTAAACAAGAAATCATCATACTCTTTCATCCTGTCGAGCGCTGATCGAAAAGTAGCCTTCGTCTCTTGAAATCCTTCCTGCCATTGCCACAACCAAACGGGATCAAGATGAGCGTTGCCGATCATATGCAACGTCTTTTCCGACTGTTGCAGGTCTCTCCCATTTTCTTTCATCATGAACAACCTCCCCTCCGGATACGGTAACCAGGGCCTCAGCTTGTTGCCCGAAATTTTTATCCCCTATTGTGATATTTGCCGCAACTCGTGCCCGTCTCTCATTCACATCAGGAGCTGTAATCGTAAACGTTTCGATTCTTTCACAACCTGCCGGAACGGATACTTGCTTCACATCAGTCCAAACCTTCCAACCAGATGGAACTTCGAGCGAAATCGTAATGATTTCTTCACTTTCGTAAGGATTTTTCACCGTTGCTGTCAATGTGAACGTTTCTTCCGGATCCACATAGGTCTGATATGGTGTCAAAAAGGCTGCCGTTCCGTCTCCTTGAAACGCAACGATCTCCTCAGGCAGCAGTTCCCGGTGAATCTCCTCTAATTCCTTCCCTTTTTCAAGCAATTCCTGAAAGATTTCTTCATTCGTCCAAAGCGGATTCGAATGGCCCGATATAAGCAGATCCGGTTTCAACCTGTTGTATAATTCCGCACTATCTCGATAGTCCCATGCGCGAAAACCATTCTTGTAAACATAATTGTCATTGGTATCCTGATACTGGTCTCCTATGGCCAAGACTCGCTTTCCGTCAGCTTCAAAGGCAATTGCGACCGCATATAAGGTATGGCCGGATTGTTCATATAAGGTAAACTCATATTCTTCCCACCGCAAGGTTTTCTCCAGGGGCAATTTCCGATCCACTTTGATCGGGTCATACCAAATACAAGGGAGATCATAATCATCGGGATTCTCCAAGATGTCAGAGAAGTTCTCCGCAGCCCAAACCTCTGTCCCTTCAACATCACGCAAAACATTCAAACCGCCAACATGATCATCGTGAAAATGGGTTAAAAGGGCGACATCTACTTTTTCAACGCCATAGTCTTTCTTTAGTTTGTCAATGTTGTACAGCCAGGGTCTCCGTGAGGCGCGGTCCGCTCCAGATGCCAAGCCCACCATGAAGTCATATCCGTAATCAATGACCAACGCTTTTCCGCTTTCCGAAATCAACACATAAGAATGCGCCCAACTCGTGCGATTTCTTAATAGATGCGGTGTGATTTCCTCGTAAGGATTTTCCCGAACCTCTAAAAGATTGGCGGCCTGATTCCGGTGGTTAAGAAGCCGTTTTAGCCTTTCTACAAGCAGATCGATAGCGTATTTAGGATCGGCCATGACCTCCCCGTGAGAAGGACATAGGCAGTCCGGGTTCTTTTCTTTCAAGCTTAAAAGGGACAATACACTGTACGGAACACCTTCCGCCCCATTGTAGGTCCATTGCGTCGTGGATAAAGACCACATTTTACCTGGCGCAGAAATTAAATCTCCTGTGAAAGCTACTTTGTCGCCATCAATATTCGCTAGCAAACTGATAGATCCAATAGTGTGTCCCGGAGTAGGAGCGACGGTAAATTCGTAATCTTCGAACCGATAAGTTGAGTAATCCTTTAATGTTCCGGAGATAGGAACAGAATAAAGAATTGAAAATCGATCCTGGCGCATGTTGTAATTGTTATAAATTTCTCTAGATTGCCAGTGGTCATCAACACCACTTATCAGGTCCTGCTCCGTATGCGGGACCCAAACGTCTGCCCCGGCTTCAACAGCCCGGGCCAATCCTTGAGCCTGATCTCTGTGATGATGGGTGAGAAGAACGTCTATGACTCTGCTTACACCGACCTCATCGAGATGATCCAAAACATCCCCGCTCCCAAAATCTATCAGAACAGCACGCTCATTATGTTTAACTACATATACGTTACATGTATCTTCGTATACATAGAGGTTTTCAGATATTTTACGCATGGGAACTCTCCTTTATCTCATTCAACATCTGTCTGACAAGTCTCCATGTCATGATTTTTGCCAGGTGGATTGAATTTCAGTGGTCTGTTCCAAAAATGGAACGATGTAAAAAAAAGAGCGAAAGGCGAACCCCCATCTCATGGGGATTTGCCTTTTTACAAAATCTCAAGCCTCGCCCTATATTGATTCAGTGTTTTCAACAAGAACATTCTTATCTTGGATATACACGACTGAATCCAGTCTTACTCCACCTCAATTTCCGGATAGGCTTCTTTAACCTTGGACTTCAACTGTTCATAAGCCCAGTCATTCGATTGACCTTTGTTCAACATTTCCGTAACAATCGATCCAAACATGCCATTAATATCTTCTCTGTAAAGCCCGGCCCTTTTGGCAGGGATATCCATCACAATGTCATAATACATCTTCATAACCTTCTGATCCCCAAACAACGGTGGAGTATAGCTGTCCATATTCCCCTTATATACCGACTTCAGGGACGGCATATTGCCTGTATGTTTCAGGTTATAGTTTTGCCATTCCTTACTGGCATCGAATTTCACAAAAGCATACGCCGCTTCCTTATGTGGTGTGTTTGTGTAAACAGCTCGGTAAGTACCACCTACATAGGAGCCAACAGGAGGCTTCGCTACTCCAAACTTTCCGGCTGCTTTATCATTCTCATTGTCAATCATGAAAGTTGCCCATGAAGGCAATCCATACATAATTGCCGGTGCGTTGGGGTCATAATTATTGATAGCCGCTCCCCATCCGGAAGAGAATCCTGGCAACTTTGCCCCTAACCCTTCTTCACGAATCGTTCTCATCACATTCAAGATTTTGTCCCACTTAGGATCAATTTGAAACTTCTTGTCTTTCACCCAGAAATCCATTTGATATTTCTCCAAAGCGAATACGCTGGATGCCGAATCTATTAAATGGACTTTCCCATTGCTCTTATTGGCAACCTTCTCAGCCACTTGAATCAGTTTATCCCAGCTTGAGATCATATCCGATATTTTGTCAGGATCTTCTGTGCCTAACCATTTTTTCGCACCTGATCGGTGATACCAGAATCCTGTCGGAGAAGATGAATCCGCAACGGCGCGTACATTTCCTTCATCATCTTTACCAAGCGCCGCTACATAAGGAACCATGCCCTCCACTAATTGATCCGCACCCATTTCTGATAAGTTGGCTACGTATGGTGTGTTAATGAAATAGCTGATATAAGCTCTTTCCAGATCGAATACATCCGGTATGTTTGTTTTCGTTTGCAAAGCTGTTTGCAATTTGGTCTTATACTTATCCCCGGGGAACACTTTTACATGTACATCTACATTGGGGTAAGCTTTCTCAAATTGTTCCGCCAACTGTTTCACTTGCCCGAAAAAGGTCCAGACGACCAAATCCTGTTTTTCCAATTTCCCTGTATCTTCTGATGTCCCCTCATTAGACGAATCTCCTTCGTCCTGTGTAGAACCTGAATTTCCGCTCGTTGCGTCTTCGGTTCCCGAACCGCCGGATGAACCGCTGCATCCTGCCAGAGCGGCTGTTACCATCAGCATTAATACGAGAAGCAACGCCATTTTCTGTTTCATTTGTTTAACCCTCCGTTTGATGTTTTTAGGAACGTTCCCAAAAAATGTTCAATAACATTTGCAACAAACCGGCCGAGCCATCACCTCCTCAAAGGATATTCGGGCTATTCTTTAAGCGCTCCCGCCGAAACCCCTTTCATAATTTTCTTGGCGAGAACCATAAACACAATCATAATAGGGATGATCGACAACAATATACCGACATATTGAGCACCATAATCCGTACTGAATTTCCCTCTGGTCATGGCCACCATAACCGGTAGGGGTTGAAGATGATTATCAAACAAAATAATAACCGGCATCAGAAAGCTGTTCCACTGTCCTATGAAAGCAAAGATGCCAAATGTCGCAAGGGCAGGTGCCAATAGCGGAATAACCAAACGATGGAACATCTTCAGCTCTCCGCAGCCATCAATCCTCGCGGATTCAAGAATTTCTTCAGATACGGCCGCATCACAGTTTTGCTTCAGAAAGAAAGTACCGAAAGCATTTGCAATCCCCGGTAGAATCAACGGCCAGTAAGTATTCAACATATTAAATTCGCCCATCAATTTAAAGAAACCAATGATACTAACTTCTCCGGGAATCATTAACATCGCGAGAACTGCCGCGAACAGGAAGTTCGAAAACTTAAAGGAATACTTGGAAAACCCGTATGCGGTCAACGCCGAGAAGTACAACGTTAAAGCCGTCCCGCTTACAGTCAAAATCACACTGTTGAAAAACCCTCTCCAAATGGGGACCTTCTCAACCAATCTTGAGTAGTTTTCAATAAACTGATCACCCGGCAACAGCAATAACTTGTTGGCAATATCAAAGTTGGAATGCGTAGAAGAAATAATCATACTGTAAAAAGGAAGAAGGCAAATCAATGCCAGTATGATCAAAACTACGTAAATAATGGCTCTGCCGACATTTCGTTTCAACCGATCATTCGACCTTATGGGCATCTCTTTGTTGGCGTTTAATTGAGTAGCTGATTTCACCTTTTATCCCTCCTACATCCCGGTTGGGGCTTTTTGTCTCTTCTTCGAGAACTTAAACGAAATAAAGGACAAGGCCAGAATGATGATAAATATTCCGTAGGAAACGCTGGAAGCGTAACCGTATTGAAAGCGCTTAAAGGCAGCTTCATATAAATAGACCATCATGGTCTGAGTGGAATCCCCGGATCCTGTTCCCGTGACAAGAGGAACCTCGAAAATCTGCATTCCGCCAATGATAGATGTAATGACCGTAAACATCACCACCGGTTTCAAAAGTGGAATAACAATTTTCGTCGCGACCTGGAACTTGTTAGCGCCATCAATTTCCGCCGCATCATAAAGAGTACGCGGAATGGACTGAAGCCCGGCCATATAGATCAGCATATTGAAACCGAACCATTGCCAACACATGACTGTAGCCACTATCACCTGGGCTATAAAGGGATGCGCGAACCAATTGACCGGATCATCAATAATGCCGAGACCCATGAGAAACTTGTTGACACTGCCTGTCTGCCAGTCAAACAGCAAGCTTGCAAGAACACCAATGGTGATAGGCGTAACAATATTAGGGAAATAGAAAACTGCCTGAAACAAGTGTCTTCCCTTTATGAACTTCTCATTAAGAATCATAGCCAGAACGAGAGCGATAATTAACTCCGGAACAATGGAGATGATCCAAATGATGAAAGTGTTCAATATCGAATGGTAAAAAAACGGATTGCCCAACAACCTGGCATAGTTTTCAAATCCTACAAAAACACTTTCTCCTAAACCGTCCCAATGAGAAAGACTCAGAACAAAGGAGTTCAAAATCGGGTACAGGCTGAATATCAGGAATATGATAAAGTACGGCGCAATGAAAAAGTACCCGTAATACGACTTCTTCTTCAATATGCTCGCTCCTTTCCTACAAGAACATTCCGAAAATTTTGTGTTGATTAAGTATAAAGAGTCCCATTCCGAAAAATCGACTCGTCTCCCAAATAAGGCAGTTCAACTCGCTAGATTGTTGCGTTTTCTTTTAAACTTGAAAAAGGATTTTGAAAGTTTTGTTTTGGGAACGTTCCAACAAATAATTGTAAAGCTATTATACATCAGAATAATAAAATGTCAACGCACTTTTTTTCCATTGTATTTCTGCTAAACTTTCAAACAGGAATTTCGAATCATTAATTTAGGGCTTAGAAGAGTACGGAAGTTACCCGATTTCTCAGCTCCGCTAATTTGTTTAAATAGTTCCTCTGCAGCCGTTTTGCCCATTTCAGTGAACGGTTGTCTGACGGTGGTTAGAGAAGGATAAATCCAGCTGGAAATTTGAATATCATCAAACCCCACAATCGAGAAATCTTTTGGAATACTGTAGCCTTCCTCATGAGCAGCTCCCATCGCACCTAATGCCGATTCATCGTTAGAAGCGGCCACAGCGCTGAACCCTCCGACTTCAAGCAATTTCTTCATCGCCGTATACCCGCCTTGGTTCGACCAATCAGATGTAACAATCAGATCCGGATTGATTTCCATTCCCAGTTCTTTAAATGCTCTTTTGAATCCGTTCGTTCTTTCATTTGTAGCACCTGCGGCTTCTGGACCGGCGATATAAGCAATATTCCGATGGCCGATTCGGTACAGATAACGCACCGTCTCCACCACACCGCTCTGGTTGTCCACGTCAATAGAACGGACATCCCCAACTCCAGCGTTATCTCCAAGCATCACAACAGCAAACGGAGCATCCCGAATCAACTCGACTTCGGCCGGATAACGTTTCGCAAAACTCAAGAAAATCAACCCATCCACTTGATCTTCATAGATAAGATTAATAAAGTCCGCCTCGTTCTTGCGGCTTTTATTCCACGTATAAAAGACGCAGTCGTATCCGTGATTATCCGAAACATCTTTAATCCCTTTTAAAATCCCGGAATAGAAGTTGTTGGAAATATCATCTACTACAATACCGATAACCTGAGTACGATTTAGAACCAACCTTCTGGCATTCATATTCGGGTGATAGTTGAGTTCTTCAATGGCCTTTTTCAAGGCTTCCTCTGTTTTCTTCTTGACTGATTTTCCATTTAAATACCTTGAAACCGTGCTCTTCGACGTATTTGCTAACTTGGCAACATCGATAATCGAAGGTTTCATCATGATTCCTCCCTTCTCTTCCTCATTTTTAAAATACAGAAAATAAGCTTTTTAGGAACGTTTTCACCTAATTCATTATAACACATGATCCGGAAAGAGCACGGATTTTTTAATCGCTCTCCTTCGGGCAAATATTGTAGATATCTCCCCTCTTTATCCCCTACGACATTCACCTGATTTTTACGTTCTGTCACTTTCCTCATCGAAAATCCGGGTCTCTCTCCAACGTCCAAATCCATAATACAAAACGGCAACCGCTGAACTGATAATGAAACTGACTCCAATTCCGTAGGCGATTCCGATCTCACCAAACCATTTAGAGAAAACATAGGAAAGCGGGAACCGCAATACCCAGAACGAGATTAAATTCAAGACGAGTACACTGAACATTGCACCTGCACCACGAACAATACCGTTTAAGACAAAATTCACGGCCAGAAAAGGATAGAAAAACACAACAGCCCGTAAATAACTTGCACCAAATGAAATGGTTTCCGGATCGTCAATAAAAAGACGAACCAAAAAATCCGCGCTAAAGAAAACGAACGCACTTAACAGAAACGAGGCAGCCAATATTACGGCTAACCCGTTTTTGGCGATCATCGACACACGATCCCATCTGCCTGCTCCGATATTCTGCCCGGCCATACTGGTTACAGCTGTCCCCAGCGACATCAAGGCAACCATAATCAACCGCCCGATTCTTTGCGAAATGCCAAATCCGGCCAACACAGTATCTCCATACATGGCAACTACGCCAATGATCGCCGCCGAACCGGCGGAAATAGACATCGTTTGTAAACCGCCCGGAATGCCAAGTTTGAAAATCGCCTTCAAATACCGCTTGCCCGGTAAATGAGTAGTCGTGAACGGCACCCTTCGCCCCGAGAGCGAAACATACATTCCATATAAAAACGCAGCTCCCTGCGCTATCACTGTCGCCAGAGCCGCGCCTGCAATGCCAAGCCCAAACCATGAGATGAACAGAGGGTCGAGTACAGCGTTTAGAATGACCGCCAAAACTACAAAGCGGACCGGTGTCTTGCTGTCACCAAGTGCCCTCAAAACAGTGCTGATGAAATTGTATCCGAACAAAAATGGGATCCCAAGAAAATTGACCTGCAGATAGATCCTGGCTAATGGAACGACGTCCTCAGGTGTCCCCAAAAGCCAAAGCAACCCGTCGACCGCAAAGTATCCTACAACGCCGAGAATGATTGACAGACCTCCAAGAACTACGACAAATGCATTCAAGGATTCTTTCAAACCTTCTGGATCGTCCGAACCTTTCTGCTGCGATAGAATCGTTAAAGAGGCTCGATTGATTCCGATAATAAAAGATAGAACCGTGAAAGTGAGTGTCGTAGACAAGGCAACCGCTGCCAACGCTTCGGCACCAAGCAAGTTTCCGACCCAGAGACTGTCAATAAATTGATACGAAACCTGTAAAAGATTTGCCAGAAAAATCGGCCCGGAAAACAGCAGCATCTTTCGAATAATGCTGCCTTCCGTGAAATCATAACGCACCGCCATCATATCGCCTTCCTAAAAACGAAAAGTACAAGCGAAGGTCCCCTTCTATCTTGCACTCCTCAATGGATTACACCTTTCGAATTCATTATGATATCAATTCGTGTGTTTCTGTTACTTCAATACTGTCAATGACGGACTGTACCATCGAACAATTCTTTCTCGCGACGGCAAGTGACTTTTGTATTTTCGTGTCATCCAAGTTCTTCCCCTTGATAACAAAATGCAAATGAATCGCTTCAACCCGATCTGCTTTGTCTGGGTTCCTTTGAACTTCCAGCACCTTAATCGAAATATCGTCATAGGCGATCCTTTTCTTAGCCAACACCTTTTGTAGAACTGTGCCGCTGCAAACCGCCAGAGAAGAAATGAGTAACTGAAACGGCCGAAATCCATATTGGTCGTCAGCCGATGCCTGAAGTGTGCCATATTCTAAATCAGCCCGAAAGCTGTTTCCGTCCATTTTGAATTCCATTGAACCCACCCTTTCATTCAACTAGTGCCATCATATCGAATCCCTGTTTCCCTGTCACGAATTAAACACCATATTCGGCGAGGGACGTGTCAAAGCTCTTCACCCAGGATAGAATAGTAAAAAGCAGACATTTTGACTTGATTCGGGGACTGGCTTACAATAAAAAACGTTGGCCAGATTAGAATGATTTTAACCTAAATGGAAATTCCGCTGTAACCAGAGAAAAACAACATAATGTAATCATAATGAAGGAGTGGATAACGGATGAAACTTCGTACAGAAATGCCCGAACTACAAGGAGAAGCCGAATGGCTGAATGGGGAGAAAACGAAAGAGGAACTGGTCGGGGAGAAACCGACTCTTTTTCACTTTTGGTCGATGAGTTGCCATCTTTGCAAAGAAGCTATGCCGAAAGTGAACGAATTTCGCGACGAATATAAAGACGACCTGAATGTCGTTGCCGTTCACATGCCTCGCGGTCCAAAAGAGCTTGAAGTTGACGATGTGAAGAAGGTTGCCGAAGAACACGGGATTACACAACCGATATTCGTAGACAACGATCATAAGTTGACGGACGCGTTTGAAAACGAATATGTCCCCGCTTACTACGTATTCGATGCAGAAGGAAAACTTCGCCATTTTCAAGCCGGAGGCGGCGGAATGAAGATGCTCACAAAGCGGGTTAATCGCGTACTGGATAAGCAAAAAGAGAAAGAACAGTAAACCAATACGAAACGGAAGAGGCAGCACCTCTTCCGTTTTTTTATCTCCATAAATTTGTTACCCTTTTCAACAAATCCCGAACAACAAGTGCGAAAAACCACCCAATTAGGGCCCCGATGACATTCAGGAAAATATCATCAATATCAAAAATCCGTTTCGCGTACTTGTATTGCGTAATCTCAATCAGAAAGCTGAAACCGGCAGACACGACAAACATGATAAAGAAATTACGGCATTTCCTGAATAAGAAAGGCAACAATAATCCGAATGGCAGGAATAACAGCACATTGCCGATCACGTTTTTCAAAACAAGCCAACCGTTCCCGCTGTCCATCATTAATTCAATGCTGTCGAACAGCTGCAAATTTACAGAACGACCATATGTATAATAATTGTGTATGAACAACGTCAAATACACAAGAACCATGCCATAAGCAAATAAACAATAAAATCCGAACCGTTTCCACCTCATGCGGATGAATGCCTTATTCTCAACTTGCATGATGATTCTCCAATCTTTTATTCTTATCCTATGATAACATGAAAAATCCTAAAACTTGAGGGGAACACGGAGTCTATCTTACAGAACGACACTTACACATTGCCCCCGATCCGGCCAAAACCGGGTGCCCCTTTGGACACCCGGCCATCTTACCAAATTTGCCTTGGCTTTACCACGATTCATCAGAAGTCTCTCACTTCGGTGTATCGTGTTAAAACATCGGTAGAATATACTGCGCCAGAAACCATAAGATCCCGAAGAAAATAATAATGTAGGCCGCATATTTGATGAAAGTCGTGGCGACCAGACTGGAATCTGACTTTTTCTCTTTTCTTTCTATCTCAATATCGTCGTTTCTTTGAGGCATCCAATCTCCTCCTTTTCACAATTGTCCTATGATAAGGAGTTTCCCGAATTTGGGTGCCTGCAATCATTAAATTTATTTTACAAAGAGATTTCGGCTGAATTTGTGTGTCAACTATGAACTTCCTGTCTTCCGAACACCTGCCCTAAAGGTTCCCGTCCATCCTGTAACACCCATTTGACAGTTTCAATTCTCGTTCCTTCTCCAACGGAGGATCGAATCGTAAACTCGTCCATCAGTCGTTTGACTCCTGGTAATCCAGCTCCAAGTCCTCCGGAGGTGGTGAAACCATAGGAAAGAACTTCTTGGATATTCTCTATTCCGGGTCCTTGATCCGCTGCAAGGATATAGATTCCGGACTTCCCGATTTCTTCAACTCGTACAAGGCAAATTTCCCCGCCGCCGGCATACAGTAGAATATTCCGCGCTAACTCTGAAATCGCTGTAGTAATTCTGACTTGATCCACGTTTCCAAATCCCAGCAGCTTCGCCAAATCTCTGCCGGATTGTCGGACCTTCACAATATCTTCTTCATCATTCACTTGTATCCGGAACTGTGTCTCTTCCATAGGAAAAATCCCCCATTTCCTAAATGATTCGACAACTACTTTCGAATTCTGCCCGTAGGCAACACTTTTTCTTATGTTTCCCTTTTTCAAAGCTTTTTGCTACTATTACAAGTATAATAGAGGCCTATCGGTAAGAAAAGAAGGCACTTTCTCGAAACTTGATTACTTGAAGGTAACAATTGGGGGCAACGGAATGAAACATCCTATCGGGGTAACTTTGGAAGTCGTTTGTGGCAAGTGGAAAGCAATGGTGCTTTGGCATCTACAAGAAAAAACCCTCCGTTTTGGAGAGTTGAAGAAATTGATTCCCGATGTCAGTCATAAGGTATTAACGCAACAATTGCGTGAGTTGGAAAAGGATGGACTTATTGAACGAACAATCTATAAAGAAGTTCCCCCGCGGGTGGAATATTCCTTGACTCCCTACGGGCAAGATCTTGAACCAACCTTGGAAATGCTGTACAAATGGGGCAAGAATCATATGGACGTGGTTGATCACAGGTATACAGAACCGACGAATTGAAACCGGCTTATAAGGCTAGAAATGACAATAAATAGATTCCCGCTCCGATGACGAGTCCGCCGCCTGCCATCATTAGAAATTCCATGGAGTCCATTTTTGCGATGCGGTCCTCTTCTTCGGAACGTCGACGCGCATTAATTGAACTGTCGGCTTCTTGCTTTCGATCTTTCAAAACAGCAACGTTTGCGAAATCAGCTTTGCTTTCCATCTACACTCTCTCCCTTTCAGGCCCGATCTTAGATGATCTTGGTCTAGTATTATCGTTCCCGACAACCCCGTTTTCCAAAC
>DASTWO010000148.1:0-9601 GCA_035776675.1 Caryophanales bacterium
TGACATCCGCCATAGACTTTTATTTCATTCAGCAAAAACTACTGAAGAAATAAAAACACCTGCTTGTTCCGGAAACAAACAGGTGAAAGTATTCTGTTACCGAGGTTCGACAATCAGTTTGATCGCTGTTCGTTCTTCACCATCAATCATGATGTCCGTAAAGGCGGGGATACAAATGAGGTCGACACCGCTCGGGGCAACAAATCCTCTTGCAATGGCTACTGCCTTCACGGCTTGATTGAGTGCACCAGCCCCAATAGCCTGCATTTCCGCTCCTCCGCGTTCACGCAGAACACCGGCAAGTGCACCAGCTACAGAGTTAGGGTTCGACTTTGCTGAAACTTTTAATACCTCCACTATTCCGGAACCTCCCTTGAAAAGAAAGATAGTGCCCCTTCTCGAAAACTTTCCGGTAACTGTTTAGAATAGGGAATCCCATTTAGCTTGGCGCACGGACTTCACAATCCTTGGGACCTTGAAATAACCCGGCCCTGAACGCCGTCGTTCAGGGTTATGGGATTCCGGATCTTTAAGACAATCACTGAAAGGGCCATAGTTATATCATTGCTACTATATTCAACAAAAGTCTCCGGTATTCCTTCTTTGTTTTGTAAAAGTTTCTAATTGTTCAACTATAATCGGATGTCTTCCGTCACTATTCTTATTGCTTCAGGTGAAAGCAGGGGTTCAGGCTAAGGAACCCACTTTCTGCCGCAACTTATGTATGGCCAACGTCGCGCCTCCTCAAAAAACAATAGACGTTTTTCCTGAAACGCGATGCTGGTCAAATGCTATTCGATGTATGCCACAGATTTCTAAAGGAATGTGCGCGCAAATGCGAAAGCGTGGGTTTAATCGAAAAAAGGATGATCGTCATTAATGAGAATTCGTTCAATGGAGGAGGCCAAACCTGTTTTCGGATCAAGTTCAAGCAATGCGCCGCTTAATTGTTCCCGACCATTCTGCACCTCAAATCTGACAGGGAGATGCGTCATGAATTTTTTCAAAACCGCCTCTCGATCCATACCAATGATCCCATCATATGGCCCTGTCATTCCCACATCGGTTAAATACGCTGTCCCTTTCGGCAGCACCCGGTTGTCCGATGTTTGAACGTGTGTATGTGTCCCTATTACTGCAGAAACCTTGCCATCAAGATACCAGGCCAGTGCCTGTTTTTCGCTTGTTGTCTCAGCATGAAAATCAATAAAAATACAGGAAGTTCGTTTTTTTGCTTGTTCAATAAGCTCGTCCGCCTTCGTAAAAGGTGATTCCAATGGCGGCAAGAATGTTCTTCCTTGCAAATTAATAACAGCGACCTCCACGCTGTTCACTCTGACAAAAGTCATACCTTTCCCTGGTGTGTCAGACGGAAAATTAGCAGGACGAACCAATAAAGGGGCATCATCGATAAATTCGAAAATCTCCCGATTGTCCCAAGTGTGATTTCCCAATGTAACCGCCTGAGCGCCAAGATCGAGAAATTGTTTATAAATTTTTTCCGTGATGCCTTTACCGCCAGCCGCATTTTCACCATTCACTATTGTCACGGTCGGTTGATACTTCTTCTTCAATTTAGGGAGGTAGTCAGCAAGGATTCGTCTACCCGGCCGTCCCACTACGTCTCCAATAAATAGTAATTTCATATTAATCTCCTAACTGTCCGCAAAAATAGGCGGGAAAGAAAAGTTGGTTTGCCCCCACCTCGATTAACCCCATTGTATCAAAAAATCAGGAAAAAAAAATAAAGTGGCGCGAAACCACTTTATTTGGCATATTCTACGGCTCTTGTTTCACGAATCACCGTAATCTTAATATGTCCGGGATAGTTTAACTCGTTTTCAATTTTCTTCGTGATCTCCCGAGCCAATCGATACGATTCCGTATCATCCACTTTGTCGGGTTGTACCATAATTCGGATTTCCCGTCCGGCCTGAATCGCATACGATTTCTCAACGCCTTCAAAGGATTCCGAGATTTCTTCAAGCTTCTCCAAACGACGAATATACGTTTCAAGCGTCTCTCGGCGTGCCCCTGGCCGAGCAGCCGATAACGCGTCAGCAGCTGCGACAAGCGTTGAAATCACTGATGTCGATTCTGTATCCCCATGGTGCGACGCGATACTATTGATCACAACAGGATGTTCTTTATACTTCGTCGCCAACTCTACGCCAATCTCAACGTGGCTGCCTTCCACTTCATGGTCAATGGCCTTTCCGATATCATGAAGCAGGCCGGCACGTCGTGCCAACTGTTCATCTTCTCCGAGTTCTGCGGCCATTAAACCAGTGAGATAGGCAACTTCCATCGAATGTTTCAACACGTTTTGCCCGTAGCTTGTCCGGAACCTTAACCGACCCAATATCTTGATCAAGTCAGGATGCAAACCATGGATGCCAACTTCAAAAGTGGTTTGTTCTCCATATTCACGGACAGTTTCGTCCACCTCACGGCGGGATCGTTCAACCGTTTCCTCAATCCGGGCCGGATGAATTCTTCCATCCTGAACGAGTTTTTCCAAAGAAACGCGGGCAATTTCCCTTCGAATCGGGTCAAAACCGGATAAAATCACGGCCTCAGGCGTATCGTCGATAATTAAATCAATGCCCGTTAGGGTCTCAAGCGTTCGAATGTTCCGACCTTCCCGTCCGATGATTCTTCCTTTCATCTCATCGTTCGGTAAATTCACGACGGAAACTGTCGTCTCCGCAACATGATCGGCCGCACAACGCTGCAAAGCAGTCGACAGAATACCTTTCGCCCGTTTGTCGGCTTCTTCCTTAGCCCGGCTTTCGATTTCCTTGGCCATCATCGCCGTTTCATGCTCAGTTTCCTGCTTAACCTGGGCAAAGATAATCTCCTTCGCCTCTTCTTTGGTCAAGCCCGAAATTCGCATCAGCTCGTTCTCTTGCTTCTGCATCATTTCTTCCACTTTGCTTTTCATCTCTTCAATTTGTCGTTCTTTTTTACCCAGGGAATCCTCCTTCTTGTCTACCGATTCTTCTTTTTTGTCCAAAGTTTCACTTTTCCGATCAAGAATCTCTTCCTTTTGGACGAGACGATTCTCCTGTTTTTGAAGTTCCGTTCTGCGTTCACGAATCTCATTCTCAGCTTCGGTTCGAAGCGTGTGAATTTCGTCTTTTGCCTCTAGAAGCGCTTCCTTCTTGGCTGCTTCAGCCGCGCGCTTGCCATCTTCAACAATCTTTTGCGCTGCATGTTCCGCACTGGACAATTTCGCTTCAGCAATGGATCTTCTAACAAAGTATCCAATCAATCCACCGACAATTATCGAGATCAAGACAAGCAAAATGGAGATGAGAACAGAAGTGTCCATACTTTCACCTCCTCTTGCTATCTACGATTGCATTTCATGTGTCCTTGTAACTGTAATATCATACATACAGCACTTATTCCGTATAAACTTTCAATTCCATCTTTGAAATGAAATATATACATCTAAATTGTATCCTTCCATATAGGCAATGTCAAGGTGTGGCAAAGAACTCGTGTCGCAATTAGTCAATAAGAAAAGCGCCCCTCGCGGGGACGCTTCTTCTATGAGACCGTATTTTCCTCAGGCTCTTCTTCCACCGCCTCGACGGCTTCTTCCAAATGGTAATGCTGGCGAATTTGTTTGCGAATTTGCTCCGCCACATCTACGTTTTCTTTTAAGTAGAGTTTCGCGTTTTCTCTTCCCTGGCCGAGACGTTCACCTTCATATGAATACCAGGCGCCGCTTTTTTGAATAATGTCTTCGGCCGCGCCAACATCAAGGATCTCTCCTTCTTTCGAAATTCCTTCCCCGTACATAATATCGACTTCAGCCTTTTTGAAAGGAGGCGCAACTTTATTCTTGACAACCTTGATTCTCGCACGGTTTCCGACCATCTCATCGCCTTTTTTCAAAGTTTCGGCCCGGCGCACCTCTAAACGAACGGAAGAGTAGAATTTCAACGCTCGACCGCCGGGAGTCGTTTCCGGATTCCCGAACATAACGCCAACCTTTTCACGGATTTGGTTGATAAAGATAGCCATTGTGTTGGATTTACTGATGGCTCCGGAAAGCTTCCGTAACGCCTGAGACATCAAACGTGCTTGAAGCCCGACGTGTGAGTCGCCCATCTCCCCTTCAATCTCAGCACGCGGCACTAGAGCCGCCACAGAGTCAATCACGACGATGTCCACCGCACCGCTTCGGACCAGAGCCTCTGCAATTTCCAATGCCTGTTCACCGGTGTCCGGCTGTGATAACAACAGTTCATTCGTATCAACACCGAGTTTTTCCGCATAAACCGGATCTAGAGCATGTTCCGCGTCGATAAACGCGGCTTGTCCTCCATCTCTTTGCACCTCTGCAATCGCATGAAGAGCGACAGTCGTCTTACCGGACGATTCAGGACCATATATTTCAATAATCCGTCCACGCGGATAACCTCCAACGCCAAGAGCGACATCAAGAGTCAGTGAACCGCTCGACACAGCTGATACCTTCCGGTCTGCCTGTTCCCCGAGCTTCATAATTGAACCTTTACCATACTGTTTTTCAATTTTATTCAATGCTTGATCTAATGCCGCTTTCCGATCATTACTCATTTAATCACTCCTTGTTCATTTCAGCAGTCCATAAAGATGTTCATCTTTCTTATGGCTGCCCTACTTCAAGTCTACTTCTATGATAGCTTGTTTTTCATCGTTTGCCAACCATTTTTCGAACATTCATTCCCAAAAATTCAAGGACTTCGTCCCCGTACCACAATGCTAACTACCATCATTCTAACTGCCTCCCAACTTCAATAACCGAAAAAATCCGTGTTTCATCGTTTGACTGCGAATTCTTCCTCGTCCCCCGGCCAGCAACAATGAATGGATCTGAGTCGGACGACCGGATTCTGAAATTCCAATATAAACAGTCCCGACATCCTGACCTTCACTTTTGTCAGGTCCGGCCACACCCGTGAAACTTATTCCAATATCAGCAGCAAGCAAATTCCGGACGTTTTCCGCAAGAATGCCCGCACAACTTTCACTAACTGCGCCGTCACTCTCCAGAACAGCTCTGGGGACTTTCAACACATTTTGCTTAACTTCGTTTGTATAACAGACGATTCCACCCTTGAAAATTCCCGATGCTCCGGATAAATCGGTTAGCGTTTTGCTGAACCAACCGCCGGTTAGACTTTCAGCGCTGGCAATCGTATGCCCTTTGGCTTGCAAGCGTTTGAAAACTTCGTTTTCCAGCGTGGTATCACCATATCCGTAAAAGTAATTTCCGACACGCGATAGAATTGTCTTTTCAAGGGAATCTAGCAATCGATAAGCTTCATGAGAGGTAGAGCTTTTGGAGGTAAGGCGTAAGGTGACTTCACCAAAGCCTGCAAGCGGAGCTATCGTCGGGTTCGTTTGGGCTTCAATCAAATCGAGGATTTTGGTTTCAAGCTGGGATTCGCCAATCCCGAAGAAACGAAGAACCCTGGAAACAATATGTTCGCGGGTATGTAAACCCTTTTGCAAATAAGCGGTACCATCATTCAGAAACATCGGTTTCAGTTCTCGTGGCGGACCCGGGAACAGCATGTACGTTTTCCCTGCTGTCTCCAGCGCCATTCCCGGCGCCATGCCGTGATCATTCGCCAGAACCTGGGAACCTTCTATAACAAGTGCCTGCTTTCTATTATTTTCTGTCATGGTCCTTTTCGTTTTCCGGAAATAATCTTGAATGGCTTCCATTGCGGCCTCATCGTAAACAAGTTTCCGGCCAAGCGTTTTGGCGATGGTTTCTTTTGTAAGATCGTCTTTTGTCGGTCCCAATCCTCCGCTGAATATAATGATATCGGCACGTTCTCGGGCATTCTGAATGGCTTTCTGAAGGCGTTCTTGATTATCGCCGACCACCGTATGGTAGTAAACATTCACACCGAGGCCAGCAAGCTCTTGGGATAGAAACTGTGCATTCGTGTTGGCAATTTGCCCAAGCAAAAGTTCAGAGCCGACGGCGATGATTTCCGCATCCAAAGGCAACCCTTCCTTTCTCAAAATATGGGAATTCAAAGTGTTGAAGACCGCCGGAGCGGCAAAATGAAGAGGTGAAACGGGGAACAAGACCAATACCCTATCCAACCCGGGACACCTTAAAGATGCCCCGACCCTGAAAGAATGAAGGGTACTAAAATTATTTTAGCACAACGTGCTTATTTTTCACAAAATAATCCCATCCGGAAAGGATCGTCATAATCACAGCCAACCACAAACAAAGGGAAGCGAACGGAAAGCCGAAAGAGGCGAAGAAAATATTATGTAATAACAGAGCGGACACAGCGACAATTTGAGAGGTGGTCTTCCATTTGGCCATTCGGCTGGCGGCGATGACATCTCCGTTTGCCGCGGCTACCTGGCGAAGACCGGAAACGGCAAATTCCCTTGCCAAAATCACAATAACCATCCAAGCTGGAACAAATCCCAACTCAACGAGGGCTGTAAGAGCCGCCATAACCAACAGTTTATCAGCAAGAGGATCAACGAATTTGCCGAAATCAGTAACCAATTGAAGTTTTCGTGCATAATAGCCGTCAAGCCAGTCGGTACATGAAGCGACTATAAAGATGAGTGCCGCGATGAAATGCGTCACCGGAATGGAAATTTCAATGAAAGAAATCATTCCCCAGTCTATCGGAGCCAGTAAAATAATCATAAAAACCGGGATCATGGCCACACGGGAGAGTGTGATCTTATTCGGTAAATTCCACATAGGTTCTCCTTTTAACTACGAAACATTTTCGGATTTTTGAAAGGTGATGAGAAACTTCTGAAACACATCATCACTTGGGTAAACAAATGCCTTTCCATTGATAAACATTTTTACGTGCGGCGTACTTCCAATCTTAAGAAAGACTTGACCATTGTCGCTTAAATTTTTCGTAACGGAAAAACCCGATTCTTTTGTGTCATAAAGATATTTTTCACCGCTTGCACCCGATTTCCGAACTTCGAGCCAACTGTTCCCGTCAACGACGGATAATTTCAATTTGAATTGATCGGTGTTTTTCAATGTATAATGAAAGACACTGCCTTCTTTGCCGGTTTTGGTCAGAACCTGCTTCGGCTTTTCGGGCTTTTCGGGCTGATCGGTTTTGCTTTCCTCATTGTTATCCCCGTTATTTTTTCCGGAAGACTCGGAAGATGGCTTGTCCTCATCATTACCGGCAGGTTTCTTGTCAACATCCGGATTTTCCGTAAACTCTACTTCTGATGCTGAATCCTGAGGATCCGATCCCGCGCTCGGCCCATGTTCAATTTTCTGAAAAGCGAACCAAATGGCAGCAAATAAGCCCACAATGGCAACGGCAGCAATGATTTTCGGCAAAATGGACGAAGCAGAAGATGACGCCTTCGAAGGACTTGAAACCCGAGGTGTGCGAGTTCGGGTACGCCTTGAACGTGAGGGCAACTGTTCCGGAACACTATCACCGGACATTGGGACCTCCTTGGAATAAGCATCAAAAAGTTCGTCGGGATCAAGTCCGACAGCCTCCGCATAACTTTTGATGAATGCTCTCGCATAGAATCGACCTGGAAGCTGTTCGAATTGCCCCTTTTCGACCGCCTCCAAATACCGCTTCTGGATTTTCGTCGAAGCTTGAAGTTCATCAAGTGATATTCCTTTTTCCTTACGAGTGTTTCTTAACGTTTCGCCCAGTTCGCTCATAATAGCACCTTCCAATTGTAAGTATGACATTCCTCCGGCCGTTTCGGAGAACAATAGTCAAACTTGATCGTTAATAACAAAATAATCATCTATCTTTCGAGCTATTGAAAGTCAAATGATGAAAATCCGTCGTCCACCATCTCATAACTAATAACCTCGTCACTGTGATTTCTAAGCTCAATGAAATAGTCAAAGTCATTTAAGGAGTACTCGGATTGTTGGACAAAAATATCCGGATGCTCGATCACCTTGGTTGCCGGGGTTCGCATCACTTCACGCAATAATTCCCAGTGTCTTTCGGACGCTCGCTTCGTTGATACAATACCGTCAATAATGAAAATGTGATCCCCGCTGAATTCTTCGGCGGCCAATTGGCTTCGCACCGTTTGGCGCAATAAGGTGGACGAAACAAACAACCATCGTTTATTGGCGCTGACACTGGAAGCAACCACAGACTCGGTCTTCCCAACTCTTGGCAAGCCGCGAATGCCAATGAGACGATGGCCTTCCTTCTTAAACAACTCGGACATGAAATCGACAAGCAATCCGATTTCATCACGGATAAACCGAAAGGTTTTCTTATCATCCGCATCGCGTTCAATATATCTTCCGTGTCGAACGGCGAGGCGATCCCGAAGCTTTGGTTCGCGTGACTTCGTGACGGTAATATTGTCCATTGTATTGATAATGGACTGTAATTGGACAATCTGATCGTCGTTATCCGTCAAGACAAGCATACCGCGCCTCTGGTTTTCTACCCCGTTAATCGTGACAATGTTGATTCCAAGCATCCCCAGTAACGAAGCAATATCTCCGAGCAAGCCCGGCCGATTTTTATGTATTTCATATTCAAGATACCATTCTTTTTTCCCCACAAGCATAACCCCTTGCCAAAAACGGCATGAAAAACTCCATATTACAATCATAAAACATTTTCCCCAATAAGAAAAGGTCGATTTTAGCAGAAATCAACCGAATCAGGAAAAAGTTTAACAAAACTTGACTCACGAAATTTCTTTGACGCATTTATGTCTTATTCTATGACGTCACCTTATAATCCAAAAAAAAGAGGATGTCAGCACCGCCAACACCCTCCTTCTTAATTAATGTTTTTGATTTTCTCCGCCTGCGGAATTTTGAACCATTTTGACCATTGAACTGGCAATGGCGTGTTTTTCATCGTCGGAAGCAGATTTCCAAAGGTCGGAAAGAACTCGCTCCTCACCGTTTTTCGGATCGATATGGTCTTGTAAATAACCACCGATTTCCGTTGCCATGTTTGCGATTTTCTCTTGATCCATTCCTTTGTTCTCCGCACGCTGCAAACGATCACCGAGGAACTTCTTCCAATCGTCGAAATTGTCAAGTACTGACATTAGTTTCCCTCCTTAAATGAAGTTCACTGATAGTATGTCAAAGAGGGAAAGAAAGTATGCATACTCGGTACTTGCTCATTATCTTTTTCAATTTGGAAATCGTTGAGGCCCATATGTTAGATGTAACGTAAGGCCGCTGACTTCGATTTTCCTAACTCCAATTAGTGCCAGGCTCCATTAATCGAAATAATTTCGCCGTTGATATATGAAGCTTTACCTGATATCAGAAACGCTATCAGTTCTGCCATTTCAACGGGTTCTCCAAAACGACCCATTGGAATTTCCTCGGCAAGTTCGATTTTCTCTTGGTCCGATAAATGATTAAGCATCTTGGTGGAAACTGCCCCTGGCGCAATGCCATTTACTGAAATCCCGCTTGGCGCAATTTCTTTTGCAAGTGCTTTGACGAAAGAATTAAGGGCACCTTTTACCGTAGAATATAGCACCTCGGTGGAGGCTCCGACAAGGCCCCAAACCGAGGAAACCACAATAATGTTTCCCCGCTTATTGGAAACCATCTCCG
>DASTWO010000149.1:0-14161 GCA_035776675.1 Caryophanales bacterium
GCAATCCATTCAGGAAACAAAATTACAAATCATTTCTTGGGGATTCTTCATTAACCTTCTCTTTTCGATGGTTTGACTGCCTTCCTTGTATTCTCCAATTTTTCAATGCTTTGATCATGATTTCCGCTGGCAATGCCGATATACAAAATATCTACTACATTAAGCATAGAAATGCGTGAACTCATGGCCCCGCTTCGAATGCTTTTCTCCAAAGAACTTGCATATAGCGTAATATCTGCAAGTTGTGAGACCGGATTGTCGCCAAATTTAGTCAATGAAATAACAGCAGCTCCGTTCTCCTTAGCTAATTTAAGCGATTGAATAATATCCTCCGTTTGGCCGGAATTCGAAATACCGAGAACTGCGTCATTCTCACAGAGGTTTGCACTAATGGTCGCCTGCTCATCAAATCCGTAAGCTGCTTCACACCAGCGATCAATTCGGGTTAACTTTTGTTTGAAGTCTTCTGCAATAACGGCTGAAGCCCCAATGCCATAAACGGCAATTTTTCTAGCCTTCCTCATGCTATCAATGGCTTTTTCGGTTTCCACTTCAGACAACACTGATAACGTATCTTTAATTGACTGCATATTGTTATGCGAAACCGAATGAATCAATGAGGACACTGAACCATCAATCGAAATTTCTTGATAAGAATCATCCGAATCACCATTGTTGTTCAAGTCATAGGCAATTCTTAATTTCAGTTCTTGAAACCCCTTACATTTCAAAGTGCGAGAAAACCTTACGATTGTCGCCTCACTGACCTCAGCATGCGCAGCAAGCTTTTGCACAGAATAATTTACGACTTTCTCCGGATTTCCAAGGATATAATCCGCTACCTTCTTTTCCGAAGGCTTAAGAGACGGCAACGCCTGCTGAATCCCAACCAATCCGCCTTTCAGCATGTAGACTCCTCAATTCTTCAAAGTGATTGTCAAATTAAATTTTGTTACTAATTATATGACTATGATTGAAACATTATTTCAAAAAAGTGATACCTTTGCATGAATTGACAGAAGTTTTTCAACCATTTGATTGATTATTAGATTACTAAACTTTATTACATAAGTCAATCACCTATTTGAAATTTTATTTCCAAAATTCTTGATACCGGGAAAACCCAATTATAAAAGAAAAAAACGCATTCAAAAGAATTTTTGAATGCGCCTTGAAAGAATCAAGCTATCTTTTTACTGAACAGTCCCGGTTTTTATGACGAAGAGTCAGCTTGGAAAACCTGAAAGCCCCATAAAGAATAACCGTAGCTTGTGGCTCGGTCTGTACCGAGCATTCTTACATAGCGAGCGTTGACCTCATCAAATTGGATTTGATCGATTCCGCCATCCCCTGTTGTCGTTGCATAAACAGTCGACCAATTTTCTTTATCGGAAGACACCTGTATTTGGTAGCCTTTCCCGTAAGCGGCTTCCCAGTCAAGCTGAACGGCGTTAATCGTATATTCCTCCCCCAAATCAATGTAGATCCATTCATTATCGGTACGGCCAGAAGACCATCTGGTGGCAGGATCCATGTCAATAGCGTTATCTGGGGTTAACCAGTCGGTTTCCGAAGAAGAGGCGACCGCTAGCTGAGGTACGATTACATTCGGGTTTTGATGTTGCCATTTCGGAATAGCCTCATAAATTACTGGCGGCACCGATCCGCCTGTCCACATAAGGCGAATGCTTTTCGTTTCTGATCCAATATCGATCTTTGAAAAGCCACCGGACAGCGTTCCGACTTCTATCCACTCGCCATTGTCGTTCAGGATTTGTACACTGGCTTCGGCTGTGGAATCATTGTCTTGGAGAATGACAACTTGATCCAACTTTCCAGCTTTTGAATAGGTAAAGGTTAAAGCTTCGCCCTTCTTCGGCTCCCTTTCGGCATGGTAAGTTGTCATGATATTTCCGTCCGCAGCAGCGGCAAAACTAGATTGATCATCTGCTGAAGGAGCTCCATTTACCTCAACGCTTCCCTTATCACTGACAACTTGAAACTCACGAACCTGTACCCAACTGCTTTGATTAGCCGTAGCTTTATAGCGGATGTAACGGGCTTTGATTCCCTCTGTATCAAGGCGAATTTCTCGTTGCCTATCCCCTTGCATAATCGTCCGCCAAATCTTCCCGGTTCTTGAATACTGAAGAACCCCATGATGAATATAATCATCCGGCCTCGGCACTGAACCAGCAGTCGAACCCATCAACAATTCGATGCTTTGAATGGTATATACATCACCCAGATCAACGCTGACCGCATCACCAGGATTGGGTGATTCATCACTCCAGTAGAGTGTGGACGGATTTCCATCCGTCATGTTGGAAATCGAGTAGCTCTCATAGGTCCCCATAGATGTCTCGGCATGCTGTGCCACTATTCCCAACCAATCGTTATTTTCATGAACAGCTTTTTGTAGAAATGGCTTAATGACGCCTACCGCAATCCTTTTTGGAATTTCCTGAGTCGCCTTAAGAACTTGTTCTAGTATCTGTCTTTGCTTCCAGACTGCTTCCCCATCACCATCACTTTGCGCCATTAACATTTTGACTGCCGCGACTCCAGCTTTGCCGTATAACTCCAGTTTATCGAGATAAGGTGCAACTTCCTCCAGAAAGTTTTCTTTATCAAGGCTTTTACGAAGTTGACCCGGTGCATTCCGAACATTTGCAAACTCAGTGATCAACTTTTCACCTGCCAGTTCGGCATTACCCGTCTCATAAGCCTTCCAAAAATCTTCGATAAGCGGTGTTAAAGTCAACGACTCTTTCTCTTGAAGCGGCGAAGAAAATGAATTTTCCGCGAACGTCTTTAGAGCTTCATAACTGTCGCCGGCAAAAGCTTTCAAACTACGCTTCCATGATTCAATAGGTTCATAATCATCCGAATTCCACATGTAATCTGCAACGGTATACAACGAGATTTTGGAAGCTTCCGCCTCATTCATCGGATTGGCTGTAATTCCTAATACGCCATGTTCAGTCAAGTTGGGATCGCGATTCACTAACGGACCGAGAAACAGGCGATTTCGAGCATAATCATTAACCGGATAGTTATCCCAAATCAGCAAATCATGCTCATAGATGTCAGAGGCTTGTTCTGCTTGCGACTCAGTGATTTCATGGGAGACAACCGCCGGTCCCGTCCAATCTACAATCACCTTCGGACTGACCAATTCCGCAAACAGGCTGATATAATCAGAATCACTGGTTCCCGCATAATCAGTCGGCACAGTAACAAGCCGATCCGTGTCTTCATGTGTTTCGATAAAAGCATCCTGGAAACGATTCAACAAATAGGCTTGTGCTGCAGCAGCGGGGCTTGATTCATCCCCAAACCGTTCTTTATCCTGGCCGCAACGCAAATTCTGTGAAATATCATCAAGGAAAATCGCAAACGACCGGATGCCGATATCGTACATCTTTTGCATTTTATCCATGAGCAATTGAAAATCTTCGTCGCCGGAATAACAAATGCTTTTCCCCGGCGAAAGCCCGAAAACGAAATCAACATGGTTTTGCTGTGACTTCGCCACCAACTCCCGAATTTGCTTCAACCGTTTTTCCGGATAAGGCTCGCGCCACTTATCACGGTGATACGGATCGTCTTTCGGCGCATACACATAGGAGTTCATCTTGTTTTCCCCATAGAATTCAATCTGGCTCATCCTGTCCTGGTGAGACCACGGTGGCCCGTAGAAGCCTTCTATCGTTCCTCGGATTGCCATTTGCGGCCAATCCCGTATTTCCACAGACGGAATCCAATCACGCCCCGGATGGAGAAGAATGATTTGTTCAAAAGTTTGTGCCGCATAAAAGGTCCCTGAGGCATCTTTTCCAGCCAGAACAATCATTTTGTGGCCGTTCCCATGTCCTGAAGCCAGCACGTAACCTTCATCGCGCAAATCCCTCGGTCCTTCGATTCCAAGAGATTGAAGAGCATCCATTGAGGCAGGATTTTCAGACGGCCCGCCTATCCAAATGGTCACTGGCGTTTCCGGTTTGCCCTCATTCGCCTTCCGAGTGACAATTCGATTGACGTCAGCAGCATGCAAAGCATTCTTAACTTCTCGAATGGCATCAGAATCGGTTTTTTGTCCAACGACCAATCCAACCACTGGCGTCAAGGGGAATCCTTCACCTGTAACCTTCAATTGTTGCGGGGTTGGAGAAATGGCCAGTTTAGCGTCCTGTCGATCTTCAGCTTGGGCGGCATGACCCATTGAAGCAAGAGAAGCGGACATTAACAGTACGAAACCTAGGAACAACCGTATCATTTTCTCACGGTGATGTTTTCGACTCATTCGTTCTCCTCTCCTTATTAAGAGGGAAGGCAAATACCTTCCCTGAAATTTGTCAATGGTAGAGACCCGGAATCTAACTATTCTCCCTGCATCACATCAACAACAATACGGTGGGAAAAAGCTGGTGTCTCATATGTGATTTCCGATTGCTTCAAGTGCAATTTGGCGACAAACTCATGATCTTGAACCGAATATGCGATTTGCGAAACAACCGGGCTGTTCGACAGCTTCATCGCGCCACCTTCGGGATTTAATTCCCCGCTAATTTTCGCAAAAGGCACGCGTACTGTCAGAACATCCCCTGATTTATTAATCTCGTATTCAAGCGTTTTATTTAGATCAAAGACGATTCTTGTATAATCACTATGGACACCATAGCGGATATTGTTCACGTAATTTGGGGATACAGTCACGGTTCTTTCCGCTGCAAAGCCATTATAGGAAGCTATCAGATTCCCTTCTCCAGCGCTTGTAGCCGTGAACACCCCGTCTTCTACTTCTCCAATACCGCCCGTTACCTCCCATTCGACATCCTGGGCATTGATCTGCAAATCATTCCCCTCCGCATCAACACCACTGACAGTCAATTCAACGGATTGCCCTGGCGCAACTTTGATCTGATAGGGCTGGATACCAAGTACACCTTCATTTTTATAAGGTTGAGCCTTTGCCGGAAATGGGTTATAGAGCAAATATTGGTTTCGTACGTTTTGAACCCACTGTTGAAGATCGTCCTGCCATCTGTTCTGGATTGCGTCAACCGAATCACCGTTATTAATAGCTTCTCGGACCCAGCTGTTCCCCATTAGTAGATCAAAGTGACCCGAACGGAAAGAAAACTCATCCGGGTACATATCATGAATGGTTTTCACAACAGCTAGTCCCGTAAGAACCGAATTGAATGAGCTGCGATCCATCACATGGACCTGAACACCGTGTACAAGGTTACCCGCATGCTTGGAAAAGCTCGGTGTAAAATGAGCCGCTCGAAATTGTACACCGGGCAGATTAAGAGAATTCAATGCGTCGGTCAGATCCTCGGCATCAATCCACGGAGCTCCAATCAACTCGAACGGACGAGTCGTTCCTCTGCCCTCTGAAACATTTGTGCCTTCAATCAAGGCCATCCCCGGATACACAAGGGCTGTTTTCGCAGTAGGCATGTTTGGCGAAGGCATTACAAATTGCAGCGGCGTTTCATCATAATACATCGTCCGTTTCCAACCTTGCATTTTTACTACGGTTAAGTCAGCACCGATACTGAATTCATGGTTGAACAATATCGCTAATTCACCCATTGTCATGCCGGTTCTCATTGGCATCGGAAATTTCCCGATAAAAGAAGAATACTCAGGGTCGAGCACCGGCCCTTCAACTTTTACACCGCTAATCGGATTCGGGCGATCCAACACGATAAATGGAATATCATTTTCTGCTGCCGCCTGCATAGCGTTCGCCATGGTTGAAATATACGTGTAGAACCGCGTGCCGACACCTTGAATATCAAAAAGTAAAACATCCACATTTTCCAGCATTTCCGAAGTGGGTTTTCTCGTCGGGCCATACAAGCTGTATACAGGCAGTCCGGTTTCCTCATCAATATAGAATGGTACATAATCGCCAGCTTGATGTCCTCCACGAACACCATGCTCCGGACCATACAGAGCAACAAGATTGACATCCGGATGGTTGTACAAAAGATCTACGTCGCTGACCATATCCTGATTGACTCCGGTTGGATTCGTGATCAGCCCGACATTTTTCCCTTTGACCAACTCGATTCGATCATTCAATAGAACTTCAATGCCAAGCTGGAATTTTTCATGAGATTTCCCATTTTTGCCGTCTCCCTGGCTTGCCATTGCGGCAGGCAAAGCTGACAGCATTAGAATAACAACCAACACTGCAATCCAAATCTTCCTCATCATTCTCCCTCCATTCAATTAATAATCTCGTTTTTGCCAGCCGTCATTTGCAAATTCAAGGGTTCTTTCATGGCTATCGGCTTGTGAGATGACAACATCGTGAATGTACCAACCTCTACCGTTGATGATGGAATCCGTGTCATAACGGAACCGGACGTATTGTGTGCCTGCCGGCAGGGTTAATGTTTCATTCATCCAATTCCCGCTCGATCCCGTAAAGTTAGCAATCTTTTCCCAATGGGCACCGTCTTGTGATACTTCAACGTAACCCAAATCATAGCCGTTTTCTGTACGGAACCAGGTGTCAAAAGAGAGTTCTGCTTCATCTACCAAGTCAACCTTTGCCGTTAACATTCGGTTCACGTGGCTGCCGTAACCGGAAAACCATGCTTTTTCTTTACCCTCTCCGGGAATTGCGACAGGAATTGCATCTGCCGTCCATCTCGCCACTTTGCGACGAATCGGGTTGGTCGACGGAGCTTCACGTGTCGGATGCACATTGTTTGTCAACAATATCGCAATGGCCTGATTACCGGGACTGATCACCATTGAGGTTCCAGTGAATCCGGTATGCCCCATTGTTGATGGACCAGCCAAAGCATCCATGTACCAACCTTGGCCCAATTCCCAGCCCAATCCATGAGCATCGCCGGGAAAGTCCGGCAGCTGATTGGTTTCAATCATGGCCACAGTCTGAGGCTCAAGGATTCTGGCCCCTTTATACTTCCCGTCGTTCAAAATCATCTGTGCAAATATCGCCAGATCATGTGCCGTTGAGAATAAACCGGCATGGCCCGAAACACCATTCATTAACCATGCGTTTTCATCATGAACTTCTCCCCAGACAAGACCTCTTCCAGTCCAGGGCTGGTATTCAGTGGCTGCGATTCGATCCTTCAACCTTTCCGGCGGATTGAACATCGTATCGTCCATATTGAGAGGACCGGTAATGTTTTCTTCAATGTATTGGTCAAGCCGTTTTCCTGAAATTCGTTCAACCAGAGCCCCAAGCGTAATAAAATTTAAATCGCTGTAGACATAATGGGTACCCGGTTCGTATCGGAGTGGATAAGAAAATACGATTTGATACGCTTCTTCGCGATTATCGGCCATCTGATACAGCGGAACCCATGGCCTGAATCCGGAAGTATGGGTCAACAATTGAAGCACAGTGACCGCGGACTTGCCGTTTTGCGCGAATTCAGGAATGTATCGAGCCACCGGATCATCAAGATCCAGCTTTCCCTCTTCGTACAATTGCATGATGGCCGTCGCAGTGAACACCTTGGTCAAAGACGCGAGGTCAAATATCGTGTCTTCTTGCATTTTGATCGGTTGATCTACTTTCGTATAGTTGGTATCAGCATAGAGGTACGCGTATCCGTAAGCGTCATGTTTGACGACCCTCCCACGTCGAGCCACCAATACGACAGCACCCGGCATGATTTTATTGGCGATCCCCTGTTGAACGGCATCATCAATTTTGTTCAGTGACTTCTGGACCATTCCCGCGCTCCTCGCTGATCCGGCATTCAAAACAGGGGAAGACGGCCCAGGACTGCCCCATGAAAACCGGGGATTCGGCGGACGCTGACTGTTATGCACCATAGACTTGCTGATATGTTGCTCAATCGTTGGCTGATTGGGACCCTTTTGAGCCGCAATACCGTTACCCGAACCCATGAAAACAAGCGTGCCACATAAAATAAAACTGCACATCACAGCAAATAATCTTTTCCCCACGGAGAGTTCCTCCTTTGTAAAGAGCCCCCTTCTAATAAAGGGAGCTCACAAGGTTAATAGCTCAAGCCGAAACCGTAATCCCGCTGTCCGGGAATCGCGACCGGAAGTTTGCCGCTTGGATTCACTTCACCGGCAAGCACCCTTGCCAGCGCCTTGACTGACACGTCCTGATTTCCATAGGTCAATACATTGGCATCGACCTCCGGGAATACCGCGAGATCATACGGATTTCTCATAGAAGCAACGGCTACCGGTTTGCCTGTATCCATCAAGGCTTGTACAAATCTTTGCTGAGCCGCATTCGTATTGGCTGTGTAGGCCGTAACCAGAACTACGTCGGCATCTTCCGCCTTCTCCACAGCAGTTGCTGCTTGTCCATTCGTGGGGCTACTATTCGTAGCATACGCGCTGGCTTCTATTCCCTTACTGTCAAGGAGATCAGCCAACATATCCGGTTTTCCCGCAGACGGCCCGGTTACAAGCACTTTCTGTCCTTCTTCAAGAGGCAGCAGGTGATCCGCATTCTTCACCAAAGTAATGCTCTTGTTTGTCATCTCAGCCGCCATTTGATGATGTTCCTCGGAATAGATCTGCTCTACGGCATCCTGGTCTGTATATGGATCTTCGAATAAGCCTTTTTCCATTTTGGCTCTTAAGATCCTGTAGACCGACTTGTTCAAACGTTCTTTCGAAATCTCACCGCTTTTCACCGCATCAAGAACCGCATTATAAGCTCTCGGGAAATTCGGTGGATTGAGCAAAATGTCTGCGCCGGCTTTTAAGGCAATGACGGATGGCACCGCATCTGGAGGTAAAATATTCAGAGCTCCCATACCAAGCGCATCGGTAATGATGACGCCGTCAAAGCCAAGTTTTTCACGAAGCAACCCTGTCAAAATCGGCTTGGATAACGTGGCAGGCAAGCCAGAGTCATCCAGAGCCGGCACAACGATGTGCGCCGTCATGATCGCGCCGATTCCGGCATCGATTGCTTCCCTGAAAGGTTTCAAATCAACATTCCACAACGTTTCCCAATCATGATTGATGATTGGCAATCCGGAATGCGAATCCACGTCTGTGTCGCCATGCCCCGGGAAATGCTTCGCGGTCGCAAGGATATTCTGACTTTGGTATCCTTTCACTTGGGCGACGCCAAGCTTTGAAACCAGATCAGGATTCGAACTGAAAGAACGGACGCCAATGACCGGATTCTCTGGATTGACATTGACATCAAGAACCGGCGCAAGATTCATGTTCAGCCCGAGGTTTTGCATCTCCATTCCCATAATTTCGGCTGCTTTCCGAGCTAAATCAGCCGACCGTGTGGCGCCGAGTGCCATATTCCCGGGAAATTCAGCCGCCGGTTTCCGAATTCGCGCAACAATTCCGCCTTCCTGGTCCGTGGCAATCAACAGAGGAATCGGCATTCTTTGATTCATCGCGATCTCCTGGATCCCATTTGACAAGGAATTCACTTGTTCAGGGTCAAAGGGGGTCGGGATATTTCCGTTCCAGTTATAATAAATCACTCCGCCGATATGATACTTGTTAATGACTTCGGCAAAGTTCTTCCCACCTCGATGCTCCGCCAGATTCGTATCTACATAGCGGGGGTCTCGTGGTGTACTCCCGTAAACCTGAACCATAAATAGCTGTCCGACCTTCTCCCTAAGGGTCATATGTCGAATTTTGCTTATAATCCAGCCCCTCTTTGCCTCATCGTCTTTCCAGCCGGGTTTGGTTGGGTCATCCCAACCATTAGCGTAAACAGAGGAAAAAGGTGCGCTCAAAAACAGAAGCAACGCCACCGACAAGAAAATCACCCATTGTCGTCTTTTCAAATGAACTTCCTCCTTTTTGTTATTGCCCAGCACGACTGATGTTCGTTTAGCGCACAAATAATCATGGAGTTTTTATAGACGGTATTATGTTTGAATATTCCGACCTATGCAGAGATATTAATGCCAGGGCTTGTACACTAAAAGACGTTCACCTCCTTCTTTCGTTGAAAGGGCTTTCATTTCTTCTTGAATCTAGCTTATTCGACATGATTCTGGATGTCCATGCCACATAAGTCCCATTTGTTGTTTAAATAGGGTGAAAATTCTACCTAATGTCTCATGTCTTTTCCCCTATTTTTTACCTGCCCATTGTTTGTTTTTAGGCAAAACAATAAGCATGCACCTTAATACAGAATGCATGCTCAGTTCCGAACCCTATATCTTTTCACAAACAACATTACTTCTTGAACTTACCCGCCCGAAAGTCCTGATAGGCCTGACTGATTTCTTCTTCTGAGTTCGTCACGAAAGGTCCACCAGCTACAACAGGTTCCCCGATCGGTTCACCAGCAACAAGAATGGCTCGTAATGGTTCTTCAGCATGAACCTGAATTTCACTTTCCGCCTCTTGATCGCCATCCGAACCATCTAACCATAGCACCTGATTTTGTTCACCATACGTTTCATCTTTGCCGAAGCGACCGCTTCCATCGAGTACATAAAGAAAACCGTTATAATTCGCGGGAAGATCCTGGCGTACAGATGAACCGGCTTTCAATTCCAATTCCACATAAGTGACTGGCACATGATTGAGTGTGTCGGCTTCCACATCAAAGGATGAGCCCGAAAACACTCGGATGAGAGCCCCATCTTCTTGTCTCACCGGAGCATCCGCGGAACGAAGATCCTGGTAACGAGGTTCTGTCATTTTTCTTGTCCGGGGGAGATTCACCCAGAGCTGCAAGCTGTGCACGGTTTCCTCAGGCAAAGGATCCTCTGAATGAACAATGCCCTTCCCGGCTGTCATCCATTGCACATCCCCAGCTTCCAGCACGCCATTTCCGCCATGATTATCCTCATGCTTCAACTTTCCATCTATGACAAAAGTTACCGTTTCCATGCCACGATGCGGATGAAAAGGAAAGGTCCCTTGTTGAAACCAATCTTCCGCCATTAACAAAAATGGATCGAATGCTTCCCAATTTCCCGGTGGAAGAACCATTCCTACTGTATGCCCATCTCCTTGATTTTGAGGTTCCACATTCCAAACTCGCAGAATCCCACGTTGCCCGGTTTTCGGTTGATTCATGGTGATTCCTCCATTCAAAGACTTCAATCTATGAATTTCATTAGATAGTTCCGATAATGAAAAAGCCGATATGCAAAAGGTGCATACCGACCTTTCCAATATCAATTCACTTGTTACGCCTCTTCTGACGCCTCGATTTCAATAAAGATCTTCACTTCATCTCCGATGAGGACACCGCCGGTTTCCAGAGCCGCATTCCACTCGAGTCCGAATTCACTACGGTTAATCTTGCCCTCACCACTGAATCCGACAACATGATTACCGCTCATCGGATCCTTGGATTGGCCTTCAAAGGTCAATTCGAAAGTTGCAGGGCGAGTGGTTCCGCGAATCGTCAAATCTCCGGTGACATCGTATTCCCCATCACTCTTTTTGGTAATATTGGTAGACTGAAAAGTCATTTCCGGATATTCCTCCGCATTGAAGAAATCGCCTGATTTCAAATGGCCGTCACGATCACCATTACGAGTATCAATGCTTGAAACATCAACTGTGAATTGAATGTTTGCATCGGTCAAGTCCGCTGGATCGGCTTCAACGGAAGCCCCAAAGTCATGAAACGTTCCTTTCACTTTGGATATCATCATATGTTTGACTGAGAAATCAAGACTGCTGTGCGCCGGGTCCACTTTCCAATTTGATTTTGCCATTCTAATCCCTCCATTTTTTACTTACAAAATGTAAGTTTTAAACCTTATGGAAGTAACGATAATATAATAACTTACTTTTGTCAAGATATATGGTATACTAAAAGCAACAGGGGGTATTACAATGGAAGATTTAAAGATGTGCCCTAAATTTGAATCAGCCTTTGAAATACTGGGAAAGCGCTGGACCGGGCTGATTATTCGCGCCATGCTTTCGGGTTGCCACAGGTTTGGCGTGCTCTCGGACATGATTCCACAACTGAGTGACAGAATGCTCGTGCAACGGCTGAAAGAACTCGAAGCTTCCGGCATTGTCAAACGGAATGTTTACCCCGAAACACCTGTCCGAATTGAGTACGAACTAACGGAAAAAGGCCGGGAACTCGAGGCCGTGATGAACCAGGTACAGATATGGGCAGATAGATGGATAAAAGAGGATTCAGAAGAAATGAAATATGGCCGAAGAGGAAAATAACTTCCCCTCCGGCCTTTTCTGTTATAAACCAACAGGATCTTTACTTGGTTTACGTACCAAACACATAATTCCAGCAATCAAATAAAGCAACGCAGGCAGCCAGCCTGCTCCAATGGAAGCAACACCCACAACGACAGCGCCGATGATGAGCCATATCCCGGCTTGTTTCGGCTTTTTGTTCTCTTTAAGATTGAATACGGCAATCAATCCTATGATAATGCCGATCACTGTTGCGGCCACTACAACCCAGCCAACTCCTCCGATAATATCCATAACTTGATCAGGATTCATGGCACCCATTTCGGGATTCCCACTCATTTGACTTTCCAATTGACCCTGGGCCGAATAACGCTGAAAAGCCAGAACGGCCATAGTAACAATCGCAGCTATAATAGCATTAATCACAATTCCGATAATACTTAAGACCCTTTCACCAGTTCTTTTCATATTTGCCTCCCCCTTTCATATGATTTTCTAAATAAGATGGGACAACCGGAATGCCCCGGAAGTTCAATAATAGGATACGAATAACAAACAGGAAAGTTTCGTTTATCCGGCAAGGTTTTCATGTTAGAATGAAAACCACAAACGTGAAGTCCGCAATTGCCTTTCAAAAAATTCACAGACGGACGGAGGATATCAAAAAATGGATGGGAAATCAACAAACTTGATTGAAGTCTCCATCAAACAGAAGAAAAACACTTTAACGGGCCGATTGAATCGTGCTGGGATGTATGCCCAGTTCAAGGTTCTCGAAATCCTTGCAGAAGAGGATAAGCCGCTTTACATGCTCTTTTATAAAGATTCTCTTGTCTACGGAGGGGAAATCAGTCAGGAAACGAAAGGTTCATTCATTGAGCAAACCTTTCGAAGTGGGACATTACTCGAGTTCCACCACCCTGGGTTGCAACTGATCGCACCGCAGAAACCCTTGACCATCCCTAACAGAAACAAACTTTTCCCTCAGCTCCACCAACATTATTCTCCACACGAAACCGCCAGCATCATCACAACACTCGACTCCTTTTTCGATAAAGAACAACTCATAGAACAAATCAACGAAATCTACAGCCAGTTGAAACGGGACGGAAAACATTTTAAAGCCTATCGCGTACTCCGGATTTTGAAGGAATTCGTTCCTGAGTCCACTGCCGTTCAAAATCAGTTTCATTCACTGGAATTTCATTATTTCCACGATATCTACACCGCCGATCTCTCCACCCTTCACGAAAAAGACCCTCTCACCTTCGAACAATACTGCTTTGAAAATCGATTCAAATCCAATGAGCAAACCTTGTTGTTACAAGAATGGAAGGGACAAAACCGCCAACTCGACTCTCTGCTGCTGTGGCTAGAAACGGGAGAAGAACACCCCTCCACACAATCAATTCGGGAATATACAAATACAGCCCTGCAGAATGTATCAATGGGCAGCTGGATTCAAATCCTGTCTTATGCGAAAATAAATCCATTCAACATTCTTCCTGAATCAAAATCATGGCTTGAGGAAATGGTGAATGAAGGCGAATACGAAAAGGCGGCGAACGCCCTATTACCATTTATCAACAACCTCCCGGATCACTTCGAATCGATGCTGGAAACGGTGTGGGCAAACTTGAACGCACCCTTTATCGCGAACCACCTGGACGAACTCATTCCGGCGCTGGAACAAATGGGAGCCTCCGAGAACGGAAGCCAATTTAACCAACTACTGTCGAATTTAGTCTCAAACTTGCTTCAGGGAAACGAACTGAGCACGGTCCAACAGAAACTGGCCCCCATTAAGAAAAGATTTCCTCACTCCACAACCATTCGCAAAATTGATCATATGGCAGAAATCTCGGAAGACCCCGAAAGCATGATGCAATTGGGACAATACTACGCTGAATTCAAACAGTACGACCCGGCCATTGAATGTTTCTCAATGGAAATGGAATTTCACCCTGATGAGGCCGATCCGATCTGGCAATTGAGC
>DASTWO010000150.1:0-20224 GCA_035776675.1 Caryophanales bacterium
AGGCGCCATTCACGCTTTCTCAATGATGACCTTGCAGCGGGAAATTTGCAGCAGCCGCGAAGCGGCGTTGCTCACGTTGCAGAAAATGTTCAAGCGGGAAGACATGTCGGCGGAGGCGAAAGAAATCATTCAAGGAATGGCCGGAAAAATCGAGGCAGTTCAGCAAAACTCGAAAGCGGAAAAAGCAGTGGAACTGATCAAGGAAATTGAAGGCAAGGTGATTATATTCACCGAGTATCGGGCGACCCAAATTTATTTGCAATGGTTCCTGAAACAGCACGGCATCACATCGGTCCCGTATCGCGGAGGATTCAAACGAAGCAAGAAAGATTGGATGCGGCAATTGTTTCAAAATCAGGCAAAAGTGCTCATTGCGACCGAAGCAGGCGGTGAAGGCATTAACCTGCAATTCTGCCAGCACATTATCAATTACGACCTGCCATGGAATCCAATGAGGATCGAACAACGCATCGGCAGAATTCACCGACTCGGCCAGGAAAAGGACGTTACGATTTACAACTTCGCAACAGAAAATACGGTGGAAGAACATATTCTAGAGTTGCTATACGAAAAAATCAATCTGTTTGAGAACGTCATCGGTGAGATTGACGAAATCCTTACAAGACTGGATCTTCAAAATATCGAAAACCATATCGCTGATATCTTCGAGCATTCCGATACCGAAGGCGAAGTGAAAGTGAAAATGAATAACTTGTCGTCATTGATCGAATTCAGCCAGGACATGCGGAAGGAGGAAAAATCGGATGGAACAGCATAAAATTCACGATTACCTTGAACGTTACTTTCGAACAAGCGGATGCGATATTCTTGAAGACGATGGAAAGTTCCTCCACATTCAACTTTCGATTGAGATGGACAAACTGTTGATGAACCGCCCTTTTTACTGGAAATACATCGAGAATACCGGAATGGAACCGCAACCGATGAAATTAAAGTTGGTCACCGACCCCGGGACCGCCGAAGAAAACGACGGGGAATTCGTTCACTTCGGGTCGCCTCGTCTGCATCAAATATTTCAATCAGCCAGGAAACTGGCAGCCTACACTCGCCTTTACGAGAATGTCGGAGAAATTCACGCCCCTTCCGTTCCACTGGAGCCGTGGCTCGGTTTAAATATCAAGATTTCATATCAATGCGACCGAAAAAAAGATTTGCTCGTTTCTTACGGACTGCAACTTATTAACGGACAAATTGTTGAAGATTTTCACAGTCTATTGGCATCACTCGATTTGACTCCGAAAATTCCCGACTATTGTTTTACAATATCACCTTTGATCAAGCCGCAAAGCGGATTGAAACGGATCGAAGCCATGATCGATGAGCAAGTGCAAAGTGAAGATCAAACGTGGGCTAAAGAAGCTGAACAACGATGGGCAGAAGACCTGGCCCTGCTCAATCAATTTTATGAAAACAGCGGAGAAACGCCGGAAAGCTACGAACTGGAAAAAGAGGCGCTTAAAGAGCAATATGAACCGAAAATCCATGTCGATATCATCAACGGTGGCCTCTTCTATCTCACAAAAGAAGCCTTCACGCGACAGTGAAGGCTTCTTGTCTATCCACCAATGTAGGACATCTCGATTTTGTTCTTTTTTCTTGCGGCCACCGTTTCCTCTGTCCGCTCGGCCGAATAACGGTCCGTTCGATTTCCCCAGGTCTGTTTAATGACATCAAGCAATTCCTCGTCGCTCAACCCGTTCCTTAACGGGTTACGCAGACTTGTACCTTCCGTCGCAAACAAACACGTATAGACTCGCCCGTCTGCTGACAATCTCGCACGCGTACACGAGGAACAAAAAGTATCGGAAATCGAGGAGATCACCCCGATTTCATCACCGCTTTCTTTCAGGCGATAACGTGTGGCTACTTCCCCGAAATAACGAGGTTCCACCGGCTCTAAAGGCATCTCCTTTTCAAGCCGTTCAAGCATTTCCTTCTTCGTTACAACCTCATCAAGCTTCCAGCCATTTGAATTTCCTACGTCCATATACTCAATGAATCTCAAAATATAACCGCTGCCTTGAAAATGTTTGGCCATTGGCACGATTTCCTCTTCGTTGACACCGCGCTTCACCAACATATTCACTTTGACTTGCAACCCCGCATTTCGGGCCGCTTCCATTCCCTTGAGCACCTTCTCGACAGGAATTCCCATTCCATTGATCTTGCCGAATTTCTCATCCTCAAGCGAATCCAGACTGACCGTCACACGTTTCAAACCTGCCTTCTTCAACCGTTTCGCTTGTTTCGGGAGCAAGCTGCCGTTTGTGGTCATGGCAATATCCTCGATGCCATCAATAGCGCTCAACATTTCAATTAATCGGTGCAATTCCCGACGCATCAGAGGTTCTCCGCCTGTAATTCGCAATTTCCTGACACCCAATGACGCGAATAACCGAGCTAACCTTTCGATTTCCTCATAACTGAGCAATTGAGATTTCTGCAAAAAGGGATAATCCGGGCCAAATATTTCAGCGGGCATACAATATGTACAGCGGAAATTGCAACGATCCGTAACGGAAATCCGCAAATCCTGAAGCGGCCGGGCAAATTCATCCGAAACCGCGGTGGTTTCCCCATTCATCTTCCCCGCTCCCTTCCGATTGATTGTGACTCCACTGTATCACAAATTGCGTAATCTCAACACTGGAAAGGCTTACAACTTGTATAAGAAATTCAACAAAAAAAGTCCACCGAAAATAGTGGACTTAACGTCTTAGAAGATTCCTCAGGAAGAAAAGCATCGCAAACGGGATCACCCCAAACCAACGATTGGTAAAAGGCGGACGGACTGTTTTCCTTTGTTTGCGGACTTCTTTCCGTTCAGTTCTCGGTTGATTGAAATGGGTAACCATCTGTTCGGTTATAAAACGAACCAAATCGTTAGAAGACATCTTTACCACCTTACGGTCCGGAAATAGAAATGACTGAAAATGATGAAGTAAAGTTCTCGTCATTATTATTAGTCACTAGTATAACCGACAAGGTTCCTCGTTAATCATTTGTTCGGCAATCTTTTCAACAACGGCGCCGACCGATTTTCCATTCGTATCCAACACATAGTCAGCCTCCTCATATAAAGGCTGTCTTTGTTTAAATAAAGCGGACATTTTATCAAGGTTTTTCCCCTGAATCAGCGGACGCTCCGTATCCTTCGCCAAACGCCGAAACACTTCTTCCGGAGAACAATGTAAATAAACAATGGTTCCGTGTTCCTTCATCCATTTACGATTGACCTCATTGATCACAATGCCGCCACCGGTAGTCACAATCACATTATCCCACGTAACCTTCTTTAAGACACAGGTCTCATATCGCCGAAATGCGGGTTCCCCCTCTTCCGCAAATATATCCTTAATGCTTTTGGCAAGCGCGGCTTCAATCAATTCATCTGTATCAAAGACTGTTAAAGCAAGGCGTTTCCCGAGCGCTTTTCCAATTGTCGTTTTGCCGGCTCCCATGAATCCGGTCAAAAATATAGGCTCCATTATTCATTTTCCTCCCACCTGACGATCTTTTGTTTGATTTTATCATAAAATGCATGACTGACATGTTTTCCACCATCATGACTGACAGCTACCAGGGTCAAAACCAACACATTGCCCATACGAAAATCAACATTATACTTAACTTTCCCATCGGCATAGACGAGAGTTCCGTGGTCATATTCAGGCACTCCTTTTTCAACATCATAGACGGCTTTTCTCATCAAGCCCTCCAATATCATCATTTCTTCCCGCGCTTTAATAAATTGCTTTTCCGCCTCATACATTTTCATCTCGTGAAGAACAAAGGCGAACATCAGAAACGTTATCATAAGCGTTACCGGTAAAATAAATCCCTCTTCATCGTTCTTCCGGCGCAAATGGAACAAAAACCCGTTCATAAATCCTCCCTCCCCGACCAATAATGTTGATTTTGACACCTTGTCCCAGCAAAAGAAAATCCACATCACGAACCTTTTGCAGCATCCATACGTTTCCCCTTCCATCAACTTTGCGGCGAATAATGCCATCGGCCAAACTAAAGGAAACGGTATTCCCGTTAAATTTGTGTACAAGAAGCTTCCCACCACTTGTGGAAAGGTCAATGGCTTCATGAATTTCCATCCCAACCTGCTGAAAAAACAATTCAACCTCCATCGGAGAGGTCCCTTCAACTTTCTCGGAGTGATCCATAGCACTGAAAACCAATGGAAAGATCGACGCAAGAACCGCCAGAGAAGCAAGAGCGATCATTGCTTCAATCAGGGTGTATCCACGTGAATTACCGTATATCCGCACCTTTTATACCTTCTTTCATTGCTGGCAGTCCAGGCAATGCAAACTTTTGTCCAATCGGATTCCCTTGCCTCCTCATATGTCACCCGGTAAACAACAGAGGCATTGTGGAGGAATTGATTTGTATCCTCAGGCACAGTTCCTCCCAGCAAAGTTCTTTGTATTCGGTTGTGTAAAATATCGAGCGCTTGATATTCCTCTTCTATTGCCATTCGCTCCCGATAAATATGAATGAGCATCGGGAAACAAGCCGAAACAGCCATGACGAAAATGGCGAGCGCAGCCAATACCTCAATTAGCGAAAAACCCTTCTCATTGTTTAACATAAAATCTTCCTTTGCCTATATGGAACACCATTTTATAGGTTCCTTGAGGAGTCCGGAACGTCAGCGTCCCGAATCGAGCAATGTTTCCATTAGGGTTAAATTCAACAGCACTGCCGAAATTGCTGGAAATCAAAATTTCAGGAGAAAAAGCTCTAGTGAGAAGAGACTCTGCGGTGTCCGTTACTACAGAATATCGGTGTTTCGCGGAATCCAAGACGAGACGAACTTCTTTATGGTGGGATAAAGCGTATTCTTGAGCGAAGTATAGATCTTTTTGAATTTGTTCAAGAAAGTAATCCGTTTGTTTTGCACTGTGGAAGCCTTGAAATGAAACAAGCGTAATCGCGGAGACAGAAACAACAATAAATAACACGATAAGAGTCTCTATAAGAGTGAACCCCTTCTCCCCCTTACCCTTCGGCATCATCCACCTTTTTCACCTTTCCATCATCCAATGTTAATGCTGTGTCAGGACATTTAATTCTGTCGACATAACCTTCCTCTTTAAGCACATTTAAAGATTGTGGCAGTTGTCCGTTATTTTCCATAGCATACGCCTCAGCCTGGCTTTGTAACAGGTCTATGGTTGATTCGCAGGTCTTTTCTTTTACAAGACTGTTGTTCTTTAACATGTTTGGAACCGCTATAAGCAAAAGGATGGAAATGATCATAAGGACGATCATCATTTCGATCAAAGTAAAAGCCGCTTCTTTCTTCAACAAATCTCATCACTTCCTTTTCACATCGAATCCAGCAAATGAAAAATCGGCAGTAAAATGGAAACAAATAGAACCAACACAATGACTCCAATCCCCGCAAATAAAGCGGGTTGAATCACTGAAAAAATGCGTTGAAGCCGAGCTTCGATCATTTCAAGCAACAGGTGGCTGTAGTGGAATAATTCGTGGGCAAGGTTTCCGTTTGTTTGTCCATGCGCGATCACTTCCGGAAGTTCCTTTACATAGAAAGGGTTCCGCCGCAACACATCGTCAAATCTTTCCCCGTTTCTTAAGGCCTGCTTCATTTGGGTGGCTTCCTGTTGGAAAAAGGCGAGATGATGCTGACCCTCGAAGATTGTCAGCGCTTCGTAAATGGACAAACCGCCTTTAAGCAAATAACTCAGCTGCAAGGAAAAATATTGAGTAATAACAATGGACAGAAATGAACGCAAGAGAGGAATATACCTGATGCAGGATAATTGAGCGCTAGGATGCAAATGCCGAAAACGGGTCATGTAATACAGGAACATCATGAACAACAAAAAAACAAAAGCGGCCAGAAACAATGGTGTCCCGTCAATTAATGTCAGGAATACATCTGTAAACCACGGAAAATCTACATTTAATGATTCATAAAGGGCCCGAAATTGCGGAAACAAAAACCTTGTCATAAAAACAACCAGAACCGTGACCAACCAAAGCATAAACAGCGGGTACCGGACAATCTTGCGAAAGCGCATTTTCAATTGCTCTCTCCGCTTCATCATTTTTCCGCCTTCCGTCAAAGCAAAGGCGAGGTCACCGTGCCGTTCGGAAAAATATAAATAGGCCAGCACGTCATTTGGAAATCCGATCCTGTCAAGCACTTCATGAAGAGGTTCTCCTTGCTTTAAGTCATTGGAAAGATGCTCGAGAATGACACGAACCTCATTTCTTTGGTGATATTTAAGGAATTCAATGCCTGAAACGAGAGGATACCCTTGTTGCAGCAAGTGTCCGAGGCGAAGCAAAAACTCAGCTTTGTTCTTATTCCCCCACTTTTTGCGGCTCATTGCGGCTGCCAATCCATCGCGCAAAGCTGCTTTCAGATAAGAAGCCATAAGCTACCCCCCTTTTGATCAAATCCTCAATGGTTTTGATTTTCGGATGGTAGGGCTGTTCAGGGGTTTCACGCAGCGAAAGAATCAATCTTGCCAACTCCCGTCCAGATAGCATTTCATAGATACCAAGGCGCCTTCGCTTCCTGCGTCTCCGGCATTCCGGCCGGCAGTCGTCACCACAAAATGGACAAACGAGCGCTACAAGACGTTGAGCAATAACCGCCCGCAAAGATTGCTCCAAATAGGACAATGGAATACCAAGTTCCAAAAGTCGATAAACACCACCTATGGAATCTTTCGTATGCAAGGTTGAAAGAACAAGATGACCACTTAAGGATGCTCGTACAGCCACCTTTGCCGTTTCAGAATCACGGATTTCTCCGATCATGATCACATCGGGATCATGCCTTAGAATGGATTTGAAACCTTCCGCGTAAGTAATTTCGGCTTTCTCATTCACTTCCATCTGCACAAATCGGTCACTTTTCTTCTCAATAGGATCTTCAAATGTTACGACCTGCCGATTAAATCGATCGACTGCTTCATTCAATAAGGAATATAATAATGTGGTTTTTCCCGAACCGGTCGGACCTGTGATTAAGATTAAGCCGTTCAAAGGAGTCATAAGGGAAAGAAGTTGATTTGCGGTTTCTGGGAATAGGGAAAGTTCCGATAAGGAATAGGTTTGATCTTGGGGCAATAATCGTAGGACAAGGCTTTCGTTAAATGGGGTTGGCAATGTGGAAAGGCGAAGATTGATAAACTGGCCGTTGATTTGAGTATCCAATGCGCCGTCTTGCGGCCTTCGCTTCTCTCCGATATCCATTCCGGCAAGGAATTTAAAATGAGAGATCAACTTTTCGGAGAAACGTTTTGACATTGTGGTGATATCCGACAAAACATCATCAATTCGAAAGCGGACAAGCGTATCTTTCCTGCGTGGAATCAGATGGACATCCGATGCACCGGTTTCCACCGCTCTCTTCAAAAGCGACCGGCTGGTTTGTTCGACATCGTTCAACCCATCACCTGCTTTCTTTTGAATTAAAAGAGAATTTTCTGCAGCCTATGAATGCTGCGTTCATTCTCCCATTGTTTCTTTGCGAGCAAGGTAATGTCTCCGCCAAGATTATCGATCTTTTCATTAAGCTCTTGTTTCATGTCAGACATTTCTCCACGAAGCTCTTGCTTCATGTCAGACATTTCTCCTCGCAATTCCTTCTTCATATCGGACATCTCTTGTCTTAATTCATCTTTCATTTCGGTCATTTCCCTGCCCATTTTGATTTGCAGTTCTTTCATTTCAATCATTCCATTCATCAATTGCCCGAACTGCTCATCCGTCATTATCCGCCACCTCCTTCTCAATTGGCCTTACGACAAATAATTCTACATGATTTGCGAAATTCCTTCTTTTTTCTTGGGGTTTTTTCCGAAGCCAGCCAATGCGCTCCTATTTTAATGAATATTTCTTTTCTTGAAACGGCCGCCTTTGACATCGTGAATATCACCGACAGCCAGAAAAGCCGAAGGGTCGAGTTCCTCAACGATGCTTTTTAATTTGGCTTCCTCTAATCGTGTAATGACTGTGAAAATGACCTGTTTCTCATCTCCGCTATACGCGCCTTCTCCATTCAAATAGGTAATGCCCCTGCCAAGCCGGGAATTCAACGTTTCCCCAATGTTTTCATGTTCATCACTGATAATCCAAACAGATTTCTGTGTATCAAGACCCTCAACAGTAATATCAATCATCTTAAACGCGATAAAATAGGCGATCAGGGAATACATGGCATTATCCAGACCGAATACGAATCCGGCGCTCCCCAGAATGAATATGTTGATAAACATGACAATCTCACCGACGGAAAATGGAGTCGACTTGTTAAAGAGGACCGCCAATATTTCAGTACCGTCCGATGATCCCCCATGGCGTATAATCAAACCCACACCAATTCCCAATAAAATTCCACCGAACACAGCTGCCAACAGGTGATTGTTCGTTATACCCGGAACAGGGGTGAACAAGGTTGTAAAAATTGATAATAGCGTTATTCCAGATGCAGTAGTAATGGCGAAGGTTTTGCCAAGTTGTTTGTAGCCCAGAAAGAAAAAGGGAAGGTTTAAGAAGAAAAGAAATAACCCTAATTTGATACCGAGAAGATGCGAAAGCATAATCGAAATGCCGACAATGCCACCGTCTATAACGTCATTGGGGACAAGAAAAATTTCCAATGCAATGGCTTCAAGTATGGCGCCCATTGGAACAAATATTAATTTTTTTATCAATTGCGCTTTGGACAGCTTTCTATGTTGAACTTTAGGTTGCGAAATATCCATTGTCATCTCCTCACTTTTCTCTATCTATCATTATACAGAAAATAAGAAGGGTTATCGATAAAAATGATGACCGTATCAAATATGCCCAACCCCGTCAATTTGAATGTAAATGCAAGATGTACATCTTGAAAAAACACCATAAATAAATCCTTTTATTCGTGAATAGTCCTTGCGGGATCAGGTTACAATACAGTTTAGCACCGGTCAGAAAACACTTTTTCATCGATGGGATGTAGCCAAGCGGTAAGGCATCGGACTTTGACTCCGTCATGCGTAGGTTCGAATCCTGCCATCCCAGTTATCCCGGAAGCCGGATCGAGCCAAAATCCGGTTTCTTGATCTTTAAATTCCCGAACGCTCGAAAATGCCACGATTTCGCCATGCGATGTTATTTACAATATGAAATCGGTCGTATATAATAACAGTTGAATCAATAGTACATATAGCATCGTGTTGAAGGAGGGAATCCCATGCCGCGCATGTTTCGTGTGATTGCGTTTTGGACATTGATCTTTGCCGTAATGTTCCAAGTTGCCGGTTTGATTGATGCAGCATTGCTTTTTTACGGACAAACGGTTATTTTCTTTTGTTTAGGTCTTTTAAATTTATCTGAGCGGGCTTACATTTATATTTTCGGCGCTTACTTAACACTGTTTTTCATCGGTTTCACGTATTGGACAACGTTCATGATGGTACCCGGCAGTGGTGGCGGGGCCCAGTAGAGACGATTGAGCAACTGCTCATCGTCTTTTTTGTATCTCTCCATGAATAGCCGTTTGATCGGCTCCGCAGGCTTTTGCAAATTGGCCCGTAAGACCTTTCCCCTGCAATAACGCACGAAAAGCATTTCCCATTGAACTTTCAGATACCAAAGTATTGACAGCTCGATTTTGCCGGTGAACGGGGGAGAATGGATCTGACACTTTTGTTTCATTTAAGTAATCAAAGATCCCCGCACGTAACAAGAAATCTTTCTGCGACAGAGTGAATATATGGGCGAGCCCTCCTTCTTCCATGATTTTCCGAACAGCATCCACATGAATATGTGCGGTAAGATCCATTTCTCCTGGATGAACCAAAGGATTGTCTACCTTATAATGGCGATAATATCCTCTTAGACTGCCATTCTTTCTCAACGGTTCTCGCCATTCCATCTCCGTAAAACCATAATCGATCGTCAGCAAAGCCCCGCGGCTGATCCAATTCGTTGTCGTTTTCAGCCAGTTGGTCATCATGAGAGGAATCTCGATCCTTTGCCCCGCCTTTAACGGAAAACCGTAGGCTTCAAGCCATTGAAAGATCTTTCGATCGACACAAGGAACCCTGACTTCTTCAAGGTCTCCCCCTTCATTGACACCCACCTTCACTTCATGTAAAACTCCTTCTACGTTTTCAACCACCCTGACGGGAAAAGCATCGAAAAGCTCATTCGAAAAAAGGATCCCGCAAAACGCAGGGTATTCCTCCCGTAATTCACCCCAATCACAGTACTGGACCACTGGTCTGCTCGAAGGCAAATACTTCAATTGCTCTTGGCGAAGATACGGGCTATCTTCAACCATGATATAGGTCAAATCCTTATAAGTGTCGGGAGACAACCGACCCCATTCCTCCAGAACCGCTGCCGCCAAACGGCCGTCACCGGCTCCCCACTCACAAACAACCGGAGGAAGCTCTTCGCTGTTTATTAAATCAATGAAGAACCGGGCAAGCGTGCGACCGAATACAGGATGGACTGTCGGGCTCGTATAAAAGTCTCCTTTTTTTCCGACCTTGTCGACAGGCCTGTGATAATAGCCTTTTTCAGGATGATAGAGAACCGTATTCATAAACTGTTCATAAGTAATACAATGGTCTTGCGCAGCAGCCATCAAATTCCGCAAAATATTCTCCAACGGCCTGTTCTCCTTTACATACCGGATAGAAAGGGATTGGTCCGCCTCTCCGATTCAATAGTGGTTTCAGGGCCATGACCCGGTGCCACAATCGTTTCACCCGGAAGAATTAACAACTTTTCTTCAATGCTTTCCAACAATTCATCGTGATCTCCACGATACAAATCAGTCCTTCCAATACTGCCGGCAAATAAGGCATCTCCTGAAAAAACAACTTTTGACGCTTTATTGAAAAAGGAAACGCTGCCTGGAGAATGTCCCGGTGTTTCAACAACTTCAAAGCTGAAAGATCCGATATTCAGAGGGCCTTCACCATTTATGATTTTTTCAGCCGGCTTGATTGTCATCCCACCACCCACTCCTGGAAAAAAGGCGGAACCGTTCTTCTGCGGATCATTAAGCCAGCCCGATTCTTCTTGATGTAAATATACGGGAATCGACCATTGGGTTCTTGCTTTCTCCACTGCTCCGATATGATCAAAATGAGCATGAGTCAGGAGGATGGCCAACGGCTCCAGGTTCCTGGACTTTACAAAGGAAACCAACCGATCTCCTTCTCCTCCCGGATCAATTATTAGCGCCTCTCCGTTTTCTTTTTCAACAATATAGGCATTGGCCTGCACTGGCCCAAGCGGCAATTGTGTCCATTTCATAACTTTTCCTCCCGTTCCCTTAATGGATCTATCCCCTATTTTACGTGAAAACGAATGCGATTGAAAAGGCGCAAGCAGTTTGTCACAATCCGATGAACTTTTCAGCAGACCGCCGGGGTTCCTCGACAAACCGTGGAAAAAAGTATAAAATAAATATCGGAATCCATTTAACTTATGAATGAAAGAAGAATTGGGTAAGCTAACGTAACAGATTCAATCAAGAAAGGGGATTACATAATGGCACTCGCTTTTATTTTTCTGGTTGTTACCATTTTTGCCATCATCGGAGCTTTCCGTGGATTTAAAGCAAGGAACTTCTTTGGAGGCGGATTCGCGGTTTTAACAGTGCTCTTCTTCGGGTGGTTCTCAATCATGAGTCTATATGCCGTCTTCTGGGGCGGAGGAGCCGTAAGCGGCGAATGAAAAGCGGGGATAGTACTCCCGCTTTTTTTCATGGCCAAATCTGAAAACCCCATTCGTCTGAAAGGACCAACGGGGCAGCTTAACTTTCATATATATTCCTTAAGATACAGGCTGGCAAGAAAGATACCGAGACACTCCTGATAGATCTCGCTGAATTGACTTATGGGTAACGGTTTTTCCCCCGTTCCAATCTCCACAGTAAAGCCAGGACGCCTCCACTCCTGGATAAACCAATCTTTATATCCTGCATAGCTATCAACGTATTGTATCGGTTCGTATCCGCTGACCCGGGCATATTCCTGAACTATAGTTCGAGAAGCTGACGGTTCATAACCGAGGAATCCCCAATAATTCTCTTCTCCTTGCGAATGAAGTGCCAGAATTCGATCGAAATCACGGGATTGCGTCAATTCAGCCATCGCAATTGTTTCTGGTTCACTTAAAGGTTCCGGTCCGGGATAATTCGCCGGAGCCGGTTTTTGTTTCTTACGCCTCGCTTCAAGGTACCAACGTGCGGGAAATTGATTATTCAAATCGACTCCGCGAATATTCGCTTTCCATTCCGAGAAATCCGAATGGTCATTATTGATTTCTAGTGCCATACTCTGATAAGGTTCTTCTTCCGGTGGCCCATTAATCACTAGATTGACGCCGTCTGGATTAACCATTGGCACGATAGACAGGGTTACCTCCTCATAAAGTGGGGCCATATACAATCCCCTAATGGTGCCACGGTTGGTTAATGCCAACAAATATTCATTTACAAATTTCATGATGATCGGCGTAGTTGTCCATTCATTGGCATGAAAGGAGCCATTGAAATGAACTTTTCGCTCCCCACGCCCTATTCTTATTTCCGAAAGTGATTTCCCCATCACACTGTTTCCTATATGGTCTTGTTTCATAAAAGGATAGATTTCAAATAACCGATCAAGATTATCGACAAGCGTCCCATAGTCATATTCAGATTGCCAATTCACAATTGACTTTGTAACGCGCTGCGGAATTTGAATTTGACCCCCGGCTTCCAGACGACGCGGTTCAACAGTCGGATTTGTCAACATAAGCGCGTCAATCGATACTTCTTTGAGAGTAGCCATTTCCCAAAAGTTATCCCGTTGTTGAATCTTATATTGCTCCGCACTAAATCCTGGTATTTTCACCTGTTGGCCCCTATTCAAATGCCTTGGGTTAACATCGGGGTTGGAATCCAGTATCAATTGTAAAGGGACATTGAATAATTGACTGTAATACCAAAGAGTATCACCCTTACGTACAGTCACATTCATGGCGTTCCCCCCATCCCCTTTCCTACATTCATCTTATGAGGAGAACACCTGAAAGTATGAGCAATTTTATCTAAACAATAAGAGTATGATGTCTCTGGTCACTGACTTATCGCCTGTCTGGATCTTCTGTATGAAGCATCACGGGCCGACGATTCTTCAATGGCATTGCCTTTCTGACCACTACATCGGATGCTGAACGCGGAGAAAACGGCAAAATGGGCCACATATATGGAACATCGAACGATTTCATGCGAACAAGCATGAGGATCAAACATAAGGTGCCAATGACGAATCCGGGAACACCAAAAATCGCTGTTACGATAAACAGCCCCAATCGACTCAGGCGATTGGCCAATCCAAGCTCATAAGACGGTGTGGCAAAGGTTCCGATGGCTGCCAGGGCAAGATAAAGAATGACTTCATTGGTAAATAACCCGACCTGGACAGCTGTCTGCCCGATAATGATCGCCGCGATGAGACCCAGGGCACCCGCCATCTCTTTCGGTGTATGAATCGTCGCCATTCGCAAAATATCTATGCCGATCTCGATCAGAAGAACCTGGATAAACAGCGGGACTTCACCGGGTTTCTTCACTCCAATAAAGGACATATTGTCCCCTAGCAATTCCGGATGGGAAGCGAACAAAAACCAAAGCGGCAACAAAAAGATAGACATCAATACGGCAAAATAACGGGCAAATCGGATGTAACCCCCGACAACCGGTCTTTCCCGGTACTCTTCCGGGTACTGTAAATTCCCCCAAAAAGTCATTGGAGTAATGATGACACTTGGAGAACCATCTACCATGACCAGCACATGCCCCTCAAACAGGTGCACGGCAGCTGTATCCGGTCGTTCCGTATACCGTACTGTCAAATACGGGTTCCAACTCCTGCCGGTCAGAAATTCATCAATTGTTTTCTCTCCCATCGCCAAACCGTCAGTACTGATTTTCTTCAGTGACTCCCGAAGATGTTTCACCATTCGCGGATCAGCAATGTCATCAATATAAGAAAGACAAATGTCCGATTTGGACCTTTTTCCTACTCGCAGGTATTCCATTCTTAATGAATTATCTCTGATTCGACGTCTCGTCAAGGCAGTATTGAAAATAATGGTTTCAACAAATCCATCATGGGGGCCGCGGACAACCCTTTCTAAATCCGGTTCATTCGGATTACGGACGGGATAGGTCCTTGCGTCAATTATGATGACTTCGTCCGCGCCTTCTACAACAAGACAGCAGGCTCCGCTCATTACCCACCAGGTGGCCATATCTAGATCTTTTTCTTTCTTCAATTCAATATAAGGAAGATAAGTCTTCATCAATTTATCGATCGGATTTGGCTCAAGCTGTTCTTCATCCAGTCCTGATAACAGCTTCATGAGAAAATGCAAGATTTTATCCTTTGCAAATCCGTCTACGACGAAAATCCCCATATTTCTTCCGGCATACTGAAGGTCCAAGTGAATCATATCGAAACTTTTGCCGTATCCGAGTTCTTTCTTCAGGAATTCGATATTTTTGGCATAATCCTTCTGTACCGGATGTTTCGATTCCTTTTCGCTGAAAACGTTGCCTTTCTTACCCATTGGAACCTCCCTATAAAGACTTTAGATTTCGGAAGCCGAGGCTTGCTTACGTTTTCTTTCCACTTCTATTAGTCATGTGCTATTCATCGGCAAAACATACAAAAAAACAGCCTGCCGAAACACTTTCAATGTTCGGCAAGCTGGCTTCCTTTGTTAAAGCATTTTCGATTGCAAATAATAGTAGATCAAATCACCAGTATAGAGAAGGGAGTCCCGGTGGGTTCGTTCATATGCATGGGAAGCATCGATACCGGGGCCAATGAGTCCGTGAATAATGTCATGTCCCGCTCGAATCGCCGCGGAAGCATCAGAACCATAGAAAGGATATATATCAAGCTTGTAATCAATTCCGTTCGCTTTGGCAAGTTCAACTAGGTTCTTTCTCAACTGAAGATGATAAGGGCCACTTGAATCCTTCACGCAAATCGATACGGTGTACTCATCCGTCCTTTGACCGTCTCCAATGGCTCCCATATCGACAGCTAAATACTCCTTCGTCTCCACTGGAATGTTCGAATTTCCACCATATCCGATTTCTTCATTATTCGAAATCAGGAAATGTGTCGTGTACGGCAACTTCACCTCGTGATCCGCCAGTTTCTCAATCACATTCAGTAACAGTGCCACGCTTGCCTTGTCATCGAGGTGCCTCGATTTCACGAACCCGCTTTCCGTCACTTCAAAACGAGGATCAAACGAAACAAAATCGCCTACCTCGATGCCCAGCGCCCTTGTCTCGTCATCGTTTCTCACTTTGGCATCAATTCGTACTTCAATATTTTCATCATTTCGTTCCGCCTCGCCGGCATCTTTATACACATGCGTCGAAGTCTGGTGAACCAGAACGGTTCCTGTGTACTTGCGGCCCGCGGAAGTTTCGATTTCACAATATTCCCCTTCCGCCATATTCCAGGGAAAGCCTCCGATTCTGGAAAGAAGAAGCCTGCCATCAGATTTGATTTCCTTAACCATCGCTCCAAGAGTATCGACGTGAGCTGTTAGAAAACGATGCTGTTCCCTGTCTGTTCCTTCAATGGTGGCCAGCAGCGCTCCTTTATGAGTTCGTTGGGTTTTCACATTTCGATTTCCCAGCCAATCCTCCACAAAAGCAATGACCTCTTCTGTATTCCCCGATGGACTTGGTGTCTCCACCAAATCCTTGATTAATCTTATAATCGCATCATCGTCTACTACATGTGCCATGACGTAATCTCTCCTTTAAAAATTGTCCAACCTTATACATATTCGGGTTTCAACCGGCAAAATCCTTCCGCATATTTTCCTGATCTTCTCATAAATTGATGGCAAGGTTGTCCCGTGGAGGTGCGATATGAAAAAAGCAGCCGCACTGTTTGTGATCATTGTCTGCATCGGAGGATTTTTTATCCTATACGTTTCCGGTGAAAAAACCGTTCTTGAACAGAAATTCAACTACTTCCCAGAAGACCAAAGCATTGATTTTGTCCAATACGATACAAACTTATCATGGAAGGACCGCTTGGATGAAGATGAATATACAATTAAATGGAGCACAGGATCCAAGCTTGACCGTTCCGCCTATCTGCGCCAGGACATTTCCCTATTGTATGAGGACGGGCTGCTGATTGACAAGGTTTTCAAATGGGGAGATCATACGAAACAGTTGCAATTGGAAAAGACAATCAACCGCGAAGACAGCGGACATTTTCAGGCGATCAGTGTTCATCATGCCGAAATTCATTATCCGGATGACACCATTACCAGCCGGCAACAAATGAGTTATGACCAGTTGTACGTAACCGCTTCTCCTTTCAGTCCGATGGAAGCCTTTGAAATTCCCCAGAATGAGGAAGAAAAGGAATGGCAAAGAATCCTGAACCATGCGACAAAGCAACAGTTGCATTATGTGTGGAAAGACCTGTTGAGGGATTATCAGCTTTCACCAAAGAATTACTATCGTTTCTCATTGCCTTATTTGCACATTTATAACCGAAATAACTTGCCTGGTATGACGAAAAAGCAAACAGAGAAAGCCATCGGAAAGCTATGGGAACGTCTTTACGATGATTATTTCCTCGGGATCGAAACAGAAGATGGAGAAATCATAAATCCCATCGGTAGTACGATACCGTTAATATTACTAGATAAGAAGGGTGAGCGCCTTATCGTGTTAACGAAAGCGGCCAATGGCGAAAATGTAAAATTGGTCCAAACCTTCAGTCACTGAAAATAAATCGATTCATAACCCTGTTATATAATTCTGAGCGGGACAAACGACGAATCGCCTGAAAGCCGAAAAGCCCGTTGAGGATGCGATAACGATATTTGTAGATTCCGTAACCGATAAACAGAAACATCATTAATTTGAACATAAATTTGCGCAATCCGGATCTCTCCTTGTCAGGTTATTTGATTCCATTAGTGTTTGAAGAAACCCGGATTTTATCCATAAAATCTACTCACATGCCAATATAACGGGCATAAAGTGATTTCGCTTTCGTTAAATCTTCAGTCCCCTGTATAAGTGTCCGACCGTCCGGAAACATCACAAGCCGCTCTCCTTCCGGTAAGTCGACTCTAAGAAGAAAAGGTGTTTTGGTGACAGCCGCAACACGATTTAATCGTTCCTCCCATTCAGCAAGCTCGAAATTTTTCTGAATATGAATTTGAATGGTTTCTCTTCCGCAGAGCGAGGTAACTTCATCTCCTGCCGCCGTCAATGCCGGATATTCTCTCTTTTGGCATGTTGGGCAATCAGACCTTGGTTTCGCAAAATCCATTTCATAAAATCGGTTTGCCCAAAGATCGAATGTCAGGAGAGAGTCGCGACGGGTTTTCTCATCTCCAACCAAATATTTCAACACTTCGACAGCCTGATAGGAGGCCGCAACATCGACAACCGGACCGAGAACACCGATAGTGTCGCACGTTTGTCCAGCTTCGCCATCCTGCGAAACCATACAGCGAAGACAAGGGGTTTTCCCAGGAACAAACATTGCCGTCATTCCACGTGACGCCACAGCTCCACCATATACAAAAGGAACGTTATTCTTAAAACATATATCGTTTAACAAGAAGCGTGTTGAGAAATTATCCGTACCATCCACGACAAGATCTACGCCATCCAGCAAAGTCTCGATCGTTGCTTTTGTCACGTCGATTGTATGGCCTTCTACTTGAACATCAGAATTGATTCTCCGAAGTTTCCTCTCGGCGGCTATCGCTTTCGGAAGAGCCTTGCTTACATCTTCTTCATCGAACAACAATTGACGCTGTAAATTGCTCTTCTCCACATAATCACGATCTGCCAAACGTACGTGTCCGACACCACCGCGGACAAGATGATTGGCTATTACCGTACCAAGCGCTCCGACTCCGACAATCAACACTCTTTTCCCGAACAACTTTCGCTGCCCTGCTTCCCCAATCGGCGAGAACAACATCTGTCGAGAATATCGATCCCATTGTCCGCTCACAGTTCCTCCTCCTCTTGTAACCTCGCGAAATCTTCCCGAGTATTCACATTGATAAAACTGTTCGAATTCGCTCCAAAAACCTGTTCATTCAAATTGTAAACTTGAATCTCATTCAGAAAATCCCCGACTTTCCTTTTGCCCTGAACCAACAAGGATTCCAAAATCTCAACCGTGTTTTCGCGATACATCGCCGCCAATGGTTGGACACGTCCATCAATATTCGGAACAACTGCCTCATATCCGTTAGCCTTCGATGCCGCTTTCACAAGACTTCTTACCGATTGCTGATCCATCATCGGCATGTCACATGCCAACACACAGTACCATTCTGACGAAAGAGACCTCATCCCGGAATACAAGCCGGCAAGAGGCCCCATTCCTTTGAATTGAGAATCGTCCATTATGATCCTGTGATTTCTAAATCTCCTCAACAATTCGGGTCGTGTCACTATTATGATGTTATCGACATAAGGCCGTAATACCTCACAAATATGTTCATAGAAATATTTCTCATTATGTATAGCAAATGCCTTTGGTGCTCCGAATCGCTTAGATTCTCCGCCAGCCAGCACAATTCCGGAAATCTTCATTGGACTTTACCCGTTCTAATAACACGCCGTTCGGTTACGATAATATCTACAGGCAGATCGAATACTTCCACTGGTATCCGGTCCAACAACTGCATTTCATAGGCAAGCGAAACGGTGACATTTCGATATTCTGACAGATAACGATCGTAGAAGCCGCCACCGAAGCCAATTCTGAAACCATTATGATCGAACACCAGACCCGGTACCACTAACAGATCAATTTCTTCAGGCAAAACGGATTCGGTTTCCGCTGTTTTCGGTTCTAGAATGCCGGCAAACGCTTCTTCAACCTGAGTCAACGACACGATTCGCCGAAAATCCATTATTTTCTGGTTTGGGTCCGTTTTGGGAACAGCGATCTTCTTATTCTTCGCCCATGCCGTTCGAATCAACGGTTTTGTGTCGATTTCATCATCTGTCGACATGGTCATGCCAATCATGCCACTTTGTTTCCATTCGGGCAATGATGACAACTTATTTGCGATACTCGCACTCAGAATCCCACGGGTTCCAGCTGGAAGCAGCCGCAATCTTTTTTTCATCGATTGCCTTAGATCTTTCTTTTCACCCATCTCAGTGCCGCCTTTTCGCTTTAGTATGAAAAAAGCACCGGGAACAAGCTCCCGCTGCCTTATTTCGTCTCCTTATGCAATGTGTGCTTCTGGCATTTCGGACAATATTTCTTCATTTCGAGGCGCTCCGGCTGCTTCTGCTTGTTCTTTGTAGTCAAATAATTGCGGTCGCCTGATTCTGTGCATTCCAATGTCACTTGTACGCGCATTTCATTTCCCTCCAAACCTTATTCGTTGTTACTTTACCAGAGTTTCCATGCAAATTCAAGACGGATGAATTGGAACAAAATTGTCATTGCCATTTCGAATGACTATGTTATAAATAAAGGAGGAGAAACTCGATTTTTGTTGAATCATGAAAGATGGGGAGGTACATAGCAGAATGGAAATCGCAATTCTAGCCCTACTGGTATTGGGAGCAGTGTTTTTCGTAGGATCTTTTTTCAAGAAAGACCGCATCGCTGGTGTCGAAAATCAGATGGAGAATTTGTCCATTACCTTAATGCAAGAACTCTATAAGGTAAAGAAGAAACAAAATGAGCTGGAAGAAGAAGTTATGATTCATGACCGGCATGAGTAACAGACCAGGAAAAAAGAGGGATTAAGGATGACAAAATCAGGAATGCGTGGATTTGCAGCCGGTCTTTGGATTGCGGCCATTGTAATGGCCTACTTTTTCTTCACTGGCCAGGGACCTGCGGAAAGCGCAGCAAAGCAAACGATCACGAAAGAACAAGTCCAACATTATCTGGAGAGCCATGATCAGGTTGCCGTAGAGAAAGAAACCTATGAATCCCTGAAATCGACGGCCGCCGACCAAAAGGCGGAAAACCAGAATAATGATAAGACGAAAAGTGAAGAAGCCAATACTGACCAGTCCAAAGAGGACGGAAAAAAGAATGACGAGAAGTCCGACGAATCGGACGAGCAACAGAAATCCAAAGATAAGGCGAAAACCTACACTTTG
>DASTWO010000151.1:0-2342 GCA_035776675.1 Caryophanales bacterium
CCTGTTGTTCAGGTTGATGATACAACAATTGGCACCGGACAACCGGGACAGGTAACCCGGAAGTTGCAAGAAGCTTTTGAAGCGGCTATTGCGAGCGAAAGTTATGCCGAAACGAATTAGAGATTATGGGATTTTAATAGGCGAATTGCCGCCCGGCACGAAAAATGCGATCACAGATGTGGAAGGAATAAAGGTCGGGCACAGTACATTGGATGATGGACCGGTCAAAACCGGTGTGACAGCCATATTACCTCATGAAGGCAGTATCTTTAGGGAAAAGCTGCCAGCTGCTGTTCACGTGATGAACGGTTTCGGACAGCCGGCAGGTACGGTGCAAATCGAGGAGTTAGGCACGTTGGAAACGCCAATTGTGTTGACGAACACGTTAAGTGTTGGTCAAGCTTCTGATGCGTTGATCGACTACATGCTCGAGCGGCACCCGGAAATTGGTGATACGACCGGTACCGTAAATCCGGTGGTTTGCGAGTGCAATGACGGCTTTCTGAATGATATTCGCGGGAAACACATTAGGAAGGAGCACGTGTTTCAAGCGCTCGAACGGGCGGAAACCGAAGTTGCTGAAGGGGCGATCGGAGCGGGAACCGGAATGTCTTGCCTTGGCTTCAAAGGCGGAATCGGAACGGCATCGCGTGTTGTGAAAATCGAAGACCATGATTACAATTTGGGCGTGTTGGTACTCTCCAATTTCGGCAGAAGAGAGGATTTCCTGTTAGATGGAAGACAGGTTAATCAAATCATCCCTGATCACGAAGTCTCGGAACCTGACAAGGGATCGATCATTGTAATAGTCGCAACAGATGCACCGTTGACGGAACATCAGCTGAAACGGGTGATCAAGCGGACGGCGGTTGGAATAGGGCGAACGGGTTCGTTTGTTGGAAACGGCAGTGGTGAGGTGGCTGTCGGATTTTCCACAGCCGTCCGGATTTCCCATGAATCCAGGAAGGCTTTTACAGATATAAAAAGAATCCATGAGACCCATATCGACTTGCTGTTTCGCGCAGCGGCCGAATCGACTGAGGAAGCCATTCTTAATTCCCTTGTGTCCGCGGAAACCAAAACCGGGCGAAACGGAAATCGCCGTGTTTCATTACAAGAATACATGCATTTGTTGTAGGGGCTGCCGCGGCAGCTTCTTTTAATTTTCGCCGGCTTTCGTAAGGTATTTTCAAAATGTCATATATTCTTTGGCTGAGAATAAACTGGAAGTGTTCTCCTTTCAATCTATTTTTAAGGAAGGTGGCCGAATGTGGATCCGGATCAAATGATTTGGACGATAAGAAAGGGGCTCCCACAGACAAGCAACCCAAAAGAAATCATTGTTATCGGGGCTGGGATGGCGGGTCTGGTAACGGCGTCACTTTTGAAGCAAGCGGGCCATAAGGTGTCCATTTTGGAGGCAAGGGACAGGGTCGGGGGCCGGGTTCATACGTTACGAGATCCTTTTTCTGATGGGTTATACCTCGATGTCGGGGCAATGCGTATTCCACAGAAGCACCATTTGGTATTGGAATATATTAAAAAATTCCGATTGCCGATCAATCTGTTCTTTAATACAACGCCGAATGATCTGATTTATGTGAATGGCGTGAAGACACGGTTGAAGATGTATCGAAAGAATCCTGGTGTTCTCAATTACCCGTTACCTCCCCATGAACAGGGAAACACGGCCAATGTGTTATTTAAAGGAGCCTTGCAGCCGATTTTGCAGTTATTGAAACAAGAACCTCAAAATTGGGATTGGGTTGTCCAGAACTTTGATAAATACTCTTTGGATGGATTTCTTAAACATAATCCTTTCGGGCTTAAATTGTCTCCAGGTGCCATCACTATGATTGAGCTCCTTTTTGATATCGAATCCTTTGCGGAACTTTCTTTTCTGGACATTTTCAGGCACGAATTGCAAATCATTTTTTTACAACCGGACCTTCCGTTTTACGAGGTTACGGGCGGTAATGACCGGCTTCCGAATGCATTTCTTCCCCAGTTAAAAGACAACCTGTTCCTCAACCACAAGCTCACGAAAATCAAACAGCATCCCTCCAAAGTGACTCTTTATGGAGAGGATATCCATACCTCAAAATCTTTTTCGGTTACGGGAGATTTTGCGGTAGTGACCGTTCCTTACTCAGTTTTGCCTTTTGTAGAAGTTGAGCCACGGCATTCCTTTTCGTATTTCAAGCGTAACGCAATCCGGAAAATTCATTATTCGCCTTCAATCAAAATTGGAATCGAATTTAAAACCAGGTTCTGGGAAGAACAGGGGCTTTACGGCGGCAAGTCCACCACTGATTTACCGATTCGGTTTTCTTATTATCCGA
>DASTWO010000152.1:0-3918 GCA_035776675.1 Caryophanales bacterium
TTTCTTGAACCAGTGCCAACGGATCAGAATCTTTCTGTTTGGCCGTATGAACAACTTGCTGAATATCTTCAAAAGGAAGACCATACACATGATTATCTTCTGAAACAGCACCAAGTTGTGCTCGATGATTTTCATCTAGAAAGCGAATGATTCGCATAATTGTACACTCCTTTCATTCATTAGGGTAAACAATAACCTTTAAGCTTTCCGACTTGTTCGTTCTTGCCTGTTCCAGTGCTTGCTTTGTATCTTGCAGCGCATAGCGGTCAGTTATTAAAAAATCCGCATCGATCAGATCAGATGAAAGAAATTCAATCCCTTCCGGATAAGTATTGGCATAACGAAATACTCCGTAAATATCAATTTCATATGATGAAATCAATGGAACATTGACCCCAACTTCATCCTGAGGCGGCAACCCGACAATGGCTAATTTTCCGCCTCGTTTCACTGATGACAGAGCGGATTTCAACGCCGCAGGATGTCCTGCCGTCTCAAAGGCGACATCCACTCCCCTATTGGAAGTCAACTCTTTTATTCTCTGTCCGGGATCCTCTTTCCTAATATGAATTGCATGCGAAGCACCCAGTTTTTTGCCTGCTTCCAGACGATTTTCTTCAAGATCAGCCACGATGATGTTTGTGGCTCCGAAAGCCTTGGCTGCGGCGACGGCCATTAAACCGACCGGCCCCATTCCCATAATGGCAACTGAAGATCCCGGGTGTAAATCAGCTCTTTTTGCGGCATGAATCCCTACAGAAAACGGTTCGTTTAATAAAGCCGTTTCAAAAGAAAGATGATCCGGAATCGGATAGAGAAAATCTTCTCGATGTCTGATGTATTGGACAAACGCGCCATCGACTGGCGGCGTTGCGAGAAATTCAACCTTCGGACACAAGTTGTAGCGACCTATCTTACAGTATTCACAGCGGCCGCAAGTAACCCCGGGCTCAACGGCTACACGGTCCCCTTTTACAAATCGAGAAACGTCTTTTCCGGTATCGACCACAATTCCGGAACATTCATGTCCGAGAATAATAGGTTCCTCAACAACATAAGGGCCAATTCTGCCGTGTTCATAATAGTGAACATCAGATCCGCAAACCCCCACCGCGATTACCTTAACAAGCACCTCATCGTCACGGACTTCCGGAACATCTAATTCCTTCAGTTCAATATCGAACGTTCGATTCAACACGGCCGCCTTCATTTTTTCCGGGATTCGGCGTGGAACCGAAATATCAATGTCAGGCATTTGTATGCCCTCCCCATTCTTTGGATTTCGCTTGGTCATTCAACCTCCGGGTTCAATAAATTCATAGGGGTTTCTCCTTGCAGGGCTTGTAATAGATTTTCCACCGCGTCGACGGCCATTTGGGTCCGTGTTTCCTCCGTCGCAGAACCTGTATGAGGGGAAAGAACGACATTTCTCATTGATAACAGTTCACTATCATGCGAGAGGGGCTCTTTTTCATAGACATCCAACCCCGCAGCCATAATCGTATTGTTTTTCAGCGCTGTAACCAATGCTTCCTCATTTAGAAGCGGTCCGCGCCCTCCATTGATTAAGATGGCTTCAGGCTTCATTTGATTAAATTCTTGCTCGTCAATTAAATGATAGGTTGAGTCGGTCAGAGGCAGAGTCAGACAGACATAATCCGAGGAGCCAAGCAGCTCTGGTAAATCACAATACTCGGCCCCAAGCATTCTTTCCGACTCCTTATCTCGGCTCCGCCTATGGTAAAGAACCTTCATGTTGAAGCCTAATGCTGCTCTTCTCGCAACCGCACGACCGATCCTTCCCATTCCAACAATTCCAATGGTTTTATGGTGGACATCAACACCAAAGTGCTTGTTCTTAATGGCGCCGTTCCATTGTTTCATACGGACCAGCCGGTCAAGTTCGGCAATACGTCTGGCCGAAGAAAGCAATAGACCAAAGATTAAATCCGCGGTGGTTTCCGTTAATGCATCAGGTGAATTTGTTGCCATTATTCCCCGTTTTGTAAGTTCTTCAATATCGAAATTATCGTACCCTGCCGAGATATTGCTGACTACTCTCAGATTGGGAGCCTTGTCAAGAAATGCCCTTGTTATTGGCCAACCAGCCCCCAATAAACCGTCAGCCCCTTGAACTTTCTGTTCAAATTCGCTCCTATTGTCATCCGTAACTTTATTAAAGTGAGAAACGGAGAATTTCTGCTGTAACTTTTCTAATAAAAACTCAGGTATGGGCTGGTAAACGACTACATGATCCATGAAATCCCCCCGAATAAATGATGCCTTTCTCCTGTGCCGTATTGAAAAAGGACTTTAGGAACCTTTTACATTTATTATTTGATTAAGCCATTCCCATATCGGAATTTTCACGCTCATCTTCATCTAAATGTTTCTTCCCCAATTCCAAAACCTTAATAATTCGGTCAACGTCATAAACGCTGCCTTTCCAGGTGCCTCCGCTTACGGATTGAAGAGCTGCCCAAAGGCGTGTATCATCAGGTAGTTTTGAATCCGGCGCCAGACCCGGATGCATGCCACGCGAAGATAAAATCACTGATCCCTCTTCCGGACTGACAAATTCATCTCCCTCTCCGATAAAGTTCACGGTACCCTTAAGTTGTTTACAATCAATTTTGATATCAATCCAGTCACCATCTCTTAATTTACCAATCGGGCCACCGGCAAGACCTTCCGGTCCGACATGGCCAATACATGCTCCTGTTGATACACCGGAAAAGCGCGCATCTGTGATCAAGGAAACGTATTTTCCGAATGAAAGATGTTTCAAAGCTGATGTGAGTTGGTAAGTTTCTTCCATGCCAGTTCCCATCGGTCCTCTTCCAGCCAATACCATGATGTCGCCTTCCTGGATTTTGTTATTTTTCACAGCCGCGACAGCTTCCTTTTCAGTAGTAAAAACCTTTGCCTTTCCTCGGTGGTGATAGATGCCTTTCTCATCCAAAACAGCTGGATCGATGGAGGTTGATTTAATAACAGACCCTTCTGGAGCAAGGTTTCCAACCGGAAAAGTAACCGTAGAGGTCAAACCATTGGTAGCAGTTTGTTTCGGGCTCATAATCACTTGCTCCGGATCCACACCATCCGAGTCCTTTAACAGCTGACGCAGGCGAAAACGGCGCTCGGAAGACTCCCACCAATCAAGAACCGTGCCCAATGTTTCTCCGGTAACCGTCATCTCAGTAAGATCCAGTGCATCAAGTTCACGTAAATGAAGCATGACTTCCGGAACTCCTCCTGCCAAGAAAACCCTGACAGTCGGATGGTTATCAGGTCCATTCGGTAAGACATTTACCAAACGTGGAATTTCACGATTCACTTTCATCCAATCGTCAATGGTAGGTATTGAGCATCCGGCAGCATGAGCAATCGCCGGTATATGGAGAAGTAAGTTAGTAGAACCACCGAAGGCGGCATGAACGACCATCGCGTTTCGAATTGCAGAATCGGTAAGAATATCTCGCATCACCATTCCTTTCGATTCCATGGTGATCATGGAACGCGCTGATTGGTGAGCTATCTCCTTCCATATAGCCTGTCCAGACGGAGCCAAAGCAGAATGAGGTACCGCCATTCCCAATGCCTCAGCCACAACTTGAGATGTTGCGGCCGTACCAAGAAATTGACAGCCTCCTCCGGGGGTAGCGCAAGCAGCACAGCCAAAATCCGCAGCTTCCTTCAGTGTAATTTCTCCGTTCGCGAATCGGGCACCTATCGTTTGAACCTTTCCGGCATCCTCGCCATTTGTCGGAGGTAAGGTCACCCCTCCTGGAACAATAATTCCGGGAAGATCGCGCATACCCGCAACCCCCATCATCATAGCGGGTAATCCCTTATCACAGGTAGCCACTCCGATTACACCTTTTCGGGTCGGCATGGAACGAATTAATCTTCTTAAGA